>CAKPTK010000020.1 GCA_934190685.1 uncultured Prevotella sp.
CATATCCCGACCGGGCATAGTCCCAGTCCACCACGCGCGGTTCGGGCACATCTTCGTCTTCATGAAATTTGATGCCTTCACGCTTGTAAGGCCCTGTGGTATGGTCTGCGGTCAGATGCCATGCCACCCAGTTGGGTTGCTTGGTGTCTTGGTTATACGAGGTGATATAACCCTCACGTCTCAGTATCTGTTCCTTCACGCCCCGTATCGGAGCGGGCACCTCCAGGTTGTCTACCGGTCTTGTCTCCACTTGCTTTTCGGGAGCAGAGACCTCCGTAGGCTGTCCCGCGGCATAGAGTTTGGAATATTGGTCTATCTTCTTTCTACTGTCCGCACAGGCCGTCAAGGCTACAGCAAGACACAGGCCGATACAAAATCTCTCGTGTTTCATCTTTTCTTCTGTTAATTCGGTGCAAAGATAATGTATTTCCATGTCTTTTCGTTACCTTTGCAAGGAAAAGAGACAACTATGCATACAAAATACACACTCCCCGCCGAATGGCATCCACAGAGTGGAATCCAACTCACCTGGCCACATGCCCACACAGACTGGGCTGACTACTTGAACCAAATCACGCTTACCTTCCTGGCAATGACACGGGCCATCGCCAAAAAGGAAAAGGTGCTCATCGTCACGCCTCATGTGGAAGATGTGAAGGCGATGGTGCTGGATGTTGTCGACGAGTCGCTGCATCCGAATATCATCTTCCACCATTGCCCCACCAACGACACGTGGGCTCGCGACCATGCATTTCTATCATTGTTGCCCACAGGCGAGACGACAGAAAAAAAAGTCAGACTTGCTGATTTTCAATTCAACGGTTGGGGCGAGAAATTTGAAGCCACCCTTGACAATCGCATCAACAACCGTCTTTTCTTTGAAGGCGTCTTCCATGGTGTTTTGGTCAACCACAACGAGTTCGTGCTGGAAGGTGGTTCGGTGGAAAGTGACGGCAAGGGCACGATCTTCACCACCTCGCAATGCCTCCTCGCTCCCCATCGCAACCAACCGCTCTCCCGTGAGGAAATCACAGAGAAGTTGAAAGCCATGCTCGGCGCCGAGCGCATCGTTTGGCTCGACCATGGCAACCTGATGGGCGATGACACCGACGGACACATCGACACCATTGTGCGTACAGCTCCTGATGACACCTTATTATATATAGGAACGGACAATGTGAACGATCCGCAGCACGATGATTTCAAAGCACTCGAGAGACAGTTGCAGACGCTGCGCACACTCGACGGAAAGCCTTATCGGCTGCTCCGGCTTCCCATCCCCGACGCCATCTATGACGGCGAAGACAGGCTGCCAGCCACCTATGCCAATTTCGTGATTCTCAATGGTGCAGTGCTCTGCCCCACCTATATGCAACCTGACCACGACCACGAAGCCATCCGTCTGCTGCAACAGGCTTTCCCCGATCGGGAAATCATCCCCATCGACGCCCGCACCGTCATCCGTCAGCACGGTTCACTCCATTGCCTGACCATGCAATATCCCGAGGGTGTGATCGCCTGACATCAAAGTAAAAATCAAAAAAATATGGATTCACAAGAAGCTATCAATAGGCTTGAGGCAAAAAACATCAAGCCCACTGCCAACAGAATACTCGTGTTGAAGAAACTGGTCGCCGAGCAACGACCGATGAGTCTGTCAAACATCGACGAGACCATGCCCTCCATGGACAAGTCGAGCATCTTCCGTGTGCTGACCCTTTTCCTCGAACACGACGTGGTGCATGCCTTTGAGGACGGACGCGGGGTGCTCAACTATGAATTGTGCGAGCAACAGGGACACTGCAACCACACCGACGGGCATGTGCATTTCTATTGTGAGTCGTGCCAGCGGTCCTTCTGTTTGGAAGACCAACATCTGCCCCATATCGACCTGCCTGAAGGATTCTTTGCCCATTCCATGTCGTTCGTCATCAAAGGAGAATGTGCAGAATGCAGAAAGAAACACAGATAGACAGTTCTCTATAGAAACAGCGAAAGCTCCTCTCGGAACTTTCGCTGTCTTTATAGGTCGCCTCTCATTCGTTTCAAGGCTATCACCGCTTGATTGTAATCATTGATTGCCGCAGCGCGCTTTTGTTTCATGTCGATACTCTCTTGCAAGGCATTGACATATTCTATATAACTGATTTCGCCGTTTTCGTATTCCAAAGCACTCAGCCGGCCCAGCTCCTCTGCCTGCTTGCCGCCTTCCGTCTCATAATACATCATCCGGTTGTAGGCGGCGTTGTAGCGGTCTTGAAAGGCGGAATATTCATTTTCCCGTTGCTGCTGTTGCTGTTTCATTTCCATTTCCACCCGCTCACGATCTATCTTCGCCGCCTTTACCTTGGCACGGGTGGCACCCCAAAAGAGCGGTATGCCCACACCCACTTCAAATCCCATGAAGTTTCCGCCACTGTATTTAGCACGGTTCTCATGATAAGGGTCCCAGCCGGTGATGACCATCTGCGTGCGAAGGCCCAATGAGAACGAAGGCGCACAGCCGTTTTTCTCCACCGTCACACTCTTGTCGGCGGCGGTGATGAGACTGGCGGCATACTGTCCTTCCGCTGTCTGCAAATAGTTGTAGCCGCTTCCGCCATCCTCGATGGCCGCCAATCGGATGTCGGCGGGTGTCACCTGGTCGCCGGTGTTGAGCAAGAGGGAAAGTTGCTTTTGAGCTATGGTCTTTTCGCTTTTCGCCGCAGCCAGTTCGAGAGCATTTTCCCGCTGCATACGTTCGGCGGACAACTGTTCCAACTTGCGTGTCTCGCCAGCGGCATATCGCTTGGAAGCCAACTCTGCATAGCGGGCAAGCACCGTGTCCTGCTGTTGCAAGATGCGGATGCGCTCGGCCTGATATACCAGTTGCCAATAGGCTGCCGCCACCTCACCACGCAGTTGGTTCTCCACCACACGTTTCTTGCTCTGCTCTGCCGCAGTCTCCGCTTTCAGTTGACTGCGCCGTGCTGCATAGAGTGTCGGAAAGTCTATGGTCTGCGAGAGGGTCAGGGCATTGTCCGGACTGCCTCCAGAGGTCGGATCTTGCGAAAGCGAAAGACTTGTTTTTTCCACATCCCATGCCGTGCCTTGCAAAGCCTTGGCACGTGCCGTAGCCTTGTCGGCAGCCTGCATCTGATAGTTGTTGGCCACCGCTAAGTCCATACATTGCTGGAGCGACAGCGTCTTGTTGTCTGCCCATGCCGTCTGCAACGAGAGGACGGCGAGAGCTATGAGGGTTGTTGTTTTCATTGTTCGATGATGTTATGATTGGAGGAGTGGATAATTAGCCGCTCCTGCTTTATTTGTTCTCACTTTTTCGTAAACGTCTTGTAGATAGCCGGCAATACGAGGAGGGTGAGCAGGGTCGACGTGACCAGTCCACCAATCACCACCGTTGCCAAAGGCCGCTGCACCTCAGCACCATCACCATGGGAGAGCGCCATAGGCAGGAAACCCATGGACGCCACAAGGGCGGTCATCAGCACTGGCCGTAGACGAATCATGCAACTGTCGATGATGCGCTGGTGAATATCCTGGACGCCATCTTTCTCCATTTGGTTCATTTGGCCGATGAGCACAATTCCGTTGAGCACTGCTACACCGAAGAGGGCGATAAAACCCACACCGGCGGAAATGGAGAACGGCATGCCACGCAGCCACAACGCCCACACGCCGCCGATAGCCGCAAGGGGAATGGCGGAAAAGACGAAGAGCGACTCACGGAGGTTCTTCACCGTGGCATAGAGCAGCAAGAGGATGATGACGAGTGCCACAGGTATCACGACAGCCAGTCGATTGACCGCACTCTGCAGATTCTCAAACTCGCCACCATAGGTATAATAGTAGCCTTCGGGCATCTTCAACTTGCTGTCAAGAATCCGCTGGATATCCTCGACCGTACTCTGCACATCGCGTCCCTTCACATTGAAGCCCACATAGATACGGCGTGCGCCGTCCTCGTGCGACACCTGTGCCGGCGCTGGTTCATACACCACGTCTGCCACCTGCGAAAGAGGCACGTTGCCACCGCCAGGCAGCGGCACATAGAGCGACGCAAGCGACTCGGCGCTGCGCTTTTGGTTGTCCATCCGGAGCACAAGGTCAAACTTCTTGTCGCCCTCATACACACTGCCCGCCACACCACCGGCGAAGGTGGTTTCAAGCAGGGTGTTGAGGTCGTCGACACTGAGTCCGTATTCCGCCATGCGCTCATGATTGTAGCGCACTTGTATCTGGGGCAAGCCCGACACCTCTTCCACGAAAATGCCGCTCACCCCTTTCACACCTTGAATCAAGCGGCGCACACGGCCGGCTTGCTCGGTGAGGATGTTCAAATCGTCGCCGAAGATTTTGATGGCCACATCCTGCTTGATTCCTGTGAGCAACTCATTGTTACGCATCTGGATGGGCTGCGAGATTTCCGCCTCCAGTCCGGGGATGGTCTTGAGCGTCTCTTCCATCTTTTCCATCAGTTCCGGTGTGGTCTCTGCCGAGGTCCATTCGGCCTTGGGCTTGAGGGCAATCATGATGTCGGCACGCTCCACCGGCATCGGGTCGGTGGGAATCTCCGCACTGCCGATACGGCTCACCACTTGCTTCACCTCGGGATATTGTGCTTTCAAGAGTTGTTCCGCCTTGGTGCAGCTCTCCACCATTTGGGAGAGAGAGGTGCCTTGCGACATGCTCATCTCCACGGCAAAATCGCCTTCCTCCAGACTGGGGATAAACTCGCCGCCAAGAAACTTGAAACCGACAAGACTGACGCAGAACAGGGCGATGGCTGCCGTGATGACATTCTTGCGCTCCACCAACACCCAATCGAGCACCGGACGATACCACGACTGCAGTTTCCTGATCATCCGGTCGGAGAAGGTTTCCTTGGTATGCACCTTGCGGCTCAGGAAAAGCGAACTGGCCATCGGCACATAGGTGAGCGAGAGGATGAAGGCGCCCAGGATGGCGAAGAACACGGTGAGCGCCATCGGACGGAACATCTTGCCCTCTATGCCCACCAATGTCATCAGCGGCACATAGACAATCATAATCATGATTTCACCGAAAGCGGCACTCTGGCGGATGCGCGACGCCGAAAAGTGCACTTCCTCGTCCATCTCCTTGCGGGTCAACCGCAACGTGGGATATTTCGCCCTGCTGCCGTTGATATGCGCCACCACCGCCTCGACGATGATTACCGCCGAGTCTACAATCATTCCGAAGTCGATGGCGCCAAGACTCATCAGATTGCCGGCAATGCCGAAGGTTTCCATCATGCTGAAAGCGAAGAGCATACTCAAGGGGATGACGCTCGCCACGACAAGTCCTGCCCGCCAGTTGCCCAAGAAGACAATCAGGACAAAGATGACAATCAAACCTCCTTCAACGAGGTTGTGGGCGATGGTTCCCTCCACGCGGTCCACCAAATTGGTGCGGTCGATGAATGGCTCGATGACCACTCCCTCGGGCAATGATTTCTGTATTTGCGCGATGCGCTCCTTCACATTCTTGCTCACTTGCTGGAAGTTCTCGCCTTTCAGCATGATGGCAATGCCCGCCACCACTTCGCCTTCACCGTTGCGGGTCACGGCACCGAAACGAGTAGCATGGCCATATTGCACTTTTGCCACATCACCCACCTTGACAGGTGTGCCGTTGACCGTCTTGACCGTAATGTTTTTCACATCGTCAAGCGACTTCACCACACCCAATCCACGGATATAATATTGTGTGGAGTTTTCCTCGATATAACTTCCGCCCGTATTGGCGTTGTTCTTCTGAAGAGCGTCAAACACCTCGCCCACGGTCAGCCCGTTGGCGTTCAGTTGGTCGTTGTCGAGCGCCACCTCATATTGTTTGACGTAGCCGCCCCATCCACTCACCTCCGCCACACCGGGCGTTCCGGACAGTTGCTTGCGCACGATCCAATCCTGGATGGTACGCAAATCGGTGAGCGAGTATTTGTTTTCATAACCTTTCTTGGCACGTACCGTGTAATGATAGATCTCGCCCAAAGCCGTGGCGACAGGCCCCATCTCTGTGTCCGAGTTCTTGGGCAGGTCTTTGGTGGCGGTCTCGAGCATCTGATTCACCTGCGAGCGTGCCCAGTAGATGTCTGCGTCATCGTCAAACACGAGGGTGATGACCGACAGTCCGCTGCGGGAGATGCTTCTGCGCTCCTGCAGTCGGGGGATGTTGGCAAGGGCCATCTCAATGGGGGTGGTGATGTATTGCTCCACTTCCTGTGCTCCCAAAGAGGGGGCTTGGGTGATGACCTGCACTTGGTTGTCTGTGATATCGGGTGTGGAATCGAAAGGCAACTGCACGAGCGACCACACTCCCCATGCCACCAGTGCGAGCGTAAAGACACCCACCACCAACTTATGGCTGATGGAATAAGTGATTAACTTTTGAAACATCGCTTAGTCCTCCTCTCCGTGTTCGCCTGTGAGCGAGGCAAGATAGTAAGCGTTGTCTGTCACTATCTTCTGCCCGGGACGGATGTGTTTGCACAATGCCACTTCGGTGTATCCGTTCTGGCTCACACCTGTGGTCACCTCATGGCGGGAGAAGACAAACTCTCCCTTCGAGGGAGCCTTGTTGAGGGCGAAGATATAGTTTTTGCCTTCGGCGGTGACAATGGCCTTGGTAGGCAATGTCTGGCATTGTGTGCGGCCGGTGGCGATGCTGCCACTCACATACATGCCGTCAAAGAGATGGGCGGTCTGGGCTGTTTTGTCCAGTTTCACATGCACGGCCACGGCTTTGGTGCCGTCGTTGAAATATTGGTTCATGCCATAAATCTTGCCGCTCACTCTGACACCAGGCTGGTTGGTGAGCGAGACGAGCACAGGATTGCCCACCTTTACCTTGTTAATATCCTTCTCGAAAACGTTCAGGTCGCACTCCAAGGCAGAGTTGTCCCGGATGGTCATCAGTGGGGTCTGCATGTCGGCATATCCACCAATACTTGCCGTAAGCTTGCTCACGGTTCCGCTGACAGGGGCGCGCAGCGGGAACACGGTGACAAATTTTCCCTGCCCCACCTTGACGGGACTGATGCCTATCTGCTGCAACTGGCGGGCGATGCCCGTGAGATTGGCTTGCGCCACTTGATATTCCTTTTGTGCTTGTTGCAGCGTTTTCTTCACGCCGGCGCCATTGCTGGCAAGCGTCTGCTGACGACCCAGTTCAGCACGCGACAACTCGGCTTGCTTGCAAGCCGAATAATACTCCCGCTGAAGCGATACGATGTCGGTGTTTTCCACCGTCGCCACCACTTGTCCTTTCGCCACATACTGACCTTCCTTCACATAGACGGCCTTCACCACGCCTCCCATGAGCGACGACACGTCGCCCACATTCTGCGAGCGGAGCACCAGGGTTCCGTTCACCTGCAGCGTGGCGTCCAATTCGCGGTCGGTCACCTCGCCCATGCGGAGATCCACGGCTTTCACCTGTTTTGCCGAAAGCGGAATATTCTCATAGTCCACTTCCTCCTCGTGTTCCTCTTCCTGGTCGCCGCTATCGGCATTTCTCTGCCAAAGCGTGAAACCGCTCAGGGCAATGGCCGTGACAGCCACAACAAAAACAAATCTCTTAATCATAAATATTGGGTTCTACTTTAAGTTTCCTCTGCAAAGATAAACAAAAGGCAGTGCAACCGGGTTGCAAAGGTCTTTTTGCCTTGACAAACAGGCTTAAAAGAGGAAAAAAGACACGCTTTCTTGCTTGTTTCGGGCAATATTGCTATATTTGCAGAAGACAGACGGAACGAAACCGTTCGAAAGTTGACTTTCATTGCGCTCGCCGGCTCTGTCTTCACTATACACCAACACTCACTCATGCCATGCAACAGTATGGCGCTTCAATTATGAAAATAGGTTTTCTCCAACAACACAACACGGCTGACGTGAAGGACAATCTGCGTCGCCTTGCCGAGGGCATCACCGACCTGGCCCACCGTGGCGCCGAACTCATCATCCTGCAAGAATTGCACAACTCGCTTTATTTCTGCCAAACGGAAGACGTTGATCTGTTTGACCTTGCCGAACCCATACCCGGTCCGTCAACAGGATTCTATGGCGAACTCGCCAAGCGTTTGGGGGTGGTCATCGTCACCTCACTCTTTGAGCGCCGTGCACCAGGACTCTATCACAACACGGCTGTTGTCATCGAACGCGACGGCACCATTGCCGGCAAATACCGCAAGATGCACATTCCCGACGACCCCGCCTATTATGAGAAATTCTACTTCACGCCTGGCGATCTCGGTTTCCATCCCATCGACACAAGCGTGGGCAGACTGGGTGTGATGGTCTGCTGGGACCAGTGGTATCCTGAGGCCGCCCGACTGATGTCGCTGCAAGGTGCCGAACTGCTCATCTACCCCACCGCCATCGGCTATGCCGCCGCAGACACACCCGAAGAACAGCAGCGCCAGCGGGAGGCATGGACCACAGTACAGCGCGGCCATGCCGTAGCCAACGGCCTGCCTGTGATTGCCGTCAATCGCGTGGGCTTTGAGCCGGACCCTTCAGGACAGACACCAGGCATTCAGTTTTGGGGCAGCAGCTTCATTGCCGGACCTCAAGGAGAACTGCTCTACCGCGCCTCCGAGTCCGAGGAGGAGAGCATCGTCGCCGAGATAGACCTCGGCCACAGTGAAGACGTGCGCCGTTGGTGGCCTTTCCTGCGCGACCGCCGCATCGACAATTATAAAGACATCACCAAGCGATTTATTGACTAAGCCCTCTATAGACGCCAACTCTCGGAAAAGAATTCTCTTATCTTTTCCGGGAGTTGACGCATTATTGCAATCTTTACTTTTCTTTTGTTTCCAAGCAGACTTTCCTATTTGCCCGAGCTGACTTTATCCAGTTTCTCGTTCTCGCATTTCTCTTTCTTGCCGAAATCGGCGTCGATGCGCAGAAAGGCGGAGACGATGAAGGTAAGGGCGCAGGCAGCCATCACGATGATGAAGAAGTGGCGGTAGCCCACCCACTCTTGCAGCGCACCGGCAAAGAGACCGGGCAACATCATCGACAGCGACATGAACGCCGTGCAGAGCGCATAGTGGGAGGTTTTGTATTCGCCCTGACTGTAATATATAAGGTAGAGCATATAGGCGGTGAAACCGAAACCATAGCCGAACTGCTCGATGAAAACGCAGACATTGACCACCAACAGATTAGAAGGCAGGCCATAACTCATGTAGACATAGACCACATCGGGCAAGGTGATGGCGCACACCATGGGCCAAAGCCAGTATTTCAGTCCCTTCTGTGCCACGGCGATACCGCCGAGAATACCGCCGAGCGTGAGACCAATCACGCCCACCGTACCCTGCACAAGACCATATTCCTGCGGAGAGAGTCCCAGTCCGCCCGCCGCATGACTGTCCACCAGGAAAAGGGTGGACACCTTGGCAAGCAAGCCTTCCGGCATGCGGTAGAAGAGCATGAACAGGATGCCGAACATCACCTGTTTCCAAGGCATCTTGGTGACAAACGTGGCAAACATCTGCTTGATGCCGCCCCACAATTGCGCCACATCCACCTGCTCCATACCCCTGTCGGCTTTCGGCCGGGGCAGGATATAGCTGTGCCACAGCCACAAGGCGATGAACAACCCCGTGACGCCGTAGAACATCAGGCTCCAGGAATACTTGACAGACGCATTGCGGAAAATAAGTTGCAAGTTGCCGGCAATCATCACCAGCACGCCTTGCCCGAAGATGGTGGCGAAGCGATAGAAAGTGCTGCGGATTCCTACAAACATGGCTTGCTGGTGGTCGTCAAGTTCAAGCATGTAGTAGCCGTCGGCGGCAATGTCGTGGGTGGCACTGCTGAACGCCATGAGGGCGAAAAAGCAGAGGGTGGCTTGCAGCCAGAAACTCGTCTGGAGCGTGAACGCCACACCGCCGAAGGCGGCGCCGATGAGCAATTGCATGCTCACGATCCACCAGCGCTTGGTCTTCAGCAAGTCGATGAACGGACTCCACAGGGGTTTGATGACCCACGGCAGATAGAGCCAACTGGTGTAAAAGGTGATTTCCGCGTTGCTCAGTCCCAACTGCTTGTAGAGTACGAGCGAGATGGTCATCACCGCCACATAGGGCAGTCCTTCCGCAAAATATAGAGAGGGCACCCATGCCCAAGGATTTCTTTGTCTCATGTTGTGATAGATGATTTGTTTGAGCCGTCAAGCCCGATCTTATTTATAGATTTTCTTGATTTCCGCCCCATGGTAGTAATGCAGGAGTATCCGGTCGTAGCCATAGCCCTTCTCGCCCATCACGGCGGCGCCGATCTGGCAAAGTCCCACGCCGTGGCCCCATCCGGCACCGGTGAGGGTGAACGAGGCGGGCACGCCGTTGGCGTCAAGGTCGTGGCGGTCGACGACAAAGGCGGAACTGTAGAGGTGCGACTCGCTCAGCACACGGCGGATTTCGAGTTCCTTGCCGATGGTGAACGACATTTTCGTGCCCACGATTTTCAGCCGGGAGATGCGCCCGCTCCTGCCCCGCTCCAACGGAACGAGGTCGAGAATGTCGCCCAAGTCCATTTTCATCTTCTCCGAGATGAGCGAGCGGAGCCGCTCCTGGGTGTAGTCCACGTGCCATCGGTAGAAGTCGGGGGTCTCCTGGTCGAAGTCGTTGAGCACCTGCGAGAGGATATGCTTGTCGGTGGTGTTGCAGAAAGCCTCCGGGCTGGTGCGTATCCACCGCTCTGCATTCGCCTCGACGGTGAGGTCGGGCAAGGCGCCGGCATGGGGAGCGTCGACCACCGCCGTGAGATACGGCTTGGGAGTGTCTTCCCAGCAATATTGGAATTCCTCGCTCACACCGCCACAGCACTTGGAGAAGCGGGCATCGCAAATTTCGTCGTTGGAGACGAGTATCTGTCCCCGGGTCTGTCTGACGGCCTCCACCACATGGGCGTTGGTCTCCTTGGTAATGCCTTGGTAGCGCTGGCAATGGTCGTCGGCGCAGACATCAAAGATGGTATGGTCGTCGCGGTCGTACCAGCGTATCAGCTCGTCGTCTTTCTTGATAAAGGAGAAGAAGTTGTTGCCGCCCTCCTGGCTCTTGCGCCGCTTGTCCATCTGCGCCAGCAGCCAACTGCGGGAGATGACGGCATGGGCCTTGAGAAACTCGAGCGACGAGGTGGCCCGCATCTCGCTCGAGATGACGCTCATCAGATAGTTCTCCACCGGCAACTGGTTGATGGCGCAGACCTTGTCGGCCTCGACCACCAAGCGCAGTGTGCCCTGGAACACCTGCGTCTCCTTGCGCTCCCAGTGGAAGTTGACGCCGATGGTCACGTCGTGGAGGGAGAACGAAGCGTCGGGCGATTGGGGTTGGAACACCAGCTCGCGGTATTGGTTGCCGTTCCAGAGGATGCCGCCCTCCGAGAAGGTGACGGTCTGTTCGCCCGTGATGGTCTCGCCCTTGGCGAGATAGGGGTTGTTGAGTGCGAAATGTATCTCCTGTCCGCTCACGATGCCCACCGACACGACGGGTTCATGATGGCCGAAACTGTTGCCCACCGAGCAGGTTTCCTCCCGTTGGGCACTCTCTTTCAGTTTCTCCACAATGCCTTTCACCATCGTTTCGTCGGCCCCCACCTCCTGCAGGATGTGTTCGACATCCTGAGCGGAAAGTTGTTGGAAGTCTTCCTCACGGGGAGTGATGATGAGTCCTGCCATGTCGAGTGCGCCGGGACTGACCATCCTGCGCGCCGCCCCCTCGGCTTGGTAGCAGTCGGGACGGTGCTTGCGGCGCGGGAACACCACGCTCAGGAAAACGCCGCCCTGCCGCCAGGCGAGGATGTTCATCATCGGCTCGGTCTCGCCCTTGGCTTGCGGCATGGCGTGATAGAGTTTGGTGAAGAGGCGCGCGTCGGCCTTCGGACTCTTGCTGCGGATGAGGAACAAGGGGCACACATAGTCGTTGACCAGGCTGATGTCCTCGTCGTCGGACAAGGCGTAGACCGTAGTGCGGTTGCGGCTGAGCCGCTGCCATCCTGTCTGCAGCGGCACCACGCCGTTGGTGCCCGCCTGGAAATGCAGGTGGTCGGGGGCGGAAGCGCCGCATTTGGGCCCGTTGTAGAAGACCATCAACTCGGGATAGAGCGACAGCAGCTTGTGCATCTCGCCGTAATGGGAGAGGATGGACTGGGGCTGATGATGACGGGCGGGGACGGTGAAATGTGTGGGCAGGATGGGATACGGGTTGACGAGCAACTTGAAATCGGCGTCCAGCTCCTTGGCTATCTGTTCCTTCGGGCGGTTGGCGTCGCAGAGGAAGCAGGGGCGGCCGGCGATGGCCTTCTTGTCTATCTTTGCTCCTGTCGACACGATGCGCGCCGGGTTGAACTGCACATGGAGGGTGTTGTCGCCCACGACCAGCTCGCGAGTCTTCACGTTCTGCAGGTCGCGGAAGTTCTTGCGCGCCAACTCCCAAGTCTCCAACTGCCTGTTGAAGAAGCGCTGCAGCTGGCTGTCGGCCATGAAGTCGGCCTTGCCGCTGAGCATCTGTCGGCGGGCGCAGATTTCCATCGTGCGCAGACGGTCTTTATAGAGATTGTTGGCGTTCACCTTCTCTATGGAGAGGGCAGCGTCGCTGTTGCCTCCCCATCGGCGGCAAAGATAGAGTTCGTCGTAGATGCGGCCGATGCGATAACGGCGGCTGAAGACCAGCCCGAGGGCATAGTCCTCGCCATAGCTGGTGTTGGGGAATTTCACTTGCCGCAACAAGGGGGTGAAGAAGGCGCGCGGAGCGCCCAGTCCGTTGATGCGCAGGGCGTTGTTGCATCCGTTCCCGTCGGTCCATTCCTTGTGGTCGATGAGACCGGGAGGCAGGGTGTTGAGGTCGAAATCGCACATGCGGTAGCTGCCTATCACCATGGCGGCCTTCTGCTGGTAGAAAGCGTCGACGATACGCTGCAGGGTGCTGTCCGACGAATAGAGGTCGTCGCTGTCCAGCTGCACGGCGAAGCGTCCGCAGCGTTCGTCGTGGATGGCCACATTCCAGCATCCGCCGATGCCGAGGTCGGTGCGTTCGGGCACGATGTGTATCAGCCGTGGGTCGCCGTAGGCGTCGAGCAGGGCCGTTGTCCCGTCGGTCGAATGGTTGTCCACCACGATGACGTTGAACTTGAACTTCGTCTTCTGCCCCAGCGCCGAGTCCACAGCGTCCCGGATGGTCTTCGCCCGGTTGTAGACCGGAATCACCACCGACGCCTCGCAGTCGAAATGCTGCTCGGTGAAGTCGGGATGGCTGTAATAGGACGTGTCTATCAAGGCGCCTGTCTCCGAAAGATGGCGTGTGACAGCCTGCTCCATCTCCACCTGCACCTCGCGGTTGCGCGGATTGACATAGTCAAACTGCTTCTCTCCGCTCTTCCGGTTGTCCTGTTCCTCTTCCGTGTAGAGGTATTCGTTGAGGTGGAACACCTTGCCCCGGCGGCTGAGATACAGACGCAGGTCGTAGAAGCCGGCATACTGCCAGTCGGCCTTCTGACGGAGCAGCGACTGGGCATAGTCGTGGAGGGCCGAAGCCTTGACCAGCACGAGCGAACCGAAATCGAAGTCGTCGCGCACGCTGCCCTCCTGATAGTCTATCACAGGGTGCTTCACCCGCTCGCCGCGCTCCACGGAATAATGGTCGCTGTAGAGCAACAGGGCATTGGTGTCCACCGCCGCCGTGAGCATGCGGTCGAGGGCATAAGGGCCCAAGTCGGCGGGAGTGGTCTTCAGATTGAGCAACACATAGTCGGCGTCGGTGTTCTCCTCGATGCTGAGCATGGTGTTGGTGGACAACAAGCGGTCTATCACCACCAGGCTGCAATTGTCGGGCACCCGGTGGGCGCAAGCGAAATCGGCGCTGACCAGAAGATGAATATGCTGTATGGTCTTGCTCTGCCGCAGGGTCTCGATCATCGGCTCCAACAACTGGAGGCTGCCACAGGGCAGGAAGCAATCTATTTTCTGTCTCATTAAATCGAATTAGATTATTATATATAATGTGCAAAAGTACAACAATATTTTATATTGCAGAGAGGTTTTGAACAAAAAATAATGAGGTTCAAGAAAAAATCACTAACTTCGCTGGCACAATCTGAACAACGACTCATGTACAAAGGAAAGAATCATCATCTCCTGCTGGCGTGCGCCCTGCTCTGCGCCCCCGGTCTGCACGCACAGAACGACTCGCGCGCCATCAACCTGGTGGAGGGGCTGGGCTACGAACTGCAGATGCAAGGCTCGGCGTCCAACCACAAGACGCCGCTGTGGCTCAACGCCAACAAATACGGCCTCAGCTCGCTCGACAAGGAGAACGGCTATCTGCGCGCCGCCGTCATGCGGCCGCTGTCCACCGACTCCACACGCCGCTGGGGCATCGGCTACGCGGTGGATGTGGCCGCCCCCTACCGCTATACGAGCCATGTGGTGGTGCAGCAGGCTTATGCCGAGGCACGGTGGCTCCACGGCACCCTGACCGTGGGTGCCAAGCAATATCCCATGGAAATGAAGAACCGGCAGCTCAGCAGCGGCAGCCAGACGCTCGGCATCAACGCCCGCCCCGTGCCACAGGTGCGCCTCTCACTGCCAGACTATTGGACGCTGCCGTTCGCCGGAGGATGGCTGCACCTGAAAGGACACATCGCCTACGGCATCATGACGGACAACTCGTGGCAGCATCAGTTCACCAACCGTCAGTCGAGTTATGCCGACGGCGTGCTCTACCACAGCAAGGCCGGCTATCTGAAAATAGGCAACGAGGAGGCGTTCTTCCCGCTCTCCGTGGAGATAGGACTCGAAATGGCGGCGCAGTTCGGCGGCGACACCCACAGCTTCGGCACCGACGGCACGGAAACAGTGACCCACAACCGCCACAAACTGAAAGACTATCTGCGCGCCCTCATCCCCGGCGGAGGCGAACAGGCGGAGTTGGGCACAGCCTACGAGAACGCCGAGGGCAACCACTTGGGTTCATGGATGTTCCGCGCCAACTGGAAGGCGGACGACTGGCGGTTCAGCCTCTATGCCGACCACTTCTTCGAGGACCACTCCGCCATGTTCCAAGCCGACTACGACGGCTATGGCACAGGAGACGAGTGGAACGTGAGGAAGAAGCGCCGCTACCTGCTCTACAATCTGAAGGACATCATGCTCGGAGCGGAACTGAACTTCGACTACGACCGCCCCGTACAGGGCATTGTCTTCGAATATCTCTACACGAAATACCAAAGCGGTCCCATCTACCACGACCACACCCCTTCCCTGCCCGACCACATCGGCGGCAGAGACATGTACTACAACCACTATGTCTATCCCGGATGGCAACATTGGGGACAGGTGATGGGCAACCCGCTCTACCGCTCGCCCCTCTACAACACGGACGGCACGATCGAGGTGAAAGACAACCGCTTCATGGCGTTCCACCTCGGCGTGGACGGACGGCCCTGCGGCGGACTCTACTATCGGGTGCTCGCCACCTGGCAAGAGGGACTGGGCACCTATGGCACACCCTACACCAAGAAACACCACAACGTGAGTTTCCTCACCGAGGCCACCTACGCCTTCAACTCCGAAAGTGCCCTGCGCGGATGGAGCGTCACGGGAGGCTATGCCATGGACTTCGGAAAAATCCTGGGCAACAACGCCGGATTCCAACTCACCATCACCAAGAAAGGACTATTCAAACGATGAAACATCTCAAACATCTCATACTCCCCCTCGCAGCCCTCGCCCTGTCGGCGTGCGAACTGGAGACTTCGGGCAACGGCGACCTCGACGGATTCTGGCACCTGGAGCGGGTGGACACGCTCGCCACAGGCGGTGTGGCCGACTATTCAAGCCAGTCGAAGTTCTGGGCCTTCCAGGCAAAACTGCTCAACGTGAGCGACAACAACGGCGGCTATCTGCTGCGCTTCTCCCATGAGGGCGACTCGCTGTTTCTCTCCGAACCCTACACCAACGACCGCACCAACGGCGACACAAGACTCGAAGACGCACAGCCCCTGCGCCCCTACGGCATCAACACCCTGTCCGACCGCTTCCGCATCGAGCGGCTGAAAGGCGGCGACATGGTGCTGCGCACCAAGCAACTGAAACTGACACTCAAGAAGTTCTGAACGCTGACACAACAAGTTACAACAAACAAATATGCAAGAAGAAAAAAACTTGGAACAAATGTTCCGTGAAGACCTGCGCCGCTATCTCACCGCCATCGGCAGAGTAGACCAACGTTTGCCCGAAGCGCCCGACCTCGAGGAGCTTTGGCCCAAACTGGGCGAGAGCTACCTGCCCGACGGCATCCGGGAGTTTGCCCAATACCCCACCGTATCCCTGGGGTGGATGATGTTCCTCGGCATGGCCGTGGCCAAGTATTGGGACACGGACTGGGAACTCTACAGCAAGGTGGAGGACCTGTACAGATACCTGCGCGACCGCATCGATTTCGACCACATGGACGACTATATCTGCGAGAAGGTTTTGCTGCTCGGCGACGCCGACCACCAAGCATTGACCCATGTGGTGGCAGAGTGCGCCTCGCGCACCGACAACATGTTGCGCCATCAGCACCTGGAGCCCGGCAGCGAGGCCGCCTTCCGAGGCTATGTGGCCGCCCTCCACCAACTGTACCTCATGGGCGTCGCCGTCGAGCTGAAGGCCCTGGGCTACCACATGACCAAGCTGGACGCCGGCACCCTCTCATAGAGCCGCGCGCAAAGAAATCCCCACTTTTATAAAAGCCTGACACTAAAAAAGTCCTTTCCCCGTCTGAGAAAGGACTTTTTTGATGTCATTACGTTTGCGTTAGTGTGCCATTAAAGAACCGTTACTCCGCCATTAACGATTCGTTAGTGTGCCATTAACGAACCGCTACTCTGCCATTAACGATTCATTACTCCGCCATTATTCCTATTCGGAAACAGGTGTCCGCGCCCCGGAGATTAAAATTTCTTGCCGAAGACGATGCTGACGAATGTCTTGAAAAGGATGGAGAAATCAAGCCACCACGAGCGGTGCTCCAAATAGTAGAGGTCGAGCTCCAACCGCTTGAGCATCTTCGCCATCGTGTCGGTGTAGCCGTTGTAGAGCGTGGCGTAGGAGGTGACTCCGGGGCGTATCTGATAGAGCAGCTCGTAGCGGGGGTCGCGCTCCATGATCTGGTCGATGTAGTATTTGCGCTCCGGACGGGGGCCGATGAACGCCATGTCGCCCTTCAGGACGTTCCACAGCTGGGGCAGCTCGTCGAGGTGGTGCTCGCGCAGGAATTTCCCCGTGCGGGTCATGCGGGTCTCGTTCTCGTGCTGGCAGAGCAGGGGTCCCTCCTCCTCCGCCTCGACCGTCATGCTGCGGAACTTGTAGATGTAGAAGGGCTTGCCGCCCCTTCCGATGCGCTCCTGGCGGAAGATGGCGGGTCCGCGGTCCTCGCGCTTCACGGCGATGTAGCACAACAGGAAGAGCGGGGAGAAAAGCACGAGGGCTATCAGGGCGATGACGAAATCACAACCTCTTTTCATGCCGCGGCTTCCTTTCTTCGAATCAACACGTTGACCACCTCGTGGAAAGCCACATAGACGGCGATGTCGGCCGCGACGATGGCGGTCAGAGACATGCATTGCGACACCAGTCCGTTGAAGAGGATATAGAACAGGGCGAGCGACAGGATGGCGGCCAGCGCCTGGTGCTGGCTCATGCCCGCGGCCATCAGCTTGTGGTGGATGTGGTTGCGGTCGGCGTCGAACACGGGCTTGCGGTGGCGCAGGCGCACCAGGATGACGCGCGCCACGTCGTAGACGGGCACGATGAGCAGCGTGTAGGCCATCAGGAAGCCGGCGGGGCGCCAGGCGGCCATCAGCGGCGTGACCATGGAGTATTTCACAAAAAGGAAGGCGAGGATGAAGCCGAGCGTCAGACTGCCCGAGTCGCCCATGAAAAGTTTCTTGCTCTTGCTGAACACATTGTAGTAGCTGTAGGCGACAAGCACTCCGACCAGCCCGCCGATCATCATGCAATAGATCCACACGTTGAGGCGTATGAACAGGCAGCAATAGCCCGCCAGGGCGATGATGCTCAGTCCGGAGGCCAGGCCGTCGATGCCGTCGATGAGGTTCATGGCGTTGTCGATGAAGACCACCACGAAGACGGTCAGCGGCATGCCCACCAGGGCGGGTATCTCGTGGAGTCCGCAGAAGCCGTAGAAATTGTTGATGTAGAGTCCCGACAGGGGGAGGAAGCAGGCGGCGAAGACCTGTACGAGGAATTTGGGCATGGCGGGCAGCCCCACCACGTCGTCGACGATGCCCACGGCGTAGACCAGCAGGGTGCCCACCAACAGATAGACACTCGAGGCGCTCACCTTCACTTCGCCTCCGTCCATGACGCAGAGTGCCAGCATCGCCAGCACAAAGGAAATCACCATGCTCGGCATGAAGCTGATGCCGCCCAGGCGGGGTACGGCCGTTTTGTGTCTCTTTCTGGTATCAGGCAAGTCGTATAGTTGCTTATCCCGGCAGAATTTCAAGATGGCGGGGATGATGGTGAAACCGCACAGACCGCTCACGAGAAAGGCGACAAGGATAAAGAGTATGTATGTATACATGTTGTGCTATTCTATTTTTATATATTAATAAACGACAACAAATGTATATTATTGCGTCAAGGGCAAAGAAAATGGGAAAACATGGAAAAAGCCCGGCAGGATCGCTGCCGGGCTTGGGGTTGTGTCGCTGTGTGTTTTTTAAGCGAATGGGTTCTCTGTCGGATAAGGAAGGCTCTTGGGCTGGTTGTAGGCGATGTCCTGGATGCCCAGGTACTTGAACACCTCGAAGAGGGTCTTGCCCACGTGGGAGAAGGCCACGGCTCCGTGGTGTGGATAGCCCTTCTGGATCAGCACGTGGCGGTAGAAGCGGCCCATCTCGCGGATGGCGAAGATGCCGATGCCGCCGAACGAGCGTGTGGGTACGTCGAGCACCTCGCCCTCGGCGATGTAGGAGCGGAGGTTGCCCTCGGCGTCGCACTGCAGGCGGTAGAAGGTGATGTCGCTGGCAGCGATGTCGCCCTCGAGTGTGCCGCGGGTGAAGTCGGGCTTGCCGCCGTTCTCGAGCAGACGGTTCTGGATGAGCTGGAACTTGATGGCGCGGTTGGCACACATCTTGCACTGTGGAGTGTTGCCGCAGTGGAAGCCCATGAAGGTGTCGGTCAGTTTGTAGTCATACTTGCCGACGATGTCCTCGTCATAGATATACTTGGGGACAGAGTTGTTGATGTCGAGCAGGGTCACGGTGTCGTCGCTCGCGCACATGCCGATATACTCGGACAGGGCGCCGTAGATGTCCACCTCGCAGGCAACGGGGATGCCGCGGCTTGCCAGGCGGCTGTTGACGTAGCATGGCTCGAAACCGAACTGGCTCGGGAAGGCCGGCCAGCACTTGTCGGCGAAGGCCACATACTGGCGGGAGCCCTTGTGGTTCTCCGCCCAGTCGAGCAGGGTGAGCTCAAACTGTGCCATGCGGCGGCTCAGGTCTGGATAGTATCTTCCCTCGCCCATCTCTTCCGCCATTTCCTTGCATACAGCATCGATGCGCGGGTCGTTCTCGTGCTCTTTGTAGGACACGAGCAGGTCGAGCTCGGAATTCTCCTCAATCTCCACACCCAGTTCATAGAGTCCCTTGATAGGGGCGTTGCAAGCGAAGAAGTCCTGTGGACGTGGACCGAAGGTGATGATCTTGAGTCCCTTGAGTCCGAGGATCACGCGTGCCACGGGCACGAAGTCGGCCATCATCTTGGCCACGTCCTCCGCTGTGCCGACAGGATACTCGGGGATATAGCCCTTCAAGTGGCGCATGCCGAGGTTGTAGGAGCAGTTGAGCATGCCGCAGTAGGCGTCACCGCGGCCGTTGATCATGTCGCCGTCGCCCTCGGCGGCTGCCACGAACATGCAGGGGCCGTCGAAGTTCTTGGCAATCAGCGTCTCAGGAGTCTCCGGACCGAAATTGCCGAGGAACACCACGAGGGCGTTGCAGCCGGCTTCCTTGACCTCTCCGAGGGCCTTGAGCATATCTTGTTCGTTCTCCACAGTGGTCTGGCAGTTGTAGAGATCGCCCTTGTATTCTTTTACGATGTTTTCACGGCGCTGTGTGGACAGTGCGATAGGGAAACAGTCACGGCTAACGGCAATGATGCCAAGCTTGACTTGTGGAATGTTGTTGCTTGTCATAATATTTCTGTTTTTGTTTAGAAGATTTTCTGTTTTATTGGTGTACAAATGTACAACAATATTCGTGAATAGCCGTGACCGTTTAAGATAATTTATACAATAATTTTGCCTTGCCGAGGAAAAAGACTACCTTTGCACGACTGAATCCGTGGACGAATGGCCGTCCACCCGAATCCTACAAAGAAGAACGCGGAATGAACGAAAAGTTGAAAGGTACTGTCTGCGGCGTGGTGGCCGCTATCTGTTATGGAACGAACCCGCTGGGAGCTCTCTCGCTCTATGCCGACGGGAAGAATGCCGAGTCGGTGCTGTTCTACCGCTATGCGCTGGCTGTCCTGATGCTGGGCGCGCTGATGCTGGTGGAGCGCAAGCCGTTCGGGGTGACCCGGAAGGAGATGGGCATCATCTCGGTGCTCGGCGTGCTGTTCGCCTCGTCCTCGCAATGCCTTTATTTCAGTTTCAACCATATGGACGCGGGCATCGCCTCCACCATCCTCTTCGTCTACCCCGTCATGGTGGCGGTCATCATGGCGGTGCTGTTCAAGGAAAGGGTGACACTGGTCACCTGTCTGTCCATCTTGCTCGCCCTGGGGGGCATCACCTTATTATATAATGGGGGCGGTGGAGCGACCCTGAGCACGGCGGGCGTGATCCTGGTGCTCGTCTCGTCGCTGACCTACGCCGTGTACATCGTGGTGGTGAACAAGTCGTCGCTGCGGATGTCGTCGGTCAAGTTGTCGTTCTATGTGCTGTTGGTGGGCACGGTCTTCATCGTGCTCTCTTCGTTTGCCGGCGCCGACTACAAGCTCCAGGCGCTCACCACCCCGAGCCAATGGATGTACGCCCTGCTGCTGGCGCTGCTGCCCACGGTGATATCCCTCGTGCTGATGGTGGTCGCCGTCCACAACATCGGCTCCACCCCGACCGCCATTATGGGGGCGCTCGAGCCGCTCACCGCCGTGGTCATCGGCGTGACCGTGTTCGGCGAGGCGCTGACTTTCCGCCTCTGTGTCGGCATCGTCCTGATTCTGACGGCGGTGATGCTCATCATCGTGGGCAAGTCGTTCTCCAAGGCAAGGCTCACCCGGGTGGTCAACTATCTGGGACACGTTTTGCAGAAAACATGGCGATGGAAATAGCAGACAAGAAAGAAAACGGCATGTTTTCTTACAAATGTTTGGCGGTTAGCGAAGAAAGGCTTACTTTTGTAGTCTGAAAGTAATCAACAAAACAGAAACAGCTCAGATGAACAAGACGATTATTACAGTAGTGGGCAAGGATACTGTGGGTATCATTGCCAAGGTATGTACTTATTTGGCGGAGAACGACGTGAATATCCTTGACATCTCCCAGACCATCGTGCAGGAGTATTTCAACATGATGATG
The DNA here is from genome assembly GCA_934190685.1 of uncultured Prevotella sp. Taxonomy (GTDB): domain Bacteria; phylum Bacteroidota; class Bacteroidia; order Bacteroidales; family Bacteroidaceae; genus Prevotella. The sequence goes on from CAKPTK010000020.1 coordinate 21,620, forward strand.
ATTGTCGACATGTCGCGCATGAAGATGCCTTTCGAACAGGCAGCCGAAAAGCTTGCCGACCTCGGACTCCAGATGGGCGTTCAGGTGAAGTGCCAGCGTGAGGAGATTTTCGACATGATGCACCGCGTCTAAACATAAAACACCAGCAACACTATGATCAATATATCAGAGGTCATCGAGACCAACAAGATGATTGAGCAGGAGAATCTCGACGTGCGCACCATCACCATGGGCATCTCCCTGCTGGACTGCGCCGACGGAAATCTCGACAAGCTCTGTCAGAACATCTACTATAAAATCACCAGCCTGGCCAAAGACCTGGTCAAGACAGGCGAGGACATCTCCAAGGAATTCGGCGTGCCTATCGTGAACAAGCGCATCGCCATCACCCCTATCGCCCTCGTGGGCGGAACGGCGTGCCAGACACCCGACGACTATGTGAAAATCGCCAAGACGCTGGACCGCGTGGCCAAGGAACTGGGCGTCAACTTCCTCGGCGGCTACTCCGCCATCGTCTCGAAGGGAATGAGCCGCAGCGACGAACTGCTCATCCGATCCATTCCGAAAGCCCTGGCGGAAACAGAATTCATCTGCAGTTCCGTGAACGTGGGCTCCACCAAGACCGGCATCAACATGGACGCCGTCAGACTGATGGGCGAAATCGTGAAAGAGACCGCCGAGGCCACCAAGGACAAAGACTCTTTGGGCTGCGCCAAACTGGTGGTGCTCTGCAACGCTCCCGACGACAACCCGTTCATGGCGGGCGCCTTCCACGGCGTGTCCGAGCCCGACGCTGTGATCAGTGTGGGCGTGAGCGGTCCGGGTGTGGTGAAGTATGCGCTCGAGAGTGTGCGCGGCGAGAGTTTCGAGGTGCTCTGCGAGACCATCAAGCGCACGGCGTTCAAGATCACCCGTGTGGGACAGCTCGTCGCAAAAGAGGCCTCACGCCGACTGGGCATTCCCTACGGCATCATCGACCTCTCCCTGGCCCCCACCCCCGCCATCGGCGACAGTGTGGCGGACATCCTCAAGGAAATCGGCCTTGAGCACCCCGGGGCACCGGGCACAACGGCCGCCCTGGCACTGCTCAACGACCAAGTGAAGAAAGGCGGCATTATGGCCTCGTCCTATGTGGGCGGACTGAGTGGAGCCTTCATCCCCGTGAGCGAGGACCAAGGCATGATCGACGCTGTGGAGGCCGGCGCGCTGACCATCGAGAAACTGGAGGCGATGACCTGTGTCTGCTCCGTGGGACTCGACATGATTGCCATCCCCGGCGACACGCCCGCGACGACCATCGCCGGCATCATCGCCGATGAATCAGCCATCGGCATGGTCAACCAGAAGACGACAGCCGTGCGTGTGATTCCTGTAGTGGGAATGAAAGTGGGCGACAACGTGGACTTCGGCGGACTGCTCGGCCATGCGCCCATCATGCCCGTCAACCAGTTCAGTTGCGACGCTTTCGTCAACCGGACGGGCCGCATCCCCGCTCCTATCCACAGTTTCAAGAACTAACGACTTTCCCCCAACTTCATATAGTCCGCAAGCAGGAGTGTCACAACAAGCTCTCCCGCTTGCGGTTTTTCTTTGCACCGGCACGACTATGACAACATCCACAAGATTCTCCGACACGATACTGAGATGGTTTGCAGAAAACGGCAGGGCCTTGCCTTGGCGAGAGACCCGGGACCCGTATGCCGTCTGGCTGAGCGAAATCATCCTGCAACAAACGCGCGTCAGCCAGGGACGGGAATATTGGGAGCGGTTCATGCGCCAATATCCCACCGTGGAAGACTTGGCTGAAGCCAGCGAAGACGAGGTGCTGAAGTTGTGGCAGGGACTGGGCTACTACAGCCGGGCACGCAACCTACACACCGCCGCCCGGCAAATCGCACAACTCGGCAGGTTTCCCGACACGCTCGAGGAAATCAGAAAGCTGAAAGGTGTGGGCGACTATACGGCAGCCGCCATCGGCTCCATCGCCTTCGGACTGCCCGCCGCCGTGCTCGACGGCAATGTCTACAGGGTGCTGTCGCGCTACTTCGGCATCGACACACCCATCAACACGACCCAAGGCAAGAAGGAGTTCTCCGCTCTCGCCCAGTCGCTGTTGCCCGCCAGGCAAGCCTCGGCCTACAACCAGGGAATGATGGACTTCGGCGCCATCCAGTGCACCCCGGCATCGCCCCGATGCCTGCTCTGTCCGCTGGCAGACAGCTGCGAGGCACTGCGGCTGGGCAAGGTGGCCACGCTGCCCGTCAAGGCGAAGACCGTGAAGATATCCATGCGCTGGCTCACCTATGTGTACCTCCGCCACCAAGGCAAAGTGGCCATCCGCCGCCGCGGCAAAGGCGACATTTGGCAAGGACTCTGGGAGCCGTTCAACGCCTCCGTCCACGAAGACAAGTCGTGTGCGCAGGTGGAGGAAATCATGCAAGCCTTGCAGCTCGACCCGGCGAAAGCCACCGTCAGAGAAGTGGCGAAAGGCGTGAAGCACGTGCTCACCCACCGCATTCTCCTCGCCGACTTCTACTTGATAGAGGCGGAAACAGCTCCCCTGCTGCCCCCGGAATATCAATGGGTCGAAGAGAAAGACTGCGGGAACTATGCCGTGCCAAGGCTTATCGAACAAATGTTTGAGCGGGTATGGACACAAGAAAGAGCGGAGAAGCGCAGAGACTGATATACCCATGAGGTTTTAGAAAATTTAAGGCTCCAGATCTTTCCGTTTTAGGTATTTATCTTGTACCTTTGTACACCCATTGACAATTGGTTGCACACGACAATTGTCAATGGCAACATTGATCAAAAACAAAAAACTTTGGAAAATATGAAAAGACTGATGATTCTGCTGTCGCTCTTCGTGGCGTTTGCCAGCTGCGCGGACGCACAGCGCGGCGGGGAGAAACCGACGAGGGAACAGATGGAAAAGGCCGACCGCAACGGCTATATAGTCCGCGACGGCGACAAGGCTCCCGACTTCACCATCGAACTGACCGACGGACGGAGGGTGAGACTCTCCGAACTGAAGGGCAAGGTGGTGCTTCTGCAGTTCACCGCCAGTTGGTGCAGCGTGTGCCGAAAGGAAATGCCGCAGCTCGAGGCGCAGATTTGGCAGAAGCACAAGACCGACAGCGACTTCGTGTTTATCGGTGTGGACCGTGACGAGCCGCTCGAGAAGGTGAAAGCCTTCGCCCGACAGACCGGCGTGACCTATCCGCTCGGACTCGACCCCGGAGCCGACATATTCGGAAAGTTCGCCCTGAAACAGTCGGGAGTGACGCGCAACGTGCTCATCGGCCGTGACGGCAAAATCGTGATGCGCACCCGCCTGTATGACGAGGCTGAGTTCGCCCGGCTGGTGGGCAAGGTAGACGAGCTGCTGGGGAAATGACTCCACCCCGGGGCGGAGTTGTCTGAGCAGACACCCACTGGGTGGAAAAGGCCGGCGGAACGGACGGTATGAAAGAAAAAAGACATTTTTCTGTCGAAATGTTTGCACGGTTCACGGAAAAATTATACTTTTGCAATCGTAATCATTAAAATAAAGAGAAATGAACAAGTTGTACGCATCTTTCTATTACTTCTTTTATTTTTACTTTGCAAGCACTTGCAGAGCGGGAAGTTGCGTGTAAATTTCAACTTAGGAACCAATTATAGAAAGAAATCTATATGAATCCCGCTCCACATGAAAGTGAAGCGGGATTTTTCATTACAGGACAAAAGGAAAGATATGAGAAGAATAGCCATACAAGGAGTAGAGGGGTCGTTCCACGACATCGCCGCCCACGAGTATTTCGAGGGCGAGCAGGTGCAGCTGATTTGCTGCGCCACGTTCGAGCAAGTGTTCGAGAACGTGAAGCGCGACCCCACCGTCATCGGACTGGTGGCCATAGAGAACACCATCGCCGGCTCGCTGCTCCACAACTACGAGTTGCTGCGCGACTCGGGCACGACCATCGTCGGCGAGCACAAGCTCCACATCGAGCACAGCATCTGCTGCCTGCCCGAGGACAACTGGGACACCATCCG
>CAKPTK010000021.1 GCA_934190685.1 uncultured Prevotella sp.
CCTTCATCCTTGTCGCCGCCATCCCCAGCGTCGCCAACACCGCCACTTGAAGACCGCTACTGCCTAAGAACAAAGCAGTTCGAGGCAGTGGGCATATGATGAACAGGCAGTGGGCACTCGATGCCCAGGCGGTGGGCAACGAGTGCCCAACCCCTTGGACCTATTTTGGGCAAGTGAGAACGTATGAATAAAGCGGGTCTGACACTTCTTCTTATCAGTCGTTCATTTAGCGTTTTAGGAGAACTTGAATTTCTCACGGTAGGCCTTAGGCGACATACCGGCATACTTCTTGAAATATTTTCCGAAGAAAGACTGAGTGCTGAAACTCAAGTTCACGGAAATCTCCTTGATGGATTTGTTGGTGTATCTCAGTTCCTGCCTGGCCTCGTTGATAACGAGGTCGATGATCCACTGTAGGGCGGGCTTTCCGGTCTTCTGTTTCACCACAGTGGAAAGGTAGCTTGGCGACACACACATGGCCTCCGCATAGAACATCACCTCACGGTGTTCACGATAATTGTTGAACACTTCGACAATGAACTGGTAGACAAAAGCGTCGGAGCGGTCATTATAGCTGGAAGACGGCATGGCATTCTCAAGGCACACATCAAGCGCCTTAAGCACCAACGCACGGAAGAACAGCATGGTGAATTCGTGCGCCACCATCCTTTTCGCTCCTTTCAACGAGCTTGTTTTCTCGTATAATATGCGGCTTTCCAAATGCTTCGAGATGCTCTCCATCTCTCCATAGCGGTTGGGGTCAAGGTGCATCAACGGATGTTTTCTGAAATACAATTGGCTGTTGACATCGAGGATAGACTTGACGATAGGAAACATCACGGAAGACTTGGCAACCATGATGTGTCCATGAAAATCGCAACTGATATCTATCAAGTGCATGAACATAAATGGATTGACGAACAACATGTCACCCTTCTCAATTACAATCTCCTGGTCATTGACATTCACTTTCATTCGACCTGCATCACACAGGATAATGGACATCGTACCCCAATCATGCTGGAGCGAAGCTTTGTTGAATCCCTCTGAATTGGAACTGTCCATCCTCACTTCCACACAGGAAATGGGCAGTTGTGTTAGATTTTCCATATAATCAGCTTTATTTGAATCACAAATTTAGTATTTATCGAAATACCTACAAAATATTTTAATAAATTATATCGTTTTCATTGTAGAATGGAACAATGTCAAAGCATTATTGACCTATATTATTCTGCAGATAAAAGGAAAAAGTGTACCTTTGCAAATATGACAACATTTCATCCCTTACACTCCGACATTCCCACACCGAGGCAGTTCACTTTCCCATTCTGCTACGAGCCTCATCCGTTGGCACGCCTGGCATGCGACGAACTGCAACGCTATTTGTCCGCACAGGAACAATGGAAAGACGAGTTGGACAAAGGAAAGATGTTCGGCGTGCTCGTAGTGCGGGACACAGCTGGAACATTGGGCTTCCTCGCCGCTTTCTCCGGATTGCTTGCCGGAAGCAACCGGCTCGACTATTTCGTTCCGGCGGTCTATGACCTGCTTCAGCCTGACGGTTATTTTAAACAAGGTGAAAAGGCCATCACGGCTCTCAACCACCGCATAACCCGACTCACCCAAGCTCCCGAACGAATCGCCCTCATAGGTGACATCCAGCACAACGAGAAAATTTGGAGCACCCGTCTCTCGGCGCAACGACAACGCATGGCGGAAGCTAAGAAAATCCGTGACAAACGGCGGATGGAAGAAGAACTTCAAGAAACGGAAAAGGAAGAATTGATTCGACAAAGCCAGCATCAAAAGGCGGAACTGAAAAGAATGCGACAAGCCGCACAGGAAGAAACACAGGCGCTCGAAGCGAAACTGAAAGCTATGGACGACGAAATAGGACAGTTGAAGCAGCAGCGCAAACTCATGTCGGACGAGTTGCAACGATGGATTTTCGACCAATACAAGTTGCTGAACGCCCTTGGCGAGATGCGCACGGTAAGCGATATTTTCTATAATGATATCCATGCCGTTCCTCCTTCGGGAACGGGAGAATGTTGCGCACCCAAACTTCTGCAATGGGCATACAGCCACCATTACACCCCCGTCTGCATGGCTGAGTTTTGGTGGGGGCAGTCGCCTAAAACGGAAGTGCGCCACCATCTGCACTTCTATCCCGCCTGCCGCAGCAAGTGCAAGCCCCTGCTGGACTTCATGCTCCAAGGACTCGATGTGGAGCCAAACCCGCTTGCCACCATCCGACATGCGGGCGAACCTACCGTGGTCTATGAAGACGAATGGCTCGCCGTGGTGTCAAAACCGAGCGGCATGCTCTCCGTGCCCGGCAAGGACGGTCTCGCATCAGTCTGCTCTTGGGCGGAGACGCAATGGCCCGAAGCTGACGGACCACTCATTGTCCACCGGCTCGACATGGACACCTCCGGACTGATGGTCATCGCCAAAAGCAAGCGCGTGCATCAAGCCCTGCAAGCAGAGTTCATCAGCCATGAAGTGAAGAAACGCTATATGGCTGTGCTCAGCGGCACACTTGCACCCGATGTCAAACGAGACGGAACCATTGACTTGCCTCTGCAGCCAGACCTCAACGACCGTCCCCGTCAGTTGGTGGACCACGAACACGGCAAGCGAGCCATCACAAGTTATCATGTCATGGACGAGCACGACGGGAAAACACTCATCGCCCTCTATCCCCACACAGGCCGCACTCATCAGTTGCGGGTGCATTGTGCCCATCAAGAAGGATTGGGATGCCCCATCATGGGCGACCCGCTCTATGGTCATTCTGCAGACCGACTGTACCTCCATGCCGAGGAAATCCGTTTTCGCCACCCCGTAACAAACCGCACGCTCGTGGTAACCGACTTGGCGAATTTTGAATTTCGCCAAGAAAAGTAAGAAATCCTTATCGTTCCGTCTATACAAAGCATCGCACCATGCTCCTTCTATCCACTATCCACCAATGCAAAATCATCTATTTCGCAAGCGTAGCACTGTGTTAACTATAGAAAAAAAAAGCTAATAACATTTATCTCATATACCCGATTTCGTTTTCATTCAGTAACTTTGCAGACGATTAAAGAGAGGATATAGAACAAAATACAGCATTTATATTACGAATTAAATAGGTTAAAGAACACATTTTGTTGGCATTTTAGGTTTGTTTAGTGTAGAAAAGAATTCACAGACAACCATGCCAAGCCTACCTTCAGACATTAATTAAAGAGAGAGTAAAATAATATTTATTGTTTAAACATTAACGACAAAGTTATGAACAGATTGATTTCTGTCTTGACAGCTTTGCTTATGGTCGTGTGCGCTCATGCACAAAAGATCCGAATAAGCGGAACTGTACAAGACACCAAAGGAGAGTCTGTACCTGGAGTAACCGTCAAGGTGCTGGGACAGAAAGTCGCAACCATGACTTCAATAGACGGAAAGTTCACCGTTGAAGCCGACAAAAACGCCACATTACAGTTTACTTCTGTAGGCTACACCACTGTCAGCGTACCCGTAAAAGGCAAATCTCAACTTGTGGTGACGCTCACAGAATCATCAGAAGAACTCAATGAAGTTGTTATCTCCGTACCATACGGCACACGCACAAAATCCTCCTTTACAGGTTCTGCCGGTGTAGTGACCGGTGAAAAGATTGCCAACTCACAGGTGAGCAGTGTGTCAAAGGCCCTGCAAGGCACTGTAGCAGGTCTACAGTCATTCTCCACAAGCGGACAGCCAGGTGAGGATGCTTCGGTATACATCCGCGGTGTAGGGTCTGTGAACGCCTCCACCACTCCACTCTATGTGGTAGACGGTGTGCCCTATGACGGCAAGCTCGCCAACATTTCCAGCCAGGACATCGCTTCAGTAACCGTGCTCAAAGATGCCGCGGCAGCATCGCTCTATGGCTCGCGTGCAGCCAACGGTGTGGTGATGATTACCACCAAGCAAGGAGCGCAGGGAGCTGCACCGACCATCGAACTCACAGCCAAGTATGGCTTCTCAAGCCGTGCCGTGGCTGACTATGAGCAACTTTCCACCAACGAATATTTCGAGTTGCAGTGGGAAGCCATGCGCAACAAGTATGTGAGCGACGGACTCTCTGCCGCAGACGCCGCAGTCAAAGCCTCGGGCAATGTTGCCAAAGTGCTTGGCATCAACCCCTATGGCTCCCAATACGCACAACCTGTGGGCACAGACGGAAAGATTGTAAGTGGCGCCACTCCATTGTGGGACGACAGTTGGGAGGATGCCATGACACAGAATGCTCACTATACAGATTTGAGCGCACGTGTGTCAGGTGGCAGCAAGAACTCAAAATATTATTTGTCACTGGGCTATTTGGATGACCAGGGTGCATACATTTGCTCTGGTTTCAAGCGCTACAACGTGCGTGCCAACGTCACCTCCAATCTGAAGAGTTGGTTGCAGGTTGGTCTGAACCTCTCTGGAGCACACTCTTCGCAAAGCTATCCCAAACAGAACGACACCCGCACGGACAACGTGGTGCTCTTCGCCCGCAACATGCCATCATTCTATCCCGTCTACGAGCGTGACCCCGACACGGGCGCCTATCTGCTCGACGAGAGCGGCAACCGCATCCCCGACTACGGCACATACCGCGCCAACAGTTACTCGGGCATGAACTTGGCGCACTCCATGTTCTACGACAAGCACGAGCGCAACCGTGACGCCGCCACCGTGCAGGGATTCATCAAGATTGAACCCATCAAGGATTTGAGCTACAAGATGACCGTCAACCTGGATTACAACAGTCTGTTCCAGCACGATTATTCCAATCCTACTTATGGTAAGAATCCCGTGGGCACATCCTATAAAGGCAACACTCGCACCACAGGTTTCACCATCAACAATGTGATCAACTATGAGCACACATTTGCCAATGTGCACAATATCCATGCCATGGCGGGCCAGGAGTATTATGAATACAACACGTCCAACTTCGACGGCCAGCGCTCGGGTGTGATTGCCGACGGCTACTATGAGCCGGACGTGGCTTCCACACTTGTGTCGTTCGGCGGCAATAGCGACCAGTACAAGTTGCTCAGTTTCTTCGGCAGTGCCGAGTATTCCTACAAACGCACTTATTTCGGCAGCGTTTCACTCCGCTCTGACGGTTCCTCACGCTTTGCTCCCGGCCACCGTTGGGGCACGTTCTGGTCTGTGGGCGGTTCGTGGCGCATCTCTAACGAGAAATGGATACAGCCCTTGAAATGGGTGGACAATCTGACGCTCCGCGCCAGCTACGGTGCCCAAGGCAACGACAACGTGGGCTATTATGCCTACCAAGCACTCTACAGCATTGGCAAGTTCCAGGGCGAAAACGCCCTCCACGCTTCACGTATGGCTACCCCCGAACTGACCTGGGAGACAAACTTGAACACCAATGTAGGTTTAGACTTCAGTTTCTTCGGTGACCGTCTGTCGGGTACCATCGAGTACTTTGAGCGTGCATCCAAGGACTTGCTCTTCGCACGCAGCCTTGTTCCCTCATCAGGTTATAGCAGCATCGACGCCAACATCGGCAAGCTGAAGAACTACGGATGGGAGTTCACCCTCAACGGCACCCCTGTCCGCACCAAGGACTGGACATGGAAACTGTCCGTGAACGCCACTACCTACAAGAACAAAATTGTGGAACTGCCCAGTGACGTGATGTGGCAGAGCAGCAAGAAATGGGTGAAGGGCGGTTCGCTCTACGACTTTTGGCTCTATGAATGGGCTGGCGTAAATCCCGACAACGGTAACCCACAGTGGTATTATTATGACGACAACGGCAACAAGCAGGTAACAGAAGACTACAACAGCTTGGACCAGGAGAAGGACAAAGTGAAGTGCGGCAGCTCTCTGCCATCGCTGAGCGGCGGTTTTTCCACCGACGTGCGTTGGAAAGGACTCACCCTTTCGGCACAGTTCTCCTATGCCTTGGGAGGCAAGCTCTACAACAGTGACTATGTGGGCATGATAGGTGTAGCTGGTGGAAACGGCAACACGCTGAGCAAGAACATGCTCAACCGCTGGACGGAAGACAACCGCTACACAGACATTCCAAAGTTGGTGTACGACAAGACTAGCTACTTCACCAGTTCCTCCTCACGCTGGTTGGTAAGCCGCAGCTACCTCCGCTTGAAGACTGTGACGCTTAACTATCAGTTGCCGCAGAACCTGGTACGCTACGCATACCTGAAAGATGTCAATGTGTTTGTACAGGCAGAGAATCTCTTCACCATCCACAGCCAGCAGGGTCTTGACCCAGAGCAACCGCTCAACGGTATGGTGCAATATCGCTACCCCGCCATGAAGACCATCTCATTCGGCATCAATGTTAAACTTTAACGGTAAAAGGAATATAGGATTATGAATAAGTATATCACAAAAATAGGCGTAGCGCTCACCGCCCTCGCCACCCTTACGGCCTGCGACCTCGACACCGCACCGACCACCTCTATTGATGCCGACAATGCGTTCAAGAGCACTACGTATGCCGACGACGTGCTGCGCGGCACATGGAGTTATGTGTTCAACGAAGGTATCACTGTGCAATCAGTCGGTCTTGGCGCGATTCTGCTCAACGACGATTTCATGGGCAGCGACTGTGTGAAAGCCAAAAGCTACGGCTTCTCTGATGGCTATAATCTCACGGCAGGCTATGGCCGTGCACAGCACGTGCGTTTCTGCTGGAACATGTGCTACGACGCCATCAACAACAGCAACAATGTCATCGCCTACATAGACAACGCTTCGGGCACTCAGAGTGACAAGAACCGCATCAAGGGACAGGCTTACGCCACCCGTGGTTTCATGTATATGATGCTTGCCTCGCACTACTCGTTCGCCATCGACAAGGCCCCCAACGCCGTGTGCGTGCCCATCTACACAGAACCGACCACACTTGGCACAGCCTTGAGCGGTAATCCCGCATCAAGCGTGTCGGAAGTTTACGCCCAGGCTATCAGCGACTTGAAAAAAGCAGTCGAGTTGATACCTTCAAGCTATTCGCATGGCTCGGCGCAAGCCAACCAATACAAGATTGACTATACTGCAGCATTGGGATTATTGGCACGCACCTGTCTCTATGCACGGCAATGGGAAGACGCTTACAGCTACGCATCACAAGTGCTGGAGCGCAACAACTATCTGATGACCGAAACCGAGTATAAAGAGGGTTTCAACGACTACACCAACAAAGAATGGCTTTGGGCATACACGTCAACACTTGACGACAACGACGGCGCCACTGTAGGATGGTTCAAATGCAACTCACTCAACGGCTACGGAAGTCTGTGCGTAGACCCGAACTTCGCAGCCAAGTTCAGCGAGGACGACTACCGCGGCGACCTATACAAGCAGTGGGGCTACACCCTGCAGGGCGGACAGACCATCAGACTGATGAACGACAAGTTCAAGATGGTGGACGAGGACAACGACTTGACCAACTATGCGTTGATGCGCACGTCGGAGATATACCTCATCAAGGCGGAAGCCGCTGCCCATATCAATAAGGAAGGCGAGGCGCGCGACTTGCTGCACACCCTGCAACAGGCCCGGATGAAGAGCGGTGCGACAGCTCCTGCCATTACCGCCACAGGCGACGACCTGCTCGAAGCCATCTGGATGGAGCGCCGCAAGGAGTTGTGGGGCGAGGGCTTCTCTCTCACCGACATTATCCGCAACCAACAGAGCGTAGAACGTGAGGCGCACGATGTGGAAGGTGTGACCGTATATCCCGAGAACGACACGAGCAAAGCCCCCGTGGAACAAAATCCCGACAAACCTCTGGTCGGTGAAGGACACTACACCACGAAACTCCCCGACGGTTCCGCTTTCACAAAGAACAGCATCTACTATCTCTACCGCATTCTCGCCGACGAGGAGTTGCAGAACAAGAACTTGTACAGCAAGTATCCGAAACTGAGCCTATACAGATAAACTGTAGCAAAAACATCATAAAAAAGGAAGGATCCCCGTGAGGATCCTTCCTTTTTTATGATGTTTAGTGAAAGTCGTAACCCACGACCTTCCATATTCACTATTTACTTGTTTCCAGACTACTGCGCTTTGTACGACGATAACTGCGATAGTCATCGAGGGGAATTTCCACATCTGGCTCCACGAGCCGTCCTTCATGAGGGAGACGGAACTTCATATATTTGATGTTCAGTCCACGGTCTATCCATTGACTTTCGTAATAGGTCTGAATGGCGAGAATCTTCCGGGTTTCCTCATCAATGCCCGCCGTGTGGTAAAGGTCCTCAGTGCGGAAGAGCACGGGCAAATGATTGCCATTGACCATATAAGTGGTATAGGTAAAAAGAAAGTTGGAATCCGTCTTCAGATGAATCAGTCCACCATCGACGAGGAAACGGCGATAGCGCTCCATGAAGTAGGTGCTGGTGAGCCGTTTGCGCGGATTCTTCATCTGAGGGTCGCTGAATGTGAGCCATATTTCCTGCACCTCTCCCTCGCCAAAGAAGCGGTCGATGATTTCGATGTTGGTGCGCAAGAACGCCACATTGGGCAGATTCTCCTCCAAAGCCTGTTTGGCTCCAGTGTGCATACGGGCACCTTTGATGTCCACTCCGATGAAGTTGACTTCAGGAAAGAGTTTGGCCAGTCCTACGGTATATTCACCTTTGCCACATCCAAGCTCCAAGACGATGGGATTGTCATTATGGAAATATTGTTCGCGCCACTTGCCTTTCATCTCAAACGGCACATTGTCTATCACCGAGAACGGATATTGAAATACGTTCTTGAAAGTCTCCATCTCGGCAAATTTCTGTAGTTTACCTTTGCTCATATATTGTTTTTGTCTGCAAAATTAGGCATTATTATCCAATAAAGCAAGCCTACTTCTTGTTATTATCAAGATTCCAGCGCAATCCTATCTGCAGGTTGAAGTTCCAAGGTTTGTCCTTGAACGTGTTTTCCACCGGTGAGTGATTGTTGAAATAATACTTTACACCAGGTTCCACATAGACTCCCAACTGGGGGATGATGTTGTATTGTGCCCCCACAGCGGCGTCTGCCGACCATTGGAGACGGTCTTTCTTGATATTTTGTTCCGCCCCGTCTGTAGAAACTTTCGCCTTGAAGTTTTTGTCCAATTCCCCTCCGGCGGTCAAGTAGGACGAGAATCCGCCAAGGCTCCACACCCTATATTCCACTTTCAACGGCACACCGATATAGTGAAGCACCTGTTCGTCGACAATGCTTCCCGTGCTTGCCTGATGGGTAAAATCGGAGCGCAAGCGGGTGTAGACCACACCTGTCGCCAAAGCCCAACGGTCGGAGAGTCGATATTTCACAGACAGTCCGAAACTGACAGGCATCTTGTGATCGGCCTTTTCCTTGGCGTCTTCCACATAACGAGGTCGCGAGGCTGCCATCAATTTGTTGTCGGTAGCCACATCGGCTGAGAAGCTACTGGACATCACAGCCAACACAGGAACGGAATTGATTCCACTGGAAACATTACCCAACATGACATTGGACGCATACACCCCCGCACTCCATCCCGCAGAACGGGCAGGGTGGGAAGCGGAAGAAGTTTCAAAGCTTGAAGCTGCGCGAGCGTAATCGTGAGAACTGGACTTCGCCAGCATTTTCGATTTCGGCACCCGTGGCTGTGCGTTTTCAGCTTGCGCCTTCTCCACGGGAGCCTCATCTTGGGACGACAAGGCTACAGGAGCAGGTTGGGCCTCCTCCACACAACCTTCAACGGACGTCTGCCTCGTCGCCTCGCATGGCTTTCCACGCAGAATGGTCTTTGGCTCAACCTTTGCCAACAAAGCGGAGGAAGCGGTCGGCAGCGGAGCTTTTTGAGCAGAAGGTTCTGTCGGTCCGCCTTGCGCCATCTGCCTTCCGCCATCTGCCGGGACTCTGATTTCAGCAGGCAAGGTCGTGGTATCGTGAAGGAGGGAAACACCCACTCCGACAAGCAACAGCAGACAGGCTGCCGCCGCTACCCAACGATAGAGAGGCAGCACACGCGGTTTGCGCTTTTCCACAGGCAGCGCATCCAACTTCTGTTCAATGTCTTTCCACAAATCCTCCGGCACCGGCGACTGTGAATCCGCCAGTTTTTTCCGAAGTTTGTCTGTCCATATATCTTTGTTCATGTCATTGTCTTTTTAAATATTCCTTGATCATCTGAGCCAATTGTCGCTTGGCCCGTAAGAATTGTGAAGCCGATGTACTCTCCTTGATGCCTAACAGTTGGGCGATTTCTTTGTGTTTCTTGCCTTCAAAGACAAAGAGGTTGAGTATCATCCTGTAGCCTGGCGGCAGTTGCGCAATCATGTCCATCAACACGCCGGAAGGCACTTGCGCCACATCTGGCTCCTCATCCGGTATGTCCGGCACGCTTTCCGTAAAGGTGAGCTTTTGGTTCTGGCGCACATAGGTAAGTGCCTCATTGGCGACAATACGCAGCACCCAAGCCTTGAGAGAGCCTTCTCCACGATAGGTGAAAGTATCGATGCGGGTGAACACCTTGACGAAACTGTCTTGCAGCAAATCATGGGCAGCATCGGCATCTGCGACATAGCGTCTGACGACCGATGCCGCAGATCCCGCATATCGCTCATACACGTCATGCATGGCCTTGCGGTTTCCCTCCCTCACTCCACGGAGGAGTTGCTCTTCTGACTCCAATTTATATTGCTGAATAGATGTTATTTATGAGTGGTGAAAGCCATTGTCACATTGCAAGTTTCATTTTTCTCCACACTTCCTGTTGCGTCCGAAATCTCGTATGCCGTGAGTCGCAAGGTCACCAGATAGTTGCCCGACATTTGGGAATAGGTGGCTTGGCTGCCCGTTTGGAATCCTGCATTGACTGGCAAAGCGACAAACTTCAAGAGGATTTGCTTTTCCTTTCCGTCTATTTGGGCTGAGGTCTGCCACACATTGTCCCGAAGGGTATAGTAAGCGGCTTTGTCCGAGGACCCCTGTAAGGTATATTCCATGGCATAGACACCGGACGGGCAGGTCACAGCATGACCGGGCAATAGCTCCGACAGCAATTTTGACATGGGGAAGTCGGTGTATGAGAATTGGAAAGGCGACACGGTCATGTGGCCGTCCGCACGCTGGCCTCCAATGTTCCATGTGCCCTTATAAGTAGTCTCCGTCATGTTCTGTGCGTCTTTTGCCAAAGATTCCTTGTCGGAATCAGAACAGGAAAAGAGCGTCACAAGCATCAGGGTGACAAGCGTGTATGCAAGTAGTCTTATTTTCATTGATTCATGTCTTTGTCCATTCATATAACTACATACGAACGAAAAACTTGCACGAAGGTACGAAGAATCTCATGAAAAACTCGTATTTTTGCAACATAGACACAAGAAAAATCATGATTATGACCACACCAAGAGAAATAAGAAACGAAAAATTGGCACACAAGTTGATTGCCAATCTGGAGCGCAGACACTTCGAGGCCTATTTTTGCAAGACTGCCGAGCAGGCTGTCGCGCAAGTGAAAAGTCTGATTCCAGAAGGCAGCAGTGTGACCTGGGGAGGATCGAAAACCATCCGTGAGACCGGCATCACCCAAGCGCTCGCCGCCGGACCTTACGAAGTCTACGACCGCGACGCCATCACCAATCCCAGTCAAAAGGAAGCCATCTACCGCAAAGCGTTCGACTGCGATTTCTATCTTTGCAGCGCCAATGCCATCAGCGAGGACGGCGTCATCGTCAATATCGACGGCAACGGCAACCGGGTGGCAGCCATCACCTGGGGGCCGAAACGTGTCATCCTCGTTGTAGGACTCAACAAGGTTTGCCAAGACGTGCCCTCGGCTTTGGCAAGAGCGCGATCGACCGCCGCTCCCATCAACGCCGCCCGCTTCGACATCAACACCCCTTGCCAAAAAGATGGTGTCTGCCACAATTGCAACTCCCCCCAAAGCATCTGCAATTACATCCATTTCTTGCGCAATTCGCATCCTGCCAAACGCCACATCGTGATTCTTGTGGATGAAGATTTAGGCTATTGATGCCCCTTAAGTGGGGAAAAAGCATTAACTTTGCAATTCGATTGAACCCAAGAAAGAAGAATAAATGATAGTTTGTATAGCCGAGAAACCGAGTGTGGCAAAGGATATTGCACGCATCATCGGTGCCAACAGTTCCCACAATGGATACATGGAAGGTAACGGATACCAGGTGACCTGGACATTCGGCCACCTCTGTACGCTCAAGGAGCCAGACGACTACACCCCCATGTGGAAGCGTTGGAGCCTTGCAGCCCTGCCCATGATCCCCACCCGATTCGGCATCAAACTCATCGAAGACGAGGGTATCAAAAAGCAGTTTTCCGTCATCGAGAAACTGATGCGGAAAGCCGACGGTATCATCAACTGTGGTGACGCCGGACAGGAGGGAGAGCTTATCCAGCGCTGGGTGATGCAGAAAGCACAAGCCAAATGCCCCGTCAAGAGACTTTGGATTTCCTCCATGACCGACGAAGCCATCAAAGAGGGTTTTCATAATCTGAAAGACCAAGCTGAATATCAACCGCTCTATATGGCAGGCATGAGCCGCGCCATCGGAGACTGGATTTTGGGTATGAATGCCACACGCCTTTATACGCTGAAATATGGCCAGAACAAACAGGTGCTCAGTATCGGACGTGTGCAGACGCCCACCCTTGCCCTCATCGTGAACAGACAGAAGGAAATCGACCAGTTCAAGCCTGAACCCTACTGGGTGTTGTCGACCATCTATCGCGACACGCTCTTCACCGCCACCAAGGGAAAGTTCACCTCGAAAGAGGAGGGAGAAAAATCGTTTGCCACCATCGAGGGAAAACCTTTCACCGTGACCAGTGTGACCAAGAAAAAGGGCACCGAGGCACCGCCTCATCTGTTTGACTTGACCTCCCTCCAAGTGGAATGCAACAAGAAGTTCAGCTATTCCGCCGAGATGACCCTCAATCTGATTCAAGGATTATACGAGAAAAAACTGACCACCTACCCACGTGTCGACACCCAGTATCTGAGCGATGACATCTATCCCAAATGCCCTGTCACCCTGCGGGGACTGCGTGGGTACGAGGCGCTTACGCAGCCATTGTTGAGCAAGCCCCTCCCTAAAAGCAAGAAAGTGTTTGACACCTCCAAGGTGACCGACCACCATGCCATCATCCCAACTGGCGTTCCCGCCACAGGACTGACAGATTTGGAACGGAACGTCTATGACTTGATAGCCAAACGTTTCATTGCCGTATTCTACCCCGATTGCAAGTTCTCCACCACCACGGTATTGGGCAAAGTGGAGGACGTGGAATTCAAGGTCACCGGAAAGGAGATACTCAGTCCGGGATGGCGCACCATCTACAGCAAAGAAGAGACGGTGCAGGAAAACGACGAGAAGAAGACGGACGAGGAACGCACCCTGCCCACCTTCACCCAGGGAGAGACTGGACCCCATCAACCGACACTCACCGAAAAATACACCACCCCACCCAAATACTACACCGAAGCGACGCTGCTCCGAGCCATGGAGACGGCGGGAAAGTTTGTGGACAACGACGAACTGCGAGCCGCCCTCAAAGAGAACGGCATCGGCCGCCCGTCGTCACGTGCCGGCATCATCGAAACCTTGTTCAAGCGCCACTACATCCGACGGGAGCGCAAGAACCTGCTCGCCACTCCGACAGGCATCGAACTCATCGACACCATTCACGAGGAGCTGCTCAAGAGTTGCGAACTGACCGGTATTTGGGAGAAGAAACTGCGCGACATCGAGCACAAGAAATATGAGGCGGGAGACTTTATCAATGGTCTTAAAGAGCAAATCAACGAGATTGTGAACGATGTGCTGGCAGACAATTCCAACCGCCATGTGGCCATCACCACGGACGAAGACTTGAAAAAAAAGACACCGCGTAAACGCAACACTACGCCCAAACCCACGTCTGTCAAGAAAGCGAAACCCGTACAGGCAACCGCCAAGCCACAGACACCTGTCGCTTCCTCCTCACAAGACGAATTGGTAGGCAAGCCCTGCCCACTATGTGGCAAAGGCACTATCATCAAGGGCAAGACCGCCTACGGATGCTCCCGATGGCGGGAAGGCTGCAACTTCCGCAAACCATTCACCGAATAAACCATCGAAACAGAAGGCTTTTCCCGTCTTCATGTTTCCTTTTCCATAACGCATAAACAGCATGTCGAAGAGCCGACTTATTCTTTTCATTGCCGCCATCATGCTATTGGCATCATGCGGAGCGGACAAAAACTTGAAAAAGGGCGAGAAATTTCTCGCCCTGGGCGAGTATTATGACGCTGCCAACGAGTTCAAGCAAGCCTACGCCAAGACACCCGCCAAGGAGCGTGACAAGCGTGGACAGATAGCCACAAAGATGGCTTATGCCTATGCCCGCATCAATTCTTCGCAACGTTCCATCGCCTCTTTCCGCAACCAGATACGCTACAAGCAGGACAGCCTCAGCACCCATCTCGCCTTTGCCCGCCAATTGTTGCGCAATGGAGAATACAAGGAGGCTGCCAAAGAGTTCCAATGGGTGCTCGACTCGATGCCCAACAACGAACTTGCCAAAAACGGACTGCAATCGGCACAGATGGCTCCTGAATGGAAGAAAGAAGGATCACGCTACACGGTGAAACGCATGGATGTGTTCAATTCGCGCCGTGCCGACTATTCCCCAATGCTCTTCGGCGACCAATACGACCAACTTTATTTCACCTCCACCCGCAACGAGGCCACCGGCGACGAACTGAGCGGCATCACGGGCAGCAAGGCGGGCGACATCTTTGTCTCGCAAAAAGACGACAAGGGACATTGGAGCAAGCCTGAAGCTGTGACGGGTGGCGTCAACACAGAATATGACGAAGGGGCCTGTTGCTTCTCGCCCGACCAACGGGAAATGTATCTCACACAATGTGTCACAGACCCCACTTATCCCCGATATGCCAGCATCATGCTCTCCAACCGAAGCGACGCTGCCTGGGCCAAAGCCACGAAGGTGGAGCTTTCACGCGACACATTGTCAAGTTTCGCCCATCCTGCCATCTCGCCAGACGGCCAATGGCTCTATTTCGTGTCGGACATGCCTGGCGGCAAGGGCGGTCTCGACATCTGGCGCGTCAGGCTGACCAGTGCCGGACTGGGAGGCATTGAGAATGTGGGAGAACCCATCAACACCTCTGGCAACGAGGAGTTTCCCACCTTCCGTCCCAACGGAGACTTGTATTTCTCTTCCGACGGCCATCCCGGCATGGGCGGATTGGACATATACATCGCCAAAGTGGGCAAAGACCACAAGTGGCACCTCGAACACCCCGGCTATCCGCTGAACTCCCAAGGTGACGATTTCGGCATGACCTTTGAAGGAGCCCTCAACCGGGGGTTCTTCTCTTCCAACCGTGGCGACGGCAGAGGTTGGGACCACATCTACAGTTTTGACAATCCGGAAATCGTGCAAACAGTCAAAGGATGGGTGTATGAACAAGAGGGCTACGAGCTGCCCGCCGCACAAGTATATATGGTGGGAAACGACGGAACCAACCTGCGCCTCAGTGTAAAAGGCGACGGTTCGTTCACACAGGTCATCAAACCCGATGTCGACTATATCATGATGGCAACCTGCAAGGGATATCTCAATCATAAGGAAGAACTGAAGGTGCCCGTTGTCAACGAGTCGAAAGAGTACACCTTGCAATTCCCTCTCGCCTCGATATCCGTTCCGGTGATGATTGACAACATTTTCTATGACTTCGACAAGGCAACTCTCACCGCCGATTCACAAAAGGCCTTGGACGAGTTGGTGAAACTGCTCAACGAGAACCCGAACGTGACAATCGAACTGAGCGCCCATTGCGACTATCGTGGCAATGCGGAATACAACAAGGTTCTCTCACAACGCAGAGCGGAGACCGTGGTCGACTATCTGACACAGCACGGCATTGCCCGCGACCGGCTCACCCCTGTAGGCTACGGCAAGGAGAAGCCTAAGAAAATCAGAAAGAAACTCACCGAGACTTATAAATGGCTGAAAGAAGGCGATGTGCTGACGGAGGAGTTCATCAAAAAGCAGACGAAAGAACATCAAGAGGTGTGCAACCAACTGAACCGCCGCACCGAATTCATCGTCCTTCGCACCACCTACGGCATGTTTGACGCCAACGGAAAGTTGAAGCAAACACCGCAGCCGAAAAAGAAAGACAGCAAGTCTAACACAGACGATTTTGAGATTTCCTTTGAATAGACAGTCCTATGAACAATCATTTAGATTCACAATTCATCACACAAACACGCCAAGTGATGGGCGACGAACGCTTCGAGCGTTTCTTGCAGGCTTTCAAGGAAGAACCGCCTGTGAGCGTGCGCACCAATCCTTTCAAGCAAGCAATGTTGCCTGAAGGGGAACTGGTGCCATGGTGCGAGAATGGCTACTACCTGCCCAACCGGCCGGCATTCACTTTCGACCCCTTGCTCCACGCCGGTGCCTACTATGTGCAGGAGGCCGGTTCCATGTTCATTGACCGGGTTCTTCGGCAGTATGTCAAGCGTCCCGTGACCATGCTCGACCTGTGTGCCGCCCCAGGGGGCAAGTCTACCGTAGCCCGCACGGCATTGCCCGAGGGAAGTCTGCTGTTCAGCAACGAGCCGATGCGACAGCGCGCCAACGTGCTCGCCGAGAACTTGCTGAAGTTTGGCCATCCCGACATCATCGTCACCAACAACTATCCCCAAGACTACCGCAAGTCGGGACTGCACTTCGATGTGATTCTCACCGACGTACCCTGTTCGGGGGAAGGCATGTTCCGCAAAGATGCGGGAGCCATCGGGGAATGGAGCCAGCAGAATGTTGTCAACTGCCAAAAGCTGCAGCGTGAAATCGTGAGCGAGGCTTGGCAATGTCTGAAACCCGGCGGACTGCTCATCTACTCCACTTGCACCTTCAATCTACTGGAGGACGAAGAGAACGCCCTGTGGATAGCAGACGAATTAGGAGGAACTTTTCTTCCGGTCGACACAGAACCGTCCTGGAACATCACCCCGTCGCTGCTCGCCGGACAGGAAGCCCTGCCGGTATACAGGTTCATTCCCGGCATTACCCGCTCTGAAGGACTCTTTGTCTGCGCTTTCCGCAAAACCGGAGACGAGGCTGACGAAACGGGGGAAAAACCGAAGTCGAAAAAGAAGAAAGACAGACGACAGGAGAACAAGAAAGCGATTGGAATGAAAACGACCATTCCTTCATGGATTGACCATCAAGAGCAATATGCCGTTCATCTCAACGGCGACACACTGACTGCCATTCCACAGGCATGGGACCCCATCTATGAGGCTGCCATTGGTCTGAAAATCCTGCATGCAGGCATCACCCTGGGCACCCTCAAGGGAAAGAATATCATCCCCCACCAATCACTCGCCCAATCACTTGCCCTCGACCGCACGGCATTCCCTTCCGTCGACGTGGACTATCACACGGCCATGGCCTACCTGCGCTCCGAAGCCATCAGCCTGCCAGCCGACACACCAACAGGCTATGTGCTGCTCACCTATGAAGGACAGACGCCTCTCGGTTTCGTCAAAAACATCGGCAACAGGGCCAACAACCTCTACCCCGCCGAATGGAAAATCAAAAGCACCCATGTGCCCGACACGGCACCGCAAACAGGGGTGATTATCAACAGAAATTCTTGAAACATGAAACAATACTTAGACCTCCTGAACCGTATCCTCACTGAAGGACACAAGAAGACCGACCGTACCGGCACCGGCACGATGAGCATCTTCGGCAACCAGATGCGCTTCAACATGGCAGACGGTTTTCCGCTGCTCACAACCAAGAAACTACATCTCAAGTCAATCATTTATGAACTGCTATGGTTCCTCCGCGGCGACACCAACATCAAGTATCTCAAAGAACATGGTGTGAGCATCTGGGACGAATGGGCAGACGAAAACGGGGAACTTGGCCCTGTCTATGGCCACCAATGGCGGTCATGGCCCGATTACAACGGGGGCACCATCGACCAAATCTCCAACGTGATTGACCTCATCAAGCACCATCCCGACTCACGACGCATGGTGGTGAGCGCATGGAATGTGGCGGAAATAGACCAAATGCAATTGCCTCCTTGCCACTGCCTGTTCCAGTTCTATGTGGCAGACGGCAAACTGAGCCTGCAACTCTACCAGCGCAGCGCAGACACCTTCCTCGGTGTTCCGTTCAACATCGCCTCCTATGCCTTGCTCTTGCAGATGATGGCCCAGGTGACAGGACTCGAGGCGGGAGAATTCATCCATACCACCGGCGACACCCACCTCTATCTCAACCATCTGGAACAAGCCCGACTGCAGCTCACCCGAGAGCCTCGCCCGCTGCCGACAATGAAAATAAACCCAGACGTGAAAAGCCTGTTCGACTTCACCTTCGAGGACTTTGAGTTGGAAAACTATAATCCATGGCCCCACATCAAGGCCGCCGTGTCCGTATAGTCACATCGATAAAAAACAAACGAAATGAGAATCAACATCATAGCAGCCGTGGCACGCAATCGTGCCATCGGCCATGAAAACAAACTGATATATTGGTTGCCCAATGACTTGAAACGCTTCAAGGCACTCACCACCGGCCACACCATCATCATGGGACGCCGCACCTTCGAGTCGTTGCCCAAGGGGGCACTGCCCAACCGCCGCAACATCGTGTTGAGCCGCACGACGAAAGAACTGCCCGGATGCGACACCTACCCATCGCTTGAAGAGGCGTTGAACCACTGCTCACAGGACGAGGACATCTACATCATCGGCGGATCGAGTGTCTATGAGCAAGCACTGCCCCTTGCCGACCGACTCTGTCTGACTGAAATAGACGACACACCGACTGCCGCCGACGCTTTCTTCCCCGACTACAGTGAATGGAAAGAAGCCGAACGGGAAGAGCATGAGACAGACGAAAAACACCATTACCGCTACGCTTTTGTAGACTATGTGAAGTCCTAAGCCTCTTCTTTGAACAGCAGAAAGGTAGATATGCTACAAACGCAAAACCGGTCGCAGCCCCCAAATACAGGGTAGCGACCGGTTTTGATTTTATCTCTCTTAACCTCTTTTTCTTTTATTCCTCATCCTCTTCCTCAATCGCCTTCTCCTGAGTATCGCTCAAAATAGGGAGTGGACGGTTGATGGCGGCATTGAACGAAATGATGGTTTCGCTGCGTGACAGTCCGAGAGGCTGCAACTTGTCGTGGATGATGTTCATCAAGTGGTGGTTGTTCATCGCGTAAATCTTGATGAACATGTCGAAACCTCCTGTTGTGTAGTGACATTCCACTACTTCCGGTATGCGTTTCAATCCCTCTACCACTTGGTCGAATTTCTCGGGATCTTTCAGATACAATCCTATATATGCACAGGTTTCATAGCCGATTTTCTCGGGATCGATGATAAACTGTGAGCCTTTCAAGATGCCCATATTGGTGAGCTTCTGAATGCGCTGATGAATGGCTGCTCCACTTACATTGCAAGCACGGGCAACCTCAAGAAATGGAATACGGGCATCCTCTGCGATGAGGCGGAGAATTTTCTTATCCAAATAGTCTAAACGATGATGTGCCATATCTTATATTAATTTGCATGCAAAGATACAATAAAGTATTTAAAACTGCAATGTTTTATTCATAAATTGTTAGTTTTTGCAAGAAAGAAATTCCAAGAGATATTTTTTCGCCACATTTTATCGCCTCATCATCGCTATTTTTGCCCTTTCTCTACAGCAGAATAGTTGACTTTCAATGCCCCCGCACGCCGCAAGGCCTGCTTCACATCGGTGATGAGTCCCATCTTGACCTGGCGGTCGGCCTTGATGGATACAGTCATGTTCTTGGCATCTTCAGGCTCCATATTGTTGCGCTCTGTGGCCATATAGTCGGTGACAGTCGGCAGGTCAGCGTATTTGTCGTTGACCTGAATGCGCATTCCGTCGCCCACCTGTTTGCCCATTCGGTCGGAGGGACGGCCTATATATAGATAGGTGACAGAAGATTTTTTGGTGAGGCGGGTGAGTTCAGTTCCTGCCGGCACACGATATTTCACCTTAAGGGTGACCTTCCGCATGTGGGTGACAATCATGAAAAAGAACAACACGGTGAAGATTAAATCAGGCAAAGAGGCTGTGTTCAACCCGGGAACTTCATGGTGTTCACGTCGGAAAATGCTCATGGTTTTCCTCCTTTCTCCTGCGTATTATACACTTCGGATATCCGCTGTGGATAACATTCCTGCAAGGCTTTTTTCTCTTCCTCGCTGCACTGGGCATAAGAATGACGGAAACTGCGCAAAGCCAACTGGTTGCGCAACAAGGCATAGGCGGACATCACTTCGTTCTGCACTTGGAAATAGGTGTTGTAATCAGACGCTCTATCGCTCTCCATCGAGATGATATGCTGGTCGCTGACGGCAAACTTGCCCACAAGCGGCACCGTCTTCAGAGTCTTTTGGGGCAAATCAGCACGATTGGACGAATTGCTCACGAACTCGGCCACCCGGCGACGCAACTCCCCGATCTTCATCGGTTTGCCATTGACCAAGATGGAGTCTGAAGGTGTAATCTGTATTTTCATCACATTGCGCTCGCTGGCATCAGTGGGTTGTTGCTGCTCTTCCTTGGGAGAAATCGGAGGAAGCTGACGGGACAATCCCTTGTCAACGTCCATCGAACTGGTGACAAGAAACAAAATCAACAACATGAACGAGATGTCGGCTGTCGATGTTGTGTTCAGTTGGGGCACACGCCTCTTTGTGCGTTTAAACATGTTTCTTACGAATATATTTCATATTGCCATAGACCACAGTCGCCACAGCAACAACAATCAAGATGATGGAGGTGTCTACAAACATGTCTGCCAGTTTGAGCCAAGCCCAAGCTTCATATGGTTTTCCATTGATGACAATGGCGTCGGAAGAGCCAAACAGGAAGGTGAGCAAGAGCAACAACAGGGTGCCACCCGCCACACAGACGGCGATTTTTCTTGCGGGAACGCCATTGACCACGCACTCGCCTCTATTTTTCAGTCCCCTCACCAATGACCACACAGCCACGCCAAGCGTTCCCAAGAACAGAAGATACATCAGCACAAGCACCACATCCGTCAGAAGAGGGGCATTGAATTCCGGGTTGTCGTCAAAGGGACGGTCAAACCCAATCAGTCCAAAAGCGATGAACACCACCGCCACCAAGGACACAAGCAGATAAAGAACCCGAATGGAAATCTTCTCTGTCGGCCATGTCTTCAGGTTTAAATTCCTCATGCTTTCTTCAATTTATATTTCATCACTGCGTCCAGGAGCGTGATGCAAGACTCCTCCATCTGGGAGGTGAGATGTTCTATCTTCGAGAGAATATAGTTGTAGAACACTTGCAGAATCAGCGCAACGATAATACCGAAAATGGTCGTGATAAGCGCCACCTTCATACCGGCAGCCACGATGGTCGGGCTGATATCGCCCGCTTGCTGTATCTGGTCAAACGCCATCACCATGCCTATCACCGTACCGAGAAATCCCAAAGATGGTGCCATGGCGATGAACAGGGTTATCCACGAGCATCCTTTCTCCAGGTTGGCAGCCTGCACGGCACCGTAAGCGGTAACGGAGCGTTCCACATTCCCGATGCTTTCGTCCATGCGGGTGAGGCCCTGATAGCAGATGGAAGCTACAGGACCACGCGTGCTACGGCAGAGGGCTTTGGCACCCTCGATATCGCCCTCCTCGATTTTCGCGTCCACATCGTGCATGAACCGCTTGGCATCGATTTCGGAAAGACTGAGATAGATGATTCGTTCGATACAGAAAGCCAATCCCAACACCAGAGCCAACGCCACCAAGGACATGAACCCGGCATTGCCTTCAATAAACTTTGTCTTCAGTTCCTTGTGGATACCCTGGCTTTCCACAGGTGCCACAGCAGAAGAGTCAGCCGCCATCTCGCTGATGATGTCGTCATCCTGTTCATCAGCCCCTGTAGTGTCAGCCGCAGCGACCGAGACTGAAGCGGAATCTTTAGAGACTTTCTTCGAAGACTGGGCTACAGACATAGCACTGTAGCCGAACAAGAATACAATGATTATTGCCGAAAGAGCAATGATTCTTTTCATAAATTACGAATGATATAATTACCTTAACGTTTTTATTTTCCATAATTCTGCAGCGACACACGCATGGCAGTGTTTCGTCTCCACACTTGGCATACTCTTTGAGGACGTTGTGCCAAGTCTCATGTCGTTCTGCAGTTGCCAATCCAAACCAAAGAATGAATGCAACTGCAAATGTACGGTAAAACAAAGAAAAGACCAAATAAAACCATGAAAAAATCTACCCCACATATTTCTACTGACCGATTCGCCACAAGTCCCGGAGGCACCAATAATGGAGAACAGGCGAACTAACGACCCGCTAATAACTCTTGTCAGATTTGAATTTGACGCCCCCATCTTGGCTATTACACGGCAAAGCAAGTCCGTCTGTTCCTCAAGCTTCACAGGATAAGTGCCTGCCGTGAAGCAGGCTTGTTTCTTGCCGTCGAGTATGGCGGAGAGATTGCAGAGGTTTTCCACATTAAGCACATTTTTTGAGACAGAACAAAGTCGGCCAACAACTTTGCCGAACAAGAGAAAAAGTGTAACTTTGCCGACAACAAAAGCAACAAACAAGAAAAATGGCTACAAGAATCAAGATTACAACCACAGAAGGCGACATCGTCGTGCGTCTCTATGACGAGACGCCCCTCCACCGCGACAACTTCGTGAAACTCGCCAAGGAAGGTTTCTACGACGGCACCCTCTTCCACCGGGTCATCAAGGACTTCATGATACAGGGCGGCGACCCCGACAGCAAGGGCGCGCCCTTCGGCAAGACGCTCGGCATGGGCGGACCCGACTACACCATCCCCGCCGAGATGGTCTATCCGCAGCGTTTCCACAAGCGCGGTGCCCTCTCGGCAGCCCGATTGGGCGACGAGGTGAACCCCAACCATGAGAGCAGCGGCAGCCAGTTCTACATCGTCTGGGGAAAGACCTACAAGCCGCAGGAACTGAAGCAGATGGAGCGCCAGATGGCGATGCAGCAGGAGCAGCAGGTGTTCAACCAGCTCGCCGCCGCCCACCGGCAGGAAATCATCGACCTGCGCAAGGCGCGCAACCGCGAGGGACTGCAAGCACTGCAAGACCGGCTCGTGGAACAGACCAAGGCGCAATGCAAGGCGGAGGGCACACCCAAGTTCACCCCCGAGCAGACCGAGGCATACACCACCCTGGGCGGCACGCCCTTCCTCGACGGTCAATACACCGTGTTCGGCGAGGTAGAGCAGGGTCTCGACATCGTGGAGCGCATCCAACAATGCGAGACGCTCGCCAACGACCGTCCCAAAACGGATGTCGTGATAGAGCAAGTCTGCGTAATGGAATAAGAGACGCTATTTGCCACCTTCCGCGACAAGTAGAATAAGAAAGACTACTGTCGAAAGAGTCCATTCACCACGAGTGGGCTCTTTCTTTTGATCATTGTACAACCCGGAAAACACTGACGAAGAGAATCGGTTTTTAGTCTGTTAACATTTCCCGCTTACAATTTTTTTGCCCACTCCGCTTTTTGGCAGCTACGCGCCATATCCGTGCAAAAACGAGACAAACCCGTGCAACTTTCGGGCAAAAACTGTTCACTATAAAAAGGCGCAACGGACAAGTTT
>CAKPTK010000022.1 GCA_934190685.1 uncultured Prevotella sp.
TAAGTGTTTTTCCACACGATTACGTAATATCTATAAAGGTCCGTTGGGTGTGGACATGATGATTGTGGCTTCTGCCGGCAACCGTCAGCCCTGCCTTCTGCATCCGTGTGTCGAAGTGAACTTGCGCCGCACCATGGGACATGTGGCGTTGTCTCTCGCCCCCACTCCATTTGACCCGCAACAACTGATGCGTATCACATACGACGGACATTACCATTTGAAAATCAGCAATATACAAACCAATAATTCAATAGACAAATGAAGAAACTATTTATCTTGGCTTGTGCCTTTGGCATCGTGACACAGATGCAAGCGCAATACAAGTCAAAGGTTTGGTCGCCGGACAATGGTGACGGCACTTATACCAACCCTGTCATCAATGCCGACTATAGCGATCCTGACGTCATTGCCGTAGGAGGAGACTATTATCTGACAGCAAGTTCTTTCCAGTGCATCCCCGGTCTACCCATTCTCCATTCCAAGGACTTGGTCAACTGGGAGATTATCAACTATGCTGTGAAAGAACTTGAGCCAAAGTCAGAATTCGACAAACCTTCACATGGCAATGGAGTATGGGCACCTTGTATCCGTTATCACAATGGCGAATATTTCATTTACTGGGGCGATCCTGACTATGGTGTGATGATGGTGAAGACCAAGGATCCACGCGGAGAATGGAGCAAGCCTGTTTGCGTCATTCCAGGCAAGGGAATGATCGACACCTCTCCTCTGTGGGACGATGACGGACGATGCTATCTGGTCAACGGATGGGCAGCTTCACGTGCAGGATTCAATGCCGTGCTCACCGTCCGCGAACTCTCCGCTGACGGTACCAAGCCCATCAGTGAACCTGTGATTGTCTATGATGGAGGAAACGCCAACCGCACAACAGAAGGTCCGAAGTTCTATAAGCGCGACGGATGGTATTGGATTATGTGTCCAGCTGGAGGTGTGGAAACTGGATGGCAGCTCGCCATGAGAAGCAAGTCGCCATACGGCCCATACGAATGCAAAACCGTGATGGCACAGGGCAAGACAAAAATCAACGGCCCTCACCAAGGCGGATGGGTGCACACAGAAATGGGCGAAGACTGGTTCATGAATTTCCAGGACAAGGGTGCCTATGGACGTGTAGTCCACCTCAACCCAGTGAATTGGAAGGACAATTGGCCTGTCATGGGCATCGACAAGGATGGGGACTATTGTGGTGAGCCGGTGTCAAGATACCGCAAGCCCAAGACCCGCACCAAAGTTCCTATGCAGAATCCTGTGGAAAGCGACGAATTCAACGCTCCCGTATTGGGTAAGCAGTGGCAATGGCATGCCAACTATGACCAGCGCTACGGCATGCCTACCGCCAACGGTGTATTCCGTCTCTATACCCACAAACTCAGCAAGGATTTTGTCAACCTTTGGGAGGCACCCAACCTCTTGCTCCAAAAGACCCCAGCAGACAAGTTCACTGCTACTGCAAAAATACGTTTTGCTTCTAAGGCCCAGAACCAATATGGAGGCCTCATCATGATGGGACGCAGCTACAGCACACTTGTTGTAAAACGTGTGGGAGAAGAGTTCCAACTGTTGCAGCAGACCTGTAATCAGGCAGACAAAAATAAACCTGAGACTCAAAAACTCATCGCAACACTCCAACCTACAGAGAAAGACCCTGTTCCTTACAAACCCGCTATCTATATCGACATCTACCTGCGCATGAAGATAGACAAGGGTGTATGCAAGTTCGCTTACAGCACGGACGGCAAGTCGTTCAAAGATTGTGGCGATGCCTTCAAAATGATGGAAGGTAAATGGATTGGAGCCAAGTTCGGTTTCGTCAGCGAAGAGCCTCAAGCCAAAACGGATGCTGGTTGGATTGATGCAGACTGGATTCACATCGATAAGTAAGACTCAACATTCATAACCAAAAGGAGAAACCTTCACGCTTGTGTCGGTTTCTCCTTTTGGTTTTCTTATAGAGAAATGCATTCCTGGGCAATCACGAAAAGTACAACATCATTTTTTTGAATAGAAATAATAGCACCAATAGGTATTTCCATAGGAATCACGGATGAGGCTTTCCCGCTCACGGGGAGACGAGGTGGAATGGGCAAGGTCAGTCATGTCCTTGTAGTCAGCGTCCATCACGGTCTCATGATAGACCACCACAGGATTGCTGCGGATGTGCGCATAGAGTACCAATGCCTCGCGATAGTATCGAGGAAGATTCATGTCGATTCGATAATACCGTTGCACCGTTCGTGCAAACTCATCAATCTTCTTGTCGAGCAAGAGAGACATCAATAAATAATCCACCCCATTTTTCCGCTGTCGGTAGTGTTTACGAATCTCTTGGGGAGGAATCGTGATGCTCTTCGTGGTTGTTCCGTCCGGCAAGAACATCCGGCTTCCGCCACACACGGGATAGACAAACAAACTGTCAGCCAATCTTCCATCCAAGGACAGGGTGTAGGCTCGAAGCATGGTAAGCGAACTGTCTGTAGCGGCAGAATTCTTTCCACAGGAAAGGGCAGCCTCATAATTGCCCTCACGGATGCAACGCTCCACCTGCATACGATAATGGAACACATCGCTTTCGTTGCTGAAAGTACAAGTAAAGAGCATCATCAGAAACATCGTCAGACTGTTGACCCACATTTGACGGGACAATAACGGATGAACAGAAGCACGCGTGTCGAAATTCTCTGCCTTGGTGATGCCCCAAGTAAGGAAGAACCATATCACGAGAAGCAAGGGTATAGCCCATAACCATCCGCCGAAACTGAAGTGTGTGTCTATGTCGTTGCCCACATCGGTGATGACTGTCAGAATCAAGAATGACGGGAACCATGTGAGCGCTACAACGGAGCGAGACACCCGCATCAGACCAATAATCAACATCTGAAGCAGCTGTAGGGCCAAGGTGATGAGTATGGCACCCACCAAGGGATTGTAGGTGGTAGCCCCCTCAGACAACACATGTTGTCCCACATAGAGAATGTCTGCCTGATAACAATACAGATAAACAAAAGTGAAAACACAAAAGATAACAGCACTTACGGCTTTGACTGCCGCAGTGCTGTAATTCTTACTTGATGAATTGCTTGACATTTTAGTTTCGTTTCAAAACCACTGCCGAACGGGCAGGGATATAGAGTTTAAGCCATTCCTTGCGTTGCTCTACATATAATGGATCGTAGTTGGTGAGGTGCATCACGGTATCGTCCGCCAATCCGTTTCCACCAAACTCCTTGGCGTCGGTATTGAGCACCACATCATACGAACCCGTAGGAACAAGGAATCCATAGTCTGCAAAGGATTTCACCGGATTAAAATTGAACACGAAAATCAAATCACCCCGCATAAAGGCGAGAATCTGGTCACCATCGTTGTGCCAAATTTCCTGTACAGGCGTCCGGTTGAAATTTTTCTCACTCTTGATGACCTTGAGCATTGCTTTGTCAAAGTCGCCAAGGAAATGGTAATCAAGGTCTGGGTTGTCAACGAGATTCCATTGACGACGAGCGTATTTGTAACTCCATCCGTTGCCCTCACGCGGGAAGTCAATCCATTCTGGATGACCGAACTCGTTGCCCATGAAATTAAGATACCCCCCATTGATGGCCGCAGCCGTGACAAGCCGAATCATCTTGTGGAGGGCGATGCCACGATGTACAGTTTCGTTTTCATCTCCTCGTTTGAAATGCCAATACATATCGGCGTCAATCAAGCGGAAGATAATGGTCTTGTCACCCACCAGCGCTTGGTCGTGACTCTCACAGTAACTGATGGTTTTCTCGTCCTTGCGACGATTCTTCACCTCCCAAAAGATACTGCTGGGCTTCCATTGTTCATCAGGCAACTCCTTGATGGTTTTGATCCAAAAATCGGGAATGTTCATCGCCATGCGGTAGTCAAAGCCGTATCCTCCATCTTCAAACTTCGCAGCCAAGCCCGGCATGCCACTCACTTCTTCAGCGATAGTGATAGCATGAGGATTCACCTCATGAATGAGACGATTGGCAAGTGTCAGATAGCAGATGGCATTGTCGTCTTCATGTCCGTTGAAATAGTCGCCATAGTTGGTGAAAGCCTCACCAAGACCATGACTATAATAGAGCATGGAAGTGACGCCATCGAAGCGGAAACCATCAAAATGGAATTCCTCCTGCCAATATTTACAGTTGGACAAAAGGAAGTGAACAACCTCATCCTTGCCGTAGTCAAAACAGAGACTATCCCAAGCGGGATGTTCATGACGTTCACCTGGATAGAAATACTGGTTAGGGTCTCCTGCGAGATTGCCAAGACCCTCCACCTCATTTTTGACAGCATGGCTGTGCACGATGTCCATAATGACAGAAATGCCCTGCTCATGGGCTGCGTCGATGAGAGCCTTAAGCTGTTCGGGAGTGCCAAAACGGGAGGAAGGAGCAAAGAAGCTGCTCACATGATAACCGAAAGAGCCATAGTAGGGATGCTCTTGTATGGCCATGATCTGTATGCAGTTGTAACCGTCGGCAACAATACGCGGCAACACCCGCTCCCGGAATTCATCATACGTGCCCACTTTTTCTGCATCTTGCGCCATGCCTATATGGCACTCATAGATGAGCAAAGGAGAGACGGTCGGGCGGAATTTCTTTTTCTTCCAAACAAAGGGTATCTCAGGATTCCATACTTGCGCTGAAAAGATTTTGGTCTGCTCGTCCTGCACCACACGCTGTGCCCATGCGGGAATGCGCTCGCCCTGTCCACCGTCCCAATAGACATGCATTTTATATAGATCGCCGTGTTTCATGGCGCGGTTGCCGAGCTTCAGTTCCCAGTTCCCCGTGCCTTCAATCCGCTTGGCAAGATACTTCGGATCTTCCGTCCAGTTGTTGAAGTCTCCGACAAGATAGATGGCTGTGGCATTAGGTGCCCACTCTCTGAACACCCAACCGCGGGCAGTCTTGTGCAACCCATAGTATTCGTAACCATTGGCAAAGTCGGTAAGAGTTTTCTTGCCGCCTTTGGTCAACTGATTGATTTTCCACAGGGCATGTTCATGCCTACCCCGTATAGCGTCCTCATAGGGTTCGAGATAACTGTCGTTCTTCACCAATCCGATATGTTGCGGCTTTGAGGTTTTCTTGACAGCCGCTTTGCGTGCGTTTGTCTTCCGTGCGACCATATTTGTTTTTAAATTAAGTTGTATGAAGTATGTTTGATGGGGTGTGTCTGTCCGTCAAGATTAAATCTTGACGGACAGTACAACAACCGTTTAGCAAACCTTCACTTTGAAGATTGCCTTGTGAATGGTTTCCTTGTCAGAGATGCAGGGAGCATGACCGTCTTGCGGGAAGAAGATTCCCATCATTCCAGGACGGCAAGTGATGTAGCTCTGTGCCATCAAATCTCCATATTTGGTGATATCCTTCTCTGCATTGTATTCCATCTCTGGCAGATCTTCTGTCGGGGTGTAGCCAAAAGTCTCGTTGCCGTCGAGAGGAATCTGAATATCAATCATGTTCTTATGGGTCTCGAGGGTAGCAGCTTCCTTGCTGCGTCCTCTTGCGTCGGTGATGTTGACAAAGAGATCCTTGTCAACAATATAGTGCTTGCCAACCTCCAGGCTGTTCAAGTCGTTCTCACTGATAAATTTCACCACTTCCTTAAAAAGTGGATTTACGCTCTCATACTTCTTGAGATTCTCAATTGTGTCGATAATCATGACAATAATTTTTTTAGATGATTAATGTTTTTATTGTTGTTTGTATTTATCCTGTCTGGTGGATTGGCGGATTAATCGAGTTGTTTGTATCCCATGTTGTAGGTGCCGCGTGAGATAATCTGTCCGTTGCGGTCTTTTTCCACAAACTTGCCGTCTCTCATTCCGTCGACATAGGTACCCTCAAAACGTTTGCCGTCTTTGTTTTCCTCGATGGCGGCTCCATTGGGTTTACCGTTTCTATAGGTTCCCTTAAACTTGGTGCCATCGGCATAGTGAATAATCACCTCGCCATCGATTACTCCATTTTTAAATTGGCCATCGTATACGTCACCATTCTTTTTGGTAAGCTTGCCCCGACCATTCTGCCGGTCATTTTTCCATTGTCCTTCATAGACATCTCCGTTTTTCCAAACCAAGGTTCCTTGACCGTCTTTGTCTCCCTCACTGAAATGTCCGGTATAGCGATCGCCATTCTGGTACTTGAAGATGCCCATGCCAGTTCGTTCGCCCTGCACATAGTCTCCTTCATACACATCGCCGTTTTGGAATTTGTAAATACCTTTTCCGTTCTGTATGTCGTTGAGCCACTCACCTGTGTACACGTCACCATCGGCATATCGGTTCACGCCTTTCCCCGAGCGTTGGTTGTCTTTCCACATACCGTCATAAGTGGTTCCGTCTCCCCAATCAAACACGCCTTTGCCCTCTTTTTTGTCATTAAGCCAAAGTCCGTTGTAGAAGGCACCTCCCGCAAAAGTATACTTACCATGGCCATTGCGGTGATCCTGAAACCAGTCGCCCTCATATTTGTCACCATTATAATAATACATCACGCCATGGCCCTGCTGATAGTCACGGAACCATAGTCCTACATATTTGTTATTGTTGGCGAAGTAATAAGTGCCCTTGCCATGTTGTTGGTCTTGAAACCACTGTCCTTCATATTTCTCGCCATCAGAAAAGGTGTAGACACCATAGCCTTGACGGCGGCCCTTAACATACTCGCCTTCATAGACATCTCCGTTCTTAAACACGGTCTGTCCCTTACCCTGGGGCTTGCCACCCACCATCTGACCTTTATATTGTCCGCCGTCACGCGTGATACAAGAGCCAAGAGTTATCTTCTGTCCGAAAAGGGCTGAAGGGAAAATCAGGAAAAGGAAAAGTATTAAGTTATTATTGTTCACGTTCTATTCGATTTTTGTAATTTCACCCCAAAAGTAATCATTTATTTCGATATTGTTTACATTGCCCCTCGATTTTTTAGCTATTTTCGAAGATATTCAGTAATTTTGCCGTGATTAACGATAGAAACTATGAAATTTACAGGTATCATACCGGCCCGCTATGCTTCTTCGCGTTTTCCCGGGAAGCCATTGGCCATTTTAGGCGGCAAGCCCGTTATCCAGAGAGTTTACGAACAAGTGGCTACAGTACTTGACGACGCTTACGTGGCTACCGACGACGAGCGCATCTTCAACACCGTGGTTGGATTTGGTGGCAAAGCTGTCATGACCCGCACCGACCACAAGAGTGGCACCGACCGCATTCAAGAGGCTGTGGAGAAACTTGGTTGCACGGCGGATGTCATCGTCAATGTGCAGGGTGACGAGCCTTTCATCCAACGCTCACAAATAGAAACCGTCTGTCAATGTTTCAAGGATTCCGCCACGCAGATTGCCACCCTTGGGAAGCCCTTTGAAAGTGTTGAAGCCATGAAGAATCCAAACTCCCCCAAGATTGTGCTCGACAACCGACACTGTGCGATGTATTTCAGCCGCAGCGTCATACCCTTTATAAGAGGTGTTGAAGAGTCAGAATGGTTGGACAAGTATCCATTTCTCAAGCACATTGGACTCTATGCCTACCGCCGTGAAGTATTGGCCGAGGTGACAAGACTACCTCAGTCTTCTCTTGAGAAAGCAGAGAGTTTGGAACAATTGCGTTGGCTTCAAAACGGCTACCGCATCAAAGTTGGATTGACGAATGTGGAAACGGTGGGCATCGACACCCCGGAAGATTTGAAAAGAGCTGAAATGTTTCTGGCTGAAAAGGCCGACAAATAAAAAGCACCAAGAGCCAATGACACGTGGAGGTTGCCTTGCGACATCTGCCATCCTTTTCTTGATGTGGATGATGCCGTCTCTCACATGGTCAAGAAACAAAGCCGACACCTTGACCATGCGACGTATGTTCGCCTATGCCTCAAAGGTGGACACAACACATTGTGCCCATCATGCGCGTGTCTACACAAAATTCCGTTTCCATATAGACCGGAAGAACGCTCTGCTCATGACCGTACCCAATCTCTATCTTGTGGCACGGGACAAGCAACGGGAGTATATTGCGGAAAGTTATGACGAGGTGGACTTCCACTCCATGACCGACCGCTCCATCCAGCCTGTTTCCAGTAAAGGGACTATGCCAAGAAATCGTCGAGTATTCACCTCCATGCTCAACTATCTCA
Organism: uncultured Prevotella sp.; assembly: GCA_934190685.1. GTDB lineage: Bacteria > Bacteroidota > Bacteroidia > Bacteroidales > Bacteroidaceae > Prevotella. Next base: position 8,178 of record CAKPTK010000022.1, read on the forward strand.
CTCCCGACCTCTATGGCTCCACTTTGGTAAAGAACAATCTGCTGTCTCCTTTTCATCGGCACAACCGTCATTTCTACCGATACAGAGTCAACAGACTTCCTGACGGCACTGCTATAGTCACCTTCCGCCCAAAACTGCGTAACACACAAACAGTCAATGGATTTGTCACTATTGACTACAGCACAGGAAGAATTCTCCATGGGGAAATAAAGGGAGAATATGACATGGTGAAATTCCAATTGACTGTGGACATGGGAGACTCCGGGGTGTACAGTCTGCTGCCGAAAACATGTGAAGTGGTGACTGCATTCAAGTTCTTGGGCAATAAAGTGCGTTGTAGAATACGAGCCATATACACGCCGGTCTCTACCCAACACGCACAAATGACAACAATACCGTCCATGGACAGTATTCGGGTCGAACCTCTCGATTCCATCGACCAATCCATATACGCCCAATATGACGAGACGCAAACTGCCGAGAAGTCGCCGAACAGGCATAAGACAAAAACAAGAGCCATCCTTTGGGATATGATTGGGAAGAATCTCATAGACCGTATCAAGAGTAATTTTGGCAAGAACAACCAAGGTTACTTCCGCATCTCGCCGATTATGAACCCTCTATATCTGGGTTACAGCAAGCGACGGGGATTCACCTACAAGTTTGATATTCGGGGCAGTTATCTCTTTTCTGCGAACAATGCCTTGTCACTCCGCTTCAAAGGAGGTTATTCCTTCAAGCAAAAGCAATTTTATTTCAGTTTGCCTCTGCGCTGGAACTACGATGTGCGGCACAATGGTTTTGTGGAAGTGGAAGTAGGAAACGGAAACCGCATCACCAACTCAAAAGTGCTTGAACAGGTGAAAGCCGAACGCACGGACACGATAGACTGGGACGCGCTCCATCTCGACTATTTCAAAGACATGCATTGGAGAATGCTAAACAGCATCGACATCACACGTCGCTTTGGACTGAAGACAGGCTTCACCTATTACCATCGCACACCTGTCAACAAACAATCGTTCATCACAGCAGGAAAGCCATTGAGATACAATAGTTTCGCTCCATTCGTTGAACTTCAGATTCGCCCTTGGTACTTCACGGGACCCATCTTCACCATTGACTATGAACAAGGGATTAGTGGTGTGATGCAATCGGACTCGCGCTATACACGATGGGAGTTTGACGGCAGCTACATCCACCGCATGAAATGCATGCGTTCCCTTTCCCTTCGGCTTGGAGGAGGATTCTATTCGTCGAAAGGAACCAATCAATATTTCCTCGACTACTCCAATTTTCGTGACAACAACATCCCCGGAGGATGGAACGATGATTGGTCGGGAGGATTTGAATTGCTCAACAGCAACTGGTACAATGCCTCCGATTACTATGTGCGGGCCAACATGACTTACGAATCGCCACTCATGTTGTTGTCGTGGCTACCCTGGGTAGGACGCATCGTGGAAAAAGAGCGCATCTATTGCAGTTCACTCATTGTCCGCCACCTACATCCGTATATGGAATATGGCTACGGATTCACCAACAGACTCTTCTCCATGGGCATCTTCGCCGCCATGCGCAACACGCAATTCGACGGCATGGGATTCAAGTTTGGTTTCGAACTTTTCTCCCGTTGGCGATGATTACAGAAACTCATTCATAAAAATAAACGAACAAAAAAATCATACATGCAGAAACCATTAACCGTATATAAAGCAAGTGCAGGAAGTGGAAAGACTTTCACCCTTGCCGTGGAATACATCAAACTGCTTATCGCCAATCCATACGGATATGGATCGGTGCTCGCCGTCACTTTTACCAACAAAGCGACCGAAGAGATGAAAACACGTATTCTGTCCCAGCTCTACGGCATCAGCCATGCTCTGCCCGACTCACAGGCTTATGCAGACATCGTGATGCGAGACCTCCAGATTGGCGAGCAGACCATGCGTCGCCAGGCACAACTCGCACTCTCACTGCTCATCCATCACTACAACTTTTTCCGTGTTCAGACCATCGACACATTCTTTCAAAGCGTACTGCGCAACTTGGCCAGGGAACTCGATTTGACACCCAACCTGCGCATCAGCCTCAACGACAGTCAAGTGGAAGAGCTAGCAGTCGACCAACTCATCGAAAGCCTTGACTCCGCATCCCCCATTCTGCAATGGCTGAAAGACTACGTGATGGCCAACATCAGCGAGGACAAATCGTGGAATGTCATCGGAGCCATCAAGCGCTTTGGCCGCAACATCTTCAACGATATTTACAAAGAACACAGGCAAGAAATGGAACAGACCTTCGAACGGCCTGGTTTCTTCAAGGAGTTTTATGACCAATTGCAGAAATTGAAGCAAAACGCCGCAGATGGTATCAAGCTCATCGGTGAGACTTTCCTTGAAACCATACATGAGCAAGGTCTTGAGATTACCGACTTTCCCAATGGCATGACTGGCCCCGCTGGCTATTTCCAGCATCTCTACAACGGCAACATGGCACCTAAATTGGCTACAGGCACCCGTGTGAAAGCCGCGATGAATGACCCACATAAATGGGTGAAGAAATCGAATGAAAGGAGCATCCAATCCGCTGTTGAAAGCATCGCCATGGAACTGACAGACCAGCTTTGCCGTGGAGAGCAACTTCGCCAACGGCTCTATTCTCAATATGTTTCGGCAGACCTCACACTGAAGCACATCAACCAATTGCGACTGCTCAAGGCTATCAGCGAAAAAGTGGGGCAGCTCAACGCCGACGACAACCGTTTTTTGCTGAGCGGCACTCAAAACCTGCTACACCAGCTCATCGCCGGTGTGGGCGACTCTCCATTCATCTATGAAAAGATCGGTAGCAGACTGGAGCACATCATGATAGACGAGTTTCAAGACACAAGCACTGTACAGTGGAAAAACTTCAAAATGCTGCTCGACGAGTGCATGAGCCACCAGCAGCAAGGTTCGCTCATCGTGGGAGATGTGAAACAGAGTATTTATCGATGGAGGTCTGGCGATTGGCAACTGCTCAACAATATCGAACAGCAGTTTGACCGTCCTGACGAGCAACTCAACATCACCTCGCTCCAAACCAATTACCGATCAAGTCAATCGGTGGTCAAATTCAACAATGCCTTCTTTACACTCGCTTGTCAAATTGAAGCCGACATGCTGAAAGAAGAAGGCAACGATGAATATGAACAAGTAACCAAGGCTTATTCCGATGTAGTCCAACAGATGCCCGCCGCTTCCCGTCCGGAAGGATTGGTTGAAGTGAGGATTATCGGAGCGTCGGACGTTGTCAGCGCCACCTGTGGGGAAATTGAGCGCACCATCAGCAGATTGCTCGACACTGGAGTAAGACAAAGTCAAATAGCCATTCTCGTTCGTTCCAACAAAAACATACCTATCATCGCTGAGGCAATTATGCAAGACATGCCGGAAGTCAACATCGTCTCTGACGAAGCTTTCCGGCTCAACTCGTCACAAGCCGTGTGCCTCATCATCAATGTACTGCGTGTGCTTGTGCACCCCGACGACCGACTGGCCCTCGCCACGCTCGTGAAGTATTGGCAAGCCATCGGTGGAGAGCAGTTGACCGACAGCCAGTGTTTCGCCACCGACGGAGATTTGGATAGATTGTTGCCAGAGCAGTTTGTCCAAGAACGTGAGACACTCACCACCCTTCCCTTCGCCGATATGATAGACCGTATCTACCAGATATTCAGGCTCGAACGGCTCACAGACCAAAGCGCCTTTATCTGCGCCTTCTATGACTTGGTGGCCAACTATCTTTCGGACAATGTGGCCGACATTGCCAGTTTCCTGAATCTTTGGGATGAGGACTATGGCAACAAGAGCATCCAAAGCGATATAGCCGAAGGTATCCGCATCGTATCGGTACACAAGAGTAAGGGACTGGAATTTGACAATGTGATTCTCCCCTTCTGCGACTGGAAACTGGAACTGGCAGGCAACACCATTTGGTGCGAGCCACAACAGAAGCCGTTCAACAAACTGCCCATGATTCCCGTAGACTACAGCAGTAAACTTCAGACAAGTATCTTTGAAAAAGACTATAAACATGAACGACTGCAGAACATAGTCGACAACCTTAACTTACTCTATGTGGCATTCACCCGTGCCGGGCACAATCTGTTTGTCATCGGCAAGAAGGGGACGAAGAATTCACGAAGCAAGCTGCTTGAGGATGTTCTCATCAAGTTGGAAAAGGTTTTGCCCGAATCTGTTTATGAAACAGTTGAAAAGGAAGACAGTTCAGACATGCTGTTCACCTACGGAACACTCTATGTAGAAGCAGAAAAAGAAGAGAAGCACACCGACAATGTGTTCCTGCAACCTTCCACAAATCACCGACTTCACGTGAGTACCCATGCAGTGCCTGTAGATTTCAGACAGAGCAACAAGAGTAAAGAGTTCACACACGACGAGGACGCCGACGACCTCAACAGCCGCACCCACTACATCCAGTTGGGAAATGTTCTCCATGCCATCTTCTCGCGCATCACTACCCGAGAGGACATTCCTCATGTCATGGCAGAATTGGAGGAAGAAGGTACGGTCTATGGCATCGGTATCACACCCGAAGATGTGCGGAAGGCCATCGAACGAGGCATGGGCAATCCTGACGTGGCGGCTCTGTTTGACTCTCGTTGGCAGGTATTCAACGAGTGCACCATCCTCACCACAGAGCAAGACCGCACTGTGGAATATCGTCCCGACCGTGTGGTCAGCGACGGCAAGGAGACCAGAGTGGTCGATTTCAAGTTCGGACGACCGCGTCCGGAACATGCCCAGCAAGTGAGCGGCTATATGAATCTGCTCAAAGACATGGGCTATCCACAGGTGACAGGATATATATGGTATGTCAAACAAAACCGCCTTGAAGTTGTCTCCCTCTAAACTTCCAGAAGGTAAAATTCTAAAGAATAACGACTATGCGAACATTTCTCCATTTTGTAGCCCAAGATATCATCAATAAATATGGCAATGACCTCACCCGTGTGGCTGTGGTCTTCCCCAACAAACGAGCGTCACTCTTCCTCAACCAGGAGTTGGCCTGCCTCTCCGGACATCCCGTGTGGAGTCCACGCTATATCACCATCAGCGACCTTTTCCGTCAGCACAGTCAACGCAGTGTGGCCAATCCACTGAAATTGGTGTGCGAGCTTCACAAGACATTCGTTGCGGAAACAGGCATTGACGAGTCGCTTGACAAGTTTTATGGTTGGGGACAACTACTCTTGGCCGACTTCGATGACCTGGACAAGAACATGGCTGACGCCGACCGGGTGTTTGCCAATCTGCGTGACATCCACGAGCTTGACGACCTCAGCTATCTTTCAGAAGAACAGACAGCCTTGTTGGAGCGATTCTTCCATTGTGTGCTTGACGACAAAGAGAGTCAACTGAAACAGAGATTTCTACAACTGTGGTGTCACTTCGCCGACATCTACCATCAATTCAACAAACGGCTTGCCGAACAAGGGCTTGCCTATGAAGGTGCTCTTTATCGTGAGGTGGCTGAAGCTCCTGAAGACACATACAAATACGACACCTATCTTTTCATCGGTTTCAATATGCTCCAGCGTGTGGAACAACGACTGTTCTCCCGTATCAAGCAACAAGGGAAAGCCCACTTCTATTGGGATTTCGACTTCAGCTACATGCCCAAAGCCGGAAGCAATGCGGAAATAGGAGAAGCCGGAAAATACATCGCACAATATCTGGCAGACTTCCCCAATGAACTGCCCATCGACAATGCCGACATCTACGGACAGATGTCTCATCACAAAGAGATGACCTATGTGTCAGCGCCGACAGAGGCCATACAAGCTCGATACATCAGCGAGTGGCTCAAACAGAAAGACCATATTGCCGACGGCAATCGCACCGCCATCGTACTCTGCGACGAGTCTTTGCTCAAGACGGCAATCCACAGTATCCCCGAAAAGGTGAAAGAACTCAACGTGACATTGGGTTATCCGCTTGCCCACACCCCTGTCGCCTCGCTTGTCAGACAATTCATCACACTTCACATCCTCGGCCACCAACCCGAACGTCACCGCTATCTGCTGCATTATGTCAACCAACTGCTCCGCCATCCCTATGCAAGACTGGTAAGTGACAAAGCACCGGAGATCATGAAATCGTTGAACGACAGCCATAAATATTATCCAACTGAGGATGAGTTGAATACAGATGAAGAGATGAAGTGTCTCTTCACCCCTCTTGACTGCACAGACCTACTCTCGTTGACCACAGCTCTGCAACAACTGCTGGGCAAGGTGGCCAAAGGCGGAGCAGAGAGTCATGACCCGTTATTCCAAGAATCGGTGTTCCGTATGTACACCTTGTTGACCCCTTTTGCCGATTTGTTCAGCGAAGGAGAACTGCCCATCGACATCAACACGTTCAGCCGCTTGCTCACACAGATGGTTGAGGGGACTACAATTCCATTCCATGGAGAGCCTGCTATAGGACTCCAGATGATGGGCGTGCTCGAGACCAGAAACCTTGATTTCGACCATGTGTTGCTACTTTCCTGCAACGAGGGCAATATGCCCAAAGGGGTCAACGATTCCTCATTCATTCCCCACGCCATTCGAAAAGCCTACGGACTGACAACGGTGGAGAACAAAGTGGCTATCTATAGTTATTATTTCCACTCGCTCCTGCAACGCGCAAAAGATGTGACCATCTGTTACAACAACAGTACCGAGGGCACCAACACGGGTGAGATGAGCCGGTTCATGCTCCAAATGCTCGTCGAAAGCCCACATCAAGTGAACAAAGTCGCCCTACAAGCCGGACAGCAAACAGGAAGCCGGGTGCCTGTATCGATTAAAAAAGACACACACATCATGCAGCGCCTCGATGCAATAGGAAGAGACTTCACCCTCTCTCCAACGGCCATCAACTCCTATCTGCGCTGCCCCCTTAGATTCTTCTACACCTATGTGTGCCGACTGAACGAGCCTGACCAGACAGACATCGACACCATCGACAACCGCATGTTCGGCAACATCTTCCACAAAGCAGCCGAACTGTTCTACAAACGGCGCATCAACCACACCATGCACGAGGCAGACTTCAAGCCCTACATCACACATCCCGAGCAATTGCTGCCCATCGTGGACCAAGCCTTTGAAGAGTGTCTGTTCCAATTGAAACCCGGCAGCAAATACCGCCCGGAGTACAACGGACTGCAATTGCTCAACAGAGAGGTAATCCTCCAATATCTCGTGCAACTGCTCCGCATCGATGCCCGTCTCGCACCTTTCACCATCAGAGACCTCGAATATAAGGTAGAGACGAGCATACAGGTCAAGACCTCGGCAGGAGTTCGCCCCGTTCGGATTGGCGGCTCCATCGACCGACTGGACGAGGTGGGCACAGACCAAGCCATCCCCCGCCTTCGCGTGATTGACTACAAGACGTCGAATAAAGACCTCAAGACACTGAACAATCCCGAAGAAGTGTTCATGCCCAGCAAGATAGACAACCACAGCGACTACTATCTGCAAGCGATGCTCTACAGTGCAATCGTGCGCAAAAGCAAAACAGACAATGAAGGCGACTATCCTGTATTGCCCGCCCTGCTGTTCATCCAGCATGCCGGAACCAAGGACTATGATCCGACATTGCGCTTCGGCAAGGAGCCTATCAGGGACATTGACGACTACATGGAAGACTATCTAAACAGACTCACCCTCCTGCTGGCAGACATCTTCGACCCGGAACTGCCATTCACACCGACAGAAGCGGCGGACCGCTGCCTAACCTGTCCATTCGCCCATATGTGTGGGAAAATAAATGTAGGGAAAGAAATGGCCAAAGAATAGATTTATCATTTTATCAATACACAACAACTATGAAATCATTCACACCCAAACCGTGGATTCTTCCACAACCCGTGCTCATCATCGGCACGTATGACGAACACGGAAAGCCCAATGCCATGAACGCAGCTTGGGCAGGCCAATGGGACATGAAGGAAATCATGATTTCCATGGGCAACCATGCCACCACACAGAACATTAATCGAAACAATGAGTTCACCGTAGCTTTCGCCACCACGAAGACACTCATCGCCGCAGACTTTGTGGGCATTGTCAGTGCAAAAAACGATTCTTCCAAGATGGACAAGACCGGATGGCACGCTGTAAAAGCTGCACAAGTGAACGCTCCCGTCTTCACGGATTTTCCCATGACTCTCGAATGCCGCATCAAACAGAAACTGGAGGAAAGCGAGACCGGATACTACATTGTGGCGGAAATAGTCAACATCCAAGTGGACGAGCGTTGCCTCGGCGATGACGGACAGCCCGACATCGAGCGCATGCACCTCATCACCTACGACCCTCTCCACCATGGCTATGTGGAACTCGGCAAACGGGTGGGCAACGCTTTTACCGACGGCAAGAAGTTGAAAGGATAATGATTCCTTAGGGAGAAAATTTGAGGACACACACACTTTTTCCTCAAAGTTTCTCCCCATTTGTATCTTACCAGTCTATGCCGTCATCCGCCACAGGGAACTAACGGCGAGCCGTTGAGGCTTGCCGCCACTTGCCGCCAGGTGTTTCTGCCCGATGTGCCCTCTGGAGTATGCAAACTATCACCTTATGGTGACATAATTCTCGAGACTATGAAGACCATTCAGACCTTTACCATACCGCAAAAAATGTAAAAGAGTTTTCACACTCCACAGAAAATCGTATAGAATTGGTGTCTTACCTCAAATTTTACAGGAAACGGTTTTCTTACGCGCGCACGCACGCGAGAAAAGTTATTTTTGAGAAAAATCATACATAATAGCACAAATAATTGTATAAACATCTAATTATCAAATAGTTATATCAACATTCCATCATACATTTATCATACACTAATCATACACAACCTACATCAATTTTTCTCAGTTTTTCCATGTCAACAAGACAAAATTCGGCAACACTTTGTAAATTAAATTCACATTCAAGAAAACCTACTCGCCCTCTTGTCAATCATTAGTATGCCATTAGCGGGTCGTTAGTGGCACACTAACGGAATTTTCACCGTGGTGAAAAATTGATTAGTCCGCCTGTTCTCCACAAATACCCCCTTTGTAGGTTGTAGCAAATCAGTCTGTAAACCGACCTCAAAAAGATTTGTAAAATAAAATCAGGACACAAAAATCTTATTTTATGTTTACCCTATTTTTCTCGGGCAAACATTTTCACCTTCGGAAAAAATCGACAACGCGAACAAAGGCAACCTTCTCTATCTCAAGAAGATTGCCTTTATGGATAAAAAAAACTTACTAAAGTCGCTGTTTGAAAAATACGTCAGAAGCGGAAATCAAGTTCCACATCCGCCATATTGTAGTTGTGCTTGCCCTTTGCAAGACTGCGATCGTTGACACGAGCATACTCTGTATTGAGTTGGATAAACTTGTTGAACTTGTAGTTCACACCCACCTCATATTGCGTGCGTGCCTTGTTCCATTCTGCCGTGGGGCGATAGAGATCATAGCGCGCCTTGGCATAGAGTTTGTTCTTCAAGACCGGAGCTATGGCGAGCGCATAAACACCATCGGCCTTACTGCCGGCCTTATCGTCGATGGCAGAGGATCCGACACCTGTAAACTGCCCACCGGTGCTGTGGATGTATTCCGAACGCACCGTCCAGTCATTGGCTTTGTATTCCGCACTCAGCGCATAGCGGATGCGGTCGACGGAAGCCACACGGGTGACCTTGGAGTTGTCTTCCAAGGTCTCTGTGTATTTGTGGGCGAAAGACCCCGTCCATCCGAAAGCGCCGATACGCAATCCGCTCACGGGCATCACCCATGCACCGCCGATGATATCCTTACGCTGGTCTTCGTCCTTGGTGTTGATGCCTTGTCCGTTGAACACACCCAACTGATAGTGAACGAGCGCGCCCCCTTTGGCATTCTTCAACAGGTCACCCTGTATCTGCACACCAATATCACGTCCATTGCTGGCCTGCTCTCCGCATCGATCATTGAATCCGGCAAGACGGGTCACATTCTGTGAATAGCCCATAAATCCCTGGTCAATCGGGTGCATAGGATTCTCGAAAGTAAACGGTCGCTTAAACTGTCCGGCCTTGACCATGAAAAAGTCGTATTTCTGCCACTCGGCGAAAGCGTCCACCAACCGGGGTGACGAACCCAAAGTGGAGGTATTGCCATTCACCTGCAACTGGGCCTTCCAATAGAAGTCGTTGGCGATGCGTCCGTCAAGGGCAAGACGTGCCATACGGAGATTGAAAGAATTGGCCTCATTCCCCTCTTTGCCGTCATACTGATATTGCGTCATCACATAGCCCGACACCTTGATAGTCTTATACCATGGTTCCGCCTTTTTCTCTTGAGCCGATGTTGTCAACGCCGAAGCGAGCAACAAGGCCATCCATGTTTTTCTCATTTGTTCAGTTTTAATGTTGTATATGCAAAGATAGTACAAATGAGTGGAATATAAAACAAACTTATTTGTTTTTATTTCCGAATGCGGCCAATCTTCTTTAAAATAGTGCAAAAGAGTGGAATACGAAACCATTTGACGGGAGGGATATCCTCACCCTTTGTCAACAAGTCAGTTTGCCAACATTGTGAGGTTTCAACAGCCGATAGTGACCGGGATCGTCACTTTGGTCTTTCAGTTCTGTTCCAGTCTTCCCCATGTCATAGGCAGCCTCAACCAACCATGCCATCTTGAAAGCGGCCTTGTCGTAAGACAATCCTTCCGGACGCACATTGCTGATGCAATTCCGTTCGCTCGCCAATAAGGATGGCCACCAATCCACAATGCAGGGTTTCCGCAATGTCGTCGCCCAGCGCCACCCTACTTTCATTCGCCAAGACTACAGGACCCACAGACAACCCCAACTCGTCCATATAGGGAAGGAATCGGGATATAAGTGGCACCGCCTGCTTGTTGACAGCCTTGGACGACAAGCCGTCACCGATGACGAGCAATACGTCAGCCCCTTTGTAGTGGATGTCTGCCAAGCGCTGACGGCTCTCGTCATCGAGTCTTCGCCCCATGTCTGGCTGGCGAAGGAAGACACTCCTTGATGTCGCCCGGCTGGACACCTCGATTGTGTCCAGTCCCAAGGTCTTTAACTGCGCATTCACCTTGTCTTTTTGGAAAGGCATGTAGATGGTATCGCGAGCCCTGGCATGCGCTAAGGAGAACTGCAAATAATCATCTGTCAACACACTGCATCCCGTTCTGCCCAATGCAATGCGGGCATCCGTAAACTGCTTCAAGTCGGCCCACGGATCACATTCCACAAACCCTTGAGTTTTGACTGTCACAAACTTATTCATACACTTCCTCCATTTTTTCTATTCCCAATAATTGATGAGTGGCTTTCACAGGCAAGATATTTCCTTCGCCATTGACCAACTGCATTTCCTTCAGCCAAGCCTCAAACTCTGGTGCGTGCTTTTTACCTAGGAGTTTGCGGACATAGAGCGCATCATGGAAACTCGTGCTTTGATAATTGAGCATGATGTCGTCTGCCCCCGGTATGCCCATGATATAGTTGATACCTCCCGCCACCAAAAGAGTGAGCAAATTGTCCATGTCATCCTGGTCAGCCTCTGCATGGTTGGTATAGCAAATATCACAACCCATGGGTAATCCCATGAGTTTGCCACAGAAATGGTCTTCCAGTCCTGCCCGGGTAATCTGTTTGCCGTCGTAGAGATATTCCGGACCGATGAAGCCGACGACGGTGTTAACCAACAGAGGTTTGTATCTCCTTGCCACGGCGTAGCAACGAGCCTCACACGTCTGTTCGTCTACCCCGAAATTGGCGTTTGACGACAAAGCTGAACCCTGACCGGTCTCGAAATACATGCAATTGTCGCCGATGGTTCCCCGGTGAAGCGATTTGACAGCCTCGTATCCTTCGTCCAGCAGTTTCAAGCTGACACCAAATCCCGCATTCGCCTTTTCGGTACCCGCAATGCTTTGGAACAACAAGTCAACCGGTGCCCCTTCCTCTATCAATTGCATGCCTGTGGTGATATGAGTGAGCACACAACTCTGTGTGGGTATGTGATAACGATGGATAATCTCGTCCAACATGAAATTGAGTTCCTTCAATACCGGCACCGAGTCACTGGCAGGATTGATGCCAATCACTGCGTCGCCACTGCCATAGATGAGCCCGTCGATAATGCTCGCGGCAATACCTTTGAGGTCATCGACTGGATTGTTGGGCTGAAGACGTACAGACAGGCAGTCCGGCAGTCCAATGGTATCCCGGAAGCGTGTCACCACCCGGCACTTCTTGGCAGCCAAAAGCAAATCCTGATTACGCATCAATTTACTTACTGCCGCCGACATCTCTGGAGTTATGCCCGGAGCGACGACAGACAAGATATCAGTGGAAGCATAATCACTAAGCAACCAATTGCGGAACTCCCCTACGGTGAGATGGGCTATCGGAGCAAAAGCCACCTTGTCATGAGTGTCTATAATCAAGCGTGTCACCTCGTCCTCCTCATAAGGAATGAGGGGTTCTTCCAGGAACCGTCGCAAGGGCACGTTGGCCAGACACATCTGGGCAGCCACATGCTCTTCCATACTGCGGGCTGCGATGCCCGCCAACTCGTCACCCGACCTCAAAGGCGTGGCCTTGGCCATCAAGTCTTTGAGGTCGGAAAATGTGTAAGTAATATTTCCTAAAGCTATCTTATACATAATATCAATCTTTTACACCATTCTAACAGAACATCGGGATAAGATAGATGCCCAACGATATAACCGTGACAATGATGGTACCCCATTTCCAAATGGCATATTCCCGGTCCATCTTGGCTTTCTGTTCGGCTGTCGGCTCTGCCACTTCGCCGATTTCTTCCTCCAAAGAGAGCATTTTCTGCTCCTTGTGATTGGTGTAGAAATACCAGAACACCACACACATCACACTCAGCAAGGCTGCAGTATAAAGCGCCATCTTGTCCGCAAAGAACAGCATGAACGTATAAAGCAAAATGGTGACATAGCATCCGATAACACCATAAGGTGCCTTGTAAGGTCGATGCAAGTCCGGATATTTGCGACGCAATCCCATATAAGCAAGGCAACCTATCATATAGCACACGGCCAATGAAATGAGCGACACAGAAGCGATATAGTCAATGGAGCCCGTGGCAATCAAGATGAAGTTGATGAGTCCCACAAGGAAAATGGCATTATGAGGGGTTTTGTATTTTGCATGGACCTTACCCAAGACTGAAGGAAGACTGTGATCAAGCGCCATAGTATAGATATAGCGCGCTGGAGCTGCAATACCTGGATTGATAGTACTCAAGTCGCCTCCAAAGGCGATGGCGACACAGAGCAGGATAATAGGCATGCCAACCAAACCTGCCGCACGGAGTCCCTCAGCATAAGGAGCTGCCGCAGAGGCAATCATTCCGTAGAAATTGTGGGAAACAAGACCCACCAAGAACCACTGGAAAAGGGCGTTGACGGCAAAAACAAGGAACACTGAAATCTTCAAAGCACGTGGCAATGTGTACTGCGGGAATTTCGTCTCGCCACCGACAGACACACAAGTTTCAAACCCTGTATAGCACCACCATACCAAACCAAAGATATACATCATTTCCTTGAACGGAGGCAACTTGTCCATACCGAATCCGCCAAAATATTCCAAATGGATTTTAGGAATCATATAGAGGAACCAGCATATGGAGCATGCCCAGAAGAAAAAGATGAACGCAGTCTGTGCCTTTCCAGACTGTTCAATACCAAAATAATTGAGAACCAAAAATATTGCTACCAAAATACAGGCAATCACACGGGGGTCTATCCACGATATATCTATGCCAAAGGCTCCAAGGAGAATGGTAAAATAGTTGGAAAACGCCAACGTCTCTCCCGCACCTATGGCAACAACCGAAACGATGTAATGCCAACCTGCCATATTGGCCCACACACGGTTGAGTCCACGCTTGGCGAAATTATAAGTTCCACCAGCCTCAGGCAAGGCTGCCGACATTTCTCCATAAATCAGACAAGGCCAAATGGAAATCAACAAGGCTAAAAACGTAAAGCCTATAATCCACGAGCCAACCAATCCTATCTGGGACGAGCCACATGTAAAAAGTCCAACACCCACCACTGTACCGATGGTCATACTGATGGATTCCTTCAAACCCAATACTCTTACTAATTTGTTATCTTCCATAATGCTCGTGTTTTAGTAAAACATTAAACTTCTAAAAACAATCCTTTTGTTATTATTTTCAT
>CAKPTK010000023.1 GCA_934190685.1 uncultured Prevotella sp.
GTATCGTCAAGACCATCCGCTGGAACCTGGAGAACCAAGACTGGATCAAGGACGTGACCAGCGGCGACTACCAGAAATACTACGACCAGATGTACGGCAACAGATAAGCCGGACGGCAACAGAAAAGACCAACATCAATCCTACCAAAATAAATGAAAAAGATTCTTCTACTTGGCTCGGGCGAACTCGGAAAGGAGTTTGTCATCGCAGCCAAAAGAGCGGGCCATTATGTGGTGGCTTGCGACCGTTACGCCAACGCACCTGCCATGCAGGTGGCTGACGAGAGCGAGGTGTTCAGCATGCTCGACGGCGACGCACTCGACGCCGTGGTGAAGAAACACCACCCCGACATCATCGTGCCCGAGATCGAGGCCATCCGCACCGAGCGTCTCTTCGACTACGAGAAAGAGGGCATACAGGTGGTGCCGAGCGCCAGGGCCGTCAACTACACCATGAACCGCCGCGCCATCCGCGACCTGGCCGCCAGGGAGCTGGGACTGCGCACTGCTAAATATTTCTACGCCAAGACCTTCGACGAGTTCAAGACTGCCGCCGACGAAATCGGCTTTCCCTGCGTGGTGAAACCGCTGATGAGCTCAAGCGGACACGGACAGAGCTACGTCCACAACGACGACGAACTGAAAGAGGCCTACAAGGAGGCGATGGAGGAAGGACGCGGTGACGTGAAAGAAGTGATTATCGAGGAGTTCATCGACTTCGACAGCGAGTTCACCCTCCTCACCGTCACCCAGAAAGGCGGCCCCACACTCTTCTGCCCGCCCATCGGACACGTGCAAAAAGGCGGCGACTACCGCGAGAGCTGGCAGCCCTTCCATATTTCCGACGAGGCGCTGAAGCAGGCGCAGCACATCGCCGACGAGGTGACCAAGGCGCTGACCGGCTATGGCCTGTGGGGCGTGGAGTTCTTCCTCAGCAAACAGGGCGAGGTGATTTTCAGCGAACTGAGTCCGCGCCCGCACGACACGGGCATGGTGACCCTCGGCCACACCACCAACCTCTCTGAGTTCGAACTGCACTTCCGCGCCGTGATGGGACTGCCTATCGCCGGCATCCACCTGGAGCACTACGGCTGCTCGGCGGTAATCTTGTCGCCCAAGGAGACCAACGACCCGCTGCCCTACAACCTCGTCGACGCGCTCAAGGAAGACCGCACCCGCATCCGCATCTTCGGCAAACAGGAAGCCCATGTGGGCAGACGCATGGGCGTGGTGCTCTGCTACGGCGAAATCGGCGCCGATCTCAACGCGCTCCGCGACAAGGCCAAACGCCTTGCCAAAACAGTGTTGGGCACCGACCCGTATATGAAGAAATAAACACACTGACAATTTTTCCACATTTCTACAGCCACTCACCCTAAACCAGTCAGTGGCTGTATTTTTAAGAAATCTATGAAAGTATCCGAAACAAAAATCATCGACCTACCCAAGATAGAAGACCGACGGGGCAACCTCTCCGTGGTCGAGGAGTTCAAGGAAATACCCTTCCGCATCGCCCGCGCCTACTGGGTCTACGACGTGCCGGGAGGCGAGAGCCGGGGGGGCCACGCACACAAGAAACTGAAACAACTGCTCGTCGCCCTGAGTGGCAGCTTCACCGTTACTCTTGACGACGGCACCGAGCGGCGCACCTTCCTACTCAACCACCCCTACCAGGGACTCGTCATCGAAACCGGCATCTGGCGCACCCTCGACGACTTCTCTTCGGGCGCCGTGTGCATGGTGCTCGCCTCCGAAGTGTACGAGGAAGAGGACTACATCTACGACTATGATGAATTTCTGAAATACAAGGGATGCTCGAAGTAAGAAGATACACGGCGGCGGACCTTGAGGCTTGGAACGGATTCGTAGCGGAGGCGAAAAACGCCACCTTCCTGCTCGACCGCCGATACATGGACTACCACAGCGACCGCTTCACCGACGCTTCGCTCATGGTCAACGACGGCACAAGGCTGGTGGCGCTGCTGCCCGCCAATGTCGACGGCACGACGCTCGTCTCCCACGGCGGACTGACCTACGGCGGACTGGTCATGGGAGAAGATATGACGACGGAGCGGTGTCTGGAAGTGTTCGGAAGCATTAACAAATTTCTGCGCGGGAGCCTCTACATCAATAAGGTGGTCTACAAGCCCACACCGTGGATCTACCACACCCTGCCCGCCGAGGAAGACCTCTACGCACTGGTGCAGGTGTGCCACGCACGGCTCACGGCACGGGAAATCTCCACCACCGTCCGGCTCCGCCAGCCGATGAAATTCGCCAAGCTCCGCCACCGAGGCGCCAACAAGGCGCGCCGACTGGGACTCACCGTCCGGGAGACCGACGACCTGAATGCGTTTTGGTGCATCCTCGACAACAACCTGGAAGAGAAATACCATGTGAGCCCCGTCCACACCCCCGAGGAGCTCGCCCTGCTGAAATCGAGATTTCCCAACCGCCTGCGCCTTTTCATGGCCTACCGGGAAGAGCTGCCGCTGGGCGGAACGCTCGTCTTCGACTGCGGCAGCGTGGTCCACACCCAGTACATCTCCGCCTCGACAGAGGGGAAGATGTCGGGGGCACTCGACCTGGTGTTCGACCAACTCATCCACCACACCTTCGCCGATCGACAGTGGCTCGACTTCGGCAAGTCGACCGAACAGGGCGGCACTTGGCTCAACACCAACCTCATCCACCAAAAGGAGGGATTCGGTGGACGGGCGGTGTGCTACGACACCTATGAATGGACCCTCTCATAAAACCAACAAGACTATGATCAAATACTTTGACCTGCAAAAGATGAACGCCCTGCACGGCGAGGAAATCAAGGACGCCATCAACAAGGTGGTGGACAGCGGATGGTATCTGCACGGAGAGACCACCCGGAAGTTTGAAGAAGACTATGCCCGCTACATCGGGACAAGATACTGCGTGGGCTGCGGAAACGGACTCGACGCCCTCACCCTCATCTTCCGGGCGTACAAGGAAATAGGCGTGCTGAAAGACGGCGACGAGGTCATCGTGCCCGCCACCACCTACATCGCTTCCATCCTCTCCATCACGGAGAACAACCTCAAGCCCGTGCTCGTGGACTCCCGTCTGGACACCTTCCAGATAGACGACCGGCTCATCGAGCAGGCCATCACGACGAGGACGCGCGCCATCCTCATCGTCCACCTCTACGGCAAATGTGCCTACACAGAGAAAATCGGCGAGCTCTGCCGCAAGCACGGCCTCAAGCTCATCGAGGACAACGCACAGGCCCACGGCTGCCGCTATGGCGACCGCCGCACAGGCTCGTTGGGCGACGCCGCCGCACACAGTTTCTACCCAGGCAAGAACCTGGGCGCATTGGGCGATGGAGGAGCGGTGACGACCAACAACACGAAGCTCGCGGCCACCGTGCGCGACCTGGGCAACTACGGATCACGCATCAAATACGAGTTTTATATGAAGGGGCGCAACAGCCGTCTCGACGAAATCCAAGCCGCCGTGCTCGACGTGAAGCTCCGCTACCTCGACCAGGAGAACAAGCGCCGCCAGGAAATAGCCCGCTACTATTTCGACCACGTACACAACGACACCATCCAACTCCCCGACCTCGACTACATCCAGACGAGCGTCCACCACATCTTCCCCGTGTTCTCCACGAAGCGCGAAGCCCTCAAAGACCATCTTTATTTTTCTTATGATATTATATGGAATGTCCACTATCCCATACCACCCTACAAGCAGGCGTGCTATCCCGAGTTGGAAGGCTGCGACCTGCCGGTCACGGACAAAATTCACAACTGTGAACTGAGCATTCCCCTCAACCCTATGCTGACGCAAGAAGAAATAGACAAGATTGTGGACGCCCTCAACAGTTTCGTCTAAAAAAATCCTCCACCATTCTGCTTTCCCTGCCCTGCAAAGCCCCGACCGAAGAATAAAGTTCTGCCAAAGATGCTCACCTTTCGGCAAACACGGAACAAAAATATCCATCCCTTGGCAAAAAGAGAAAAAACAGAAAAATCCGAAGGCGAAATCTTTTTGTTGTGCCTGGTTTTTTCGTAACTTTGAAGCCTGAACCGACAAAATGCCCTTGATAGAAAAGAGACAACGACAAAAAAAATGTTCTGACATGGAAAAAATCAGCATACGCCATTCTTTCGTGACCAAAATATGTCTGTGGATGCTCGGCACGACAGCCGCCGTGTTCATCGCCAGCTTCGGCACCTCCCTCTGGTTCGCCAGCTCGGGAATGCTCGCGGACGGACACGACAAGGCCAACCTAGAACTCGACAAAGCCCTGCTCTACGTGACCGACGAGATGGACAAAATCGAAATCGCCGGCAACAACTTCGCCACCCTCGGCAAGCGCGACCACACCCTGACAGAAACGGAAATCTACACCGAATGCGACAAATTTCTCGAGGCCAACCCCGCCGTCAAGGGCGTGGCAATCGGCTTCGAGCCCGGAATCTTCCCGCAATATAAAAAGGGATTCTCGCCCTACGTCATGCGGCAGGACGACGGAACCCTCAAGCACAGTCTCCTCAGCGACCACTACGACATCAGCCGAAAAGACTGGTACCGAAAGACGAAGGAGGCGGGCACCGCACGCTGGTCAGACCCCTTCGTGGAAGTCAACGGCAACATCATCTGCAGCTACTGCATCCCCATGAAGTCCAAGGACGGACATTTCTACGGCGTACTCGCCGTCGCCCTGTCACTCGACGAACTGACCGACCACGTGCAGAGCGTGAAGCCCTATCCCCACTCCTATCTGACCATCATGGACCGCAAGTTCAACTTCATCGTCCACCCAGACCACAAGCTCATTCTCAAGGGCACCCCCATGCAGGTGCTCGACAAGCACCGCTACGAGGTGAACGAGACCATCTTCGTCGACATCAAGAACCAAGTGCGCGGCTTCGGCAAGTTCGGCGAGGAGGGGCATGAGAAATACCTCTACTACGCCCCCGTGAAGCGCGCCGGATGGACCATCACCCTCGAATGCGACGCCAGGGAAATCACCGCCGGCATGGAGGCCCTGCGCTGGCAGATGCTCCTCATCTCGCTGGCGGGACTCATCCTCCTGGCCGTGGTCATCACCCTCGCCGCGCGCCGGTTTCTGCACCCGCTCTGGCTCTACACAAAAGCAGCCATGCGCATCGCCGGCGGCAACTTCCACACGCCGATTCCCAAGACCCGCACCCACAACGAACTGTGGATGATGGGCAACTCGCTCGACCACATGCAGCGCTCGCTCGAGCAATACATCACCAAGCTCAAGGACACCACCCAGGAGAAGGGGCGCATCGAGAGCGAACTGAATATCGCCAGCAAGATACAGATGTCGATGATACCGAAAATCTTCCCGCCCTATCCCGACCGCGACGACATTGACATCTTCGCCACCCTCATTCCCGCCAAAGCGGTGGGCGGCGACCTCTACGACTTCTTCCTGCGTGACGAGAAACTCTTCTTCTGCGTGGGCGACGTCTCGGGCAAGGGCGTGCCCGCCTCGCTCGTCATGGCCGTCACCCGCAGCCTGCTGCGCATTGTCGCCGCCCAGGAGAGCCACCCCGAGCGCATCGTCACCTCGATCAACAACTCAATGTCCGACATGAACGACTCCAGCATGTTCGTCACCCTCTTCGTCGGCGTGCTCGACCTGCCCACAGGCCGTTTCCGCTACTGCAACGCCGGGCACAACGCCCCCGTGCTCCTCACTGGCGACGGAGCGGTGGAGACCATCGAGGTGAAGCCCAACCTGCCCATCGCCGTGCTGCCCGGCATGAAATACGAAGTGCAGCAGACCGTGCTCAAACCCGGCACCACCGTCTTCATGTACACCGACGGACTGACCGAGGCGGAGAACAGCCGGAAGGAACTCTTCGGCGAAGAACGGATGAGGGAGACCCTCAAGACCGCCGGCGGACAGACCGCCAGACAAATGATAGAGACCATGCTCGACGCCGCGCACCGACATGTGGACGGAGCCGAACAGAGCGACGACCTGACCATGATCGCCGTGAAATACAACCGACAGCACCGCGACACCAAATACTTCCGCAAGCTCACGCTCCACAACGATGTGAAGGAGACTCCGAAAATCGCCGAGTTCATGGACATCCTGGTCGGCGAGGCAGGCATCGACCCCGCCCTGGCGGGCAGCATGAACCTCGCCATCGAGGAGGCGGTGGTCAACGTGATGAACTATGCCTACCCCAAGGGACAGACGGGCACTGTCGTCCTCAAGGCCTATGTCAACGAGGAACGGCTGAAGTTCGTCATCACCGACAGCGGAATGCCTTTCGACCCCACCGCACAGGCAGAGCCAGACGTCAACGCCACCCTCGAGGAGCGGCCCATCGGCGGACTCGGCATCTTCCTCGTGCGCAGCCTCATGGACAGTGTCAACTACGAGCGCGTGGGCGGCGAGAACATCCTCACCCTGCGCAAGGCATTGGAATAAGCAACAAGGAAACAACAAAAATCATAAATCCATGTCCCGCAAGACGGGACAAAAAACAACAACAAGAAAATGGAATCAATAATCTTTCTGGGTCTCGGGCTCAATGCCTGGCTGACCCTCGGGCTGGTCCTGGTCATGTTCGCCATGATGATGATGACCAAGGTACCCGCCGAATTCGTGTTTCTCGGAGGCATGGGCTTCCTCTATGTCACAGGCATCCTCGACGCCAAGGAAGCCATGGCGGGCTTCAGCTCGTCGTCCGTAGTGACCGTGGGCGTATTGTTCGTTGTCATCGCCGGACTTGTCCATAGTGGCGTCATCCACTGGATGGTCAAGCACCTGCTCGGCGCCCCCTCTTCCTATTCCGCCGCCATCGTGCGCATGATGCTTCCCGTGGCGGCGCTCAGTTCGGTGCTCAGCAACACCACCGTCGTCGCCTTGTTCATCAAGGTCGTGAAGATGTGGTCGAAGAAACTGGGTGTTTCCCCCTCCAAACTGCTCATTCCCCTGAGCTACGCCTCCTGTCTGGGAGGTGTCTGCACCCTCATCGGAACGCCCCCCAACCTCATCATCTCGGGCATGCTCATGAACGACATGCCCAAGGCTGAGCTGAATATCTTCACCACCACCATCCCCGGTCTGTTCTGCCTCGTCGTGGGCATCCTGACCATCATCGCCCTGAAAAAGCTCCTGCCCGAAAGACAGTCGCCCGACCAGGCCTTCGAGCAGACTGGCGACTATACCGCCGAGCTGCTCGTGCCCACCGTCTGCGACAGCGTGGGCAAGACCGTCTCCGAGGCAGGACTGCTCGACGTCAGCGGCGGCCGACTGGTGGAAATCGTACGCTTCGACAAGGAGGTAATCAGCCCCGTGCCCGCCGAAGAATTCGTCATGGGCGGCGACCGACTGGTCTACTCAGGACAGATTGACAGCATCCTCGAGCTCCGCAAGAGCCACGGACTGACCACCGACACCAAGCACGTGTTCTTCGTCGACGACAACGAGCGCAAGCGCGAGCTCTACACGGGCCACGTGCTCCGCGGCAGCAGCCTCGTGGGCATCTCCATGGAGGAGAGCGAGTTCGAGGAGCGCCACATGGCCGTGCTCGTGGCCGTGGTGCGCGAAGGCGAGCGCATCGACAGCAACCCCCGCAGCGTCAAAATCGAGCGCGGAGACACCCTGCTCTTCGAATGCCGTCCCGGACAAGGCGACGCCTTCAAGAACAGCGTCAGCAAGGACCTGCAGATTTTCCAGTCGGAGGACATCCCCCACATCGGCAAGAAGACCGTCGTCTCCTCAGCCATCATGGTGGCGATGATTCTGCTGTCCACCTTCAACGTGTTCTCGCTGCTCCAGGCGTGCTTCCTCGCAGCCTTCGCCATGCTCGTCACCCGCTGCTGCACCCCCAAGCAGGCCAATGACGCCATCAATTGGGACATTCTGATGATTTTCGCCGGCTCCGTCTGCCTCGGCACCGCCATCGACCGCACCGGCATCGCCACGGCCCTGGCCAACGGCATCCTCAGCATCTGCGGAACCAACGCCATCGTCGCCCTGATTTGTATCTGCCTGGTGGCCACCTTCCTCACCGAGTTCATCAGCAACACGGCCGCCGCCGCCATCTTCTACCCAATCGCCTACCAGACGGCCATGACGCTCGGCGTCAACCCCGTCACTTTCTGCGTGGCGCTGATGATTGCCGTGTCCTCGAGCTTCGCCACACCAATCGGCTCGCCCACCCACATGATGGTCTACGGCGAGGGCGGCTACCGCTTCTCCGACTTCATGCGCATCGGCCTGGTGATGAACCTCATCATCCTCGCCGCCAACATCTTCATCGTCACCCTGCTCTTCCCGCTCCACTGATCCGGAGCTCGGAGGAACGGACAACATTTTTAAACAATGGAAAACAATAGATATGGAAACAACAATCAAAAATGAGAACGGTGCCGTGCTCGTCACGCTCGACGGACGACTCGACACAGCACAAGCTGCCGAATGCGAGAAAGACTTCCAACCTTTGCTCCAACAGGCAGACCAGCAAATTGTCATCGACTGCACCCGGCTGGAATACATCAGTTCCTCCGGTCTCCGCCTCCTGCTCACCCTGCGCAAGGCGGTGGAGGAGAAGGGCGGCCATCTGACCATCGAGCACATCAACGACGACATCCGCAAGGTGTTCACCTTGACAGGTTTCTTCAAGCTGTTCGACATCCGCTCGTAGAACACAAGCCTTTCAGTCAAGACAAATCGGGGGCAAGTGTATGGAAAATCATACACTTGTCCCCGATACTTTTTCCGTCAAAGCCATACGGACAAACAGGCAACAGGAAATCCGGGCGTTTCCGTCGGTTTTCCAGAGGCGGCCTCACTTCACGACCATCGCCTTGAGAATGCGGACATCCTCGAGCGGACGGTCGTTCTTGTCGGTCTCCATCCATTGGATGGCATTGACCACGTCAAGCCCCTCCACAACCTCTGCGAATACCGTATATTGTCCGTCGAGATGAGGGGTGCCGCCCTTCGCCTTGTAAACAGCGCGCACCTCGGGCGTCAATTTCACCTCACCGGCTGTCTGCTGGTCAAGCCGCAGTTGCGCCTTGTCGAGCATTCCATCGTCGAAGCGACGGCCATAGACAATGTAGAACTGGCTGGCGGACGATGCCCTCGAAGGGTTCACATTGTCACCCTCGCGTGCCGCAGCCACGGCGCCACGCTTGTGGAAGAGCTCGGGATAGCGGATTTCGGCAGGGATGGTGTAGGACTCCCTGGTGTCGCCAAGAAGGGCACCTGGTGCGGCATGGCGGCTGGCGGAATCGCCCGTTTGAACCATGAAGCGGTTGATGACACGATGGAACAGAACACCATCATAGAATCCCTGCTTGACCAACTTGAGAAAGTTGTCACGATGCAAGGGTGTCTCGTTGTAAAGAGCGATGCGGATGTTTCCCTTGGTGGTCTCCAGGAGCACCTCATGGCGCACCGTGTCCGACTGGGCGAAAACACCCAACGAGCAGCAAAGCATCAGTAAGAATAATTTGAAACGCATACCTATTATATGAGTTTGAATGGAACATTGAAGTTGGTGCAAAATTACAGTCTTTTCCCCATAGCTCCAAAAATAGAGTTTCCGAAAACTGTAAAAATCTATTAATAATAGAAAAAATTCACGTTAAATAACCTTATCTGTAAATTAACATGTCGATAGCGTGCAGGAAGCTATCGGAGGGAGGGCGGTTAGCGGAAAAGAGCATGACAGTTATTACAGATGACAGTTATACAGTTTTTTCAAACAGGTCTTCGCACCTCCGAGCCAAAAATTATTATTATATATAATATAATATATTATATATAATAATAAAATATCTTTACATTTCTCCATTACACTCCACCTTCTGAAAATCAAAAAAATATCTGTATAACTGTCATCTGTAATAACTGTCATGTCCAAGTACCTTACCTCCACTCTTTCTCAGCTATAAAAAAGCATCGGGACTTAGCATTCATTAACATATAAACAACATTCCGTAAAGCAACATGGAGACAGGTATATGAATCCACTCCAACGAAAGCCCCACCTTCTTCAAGAAGCCAGCACGACCATTCACAAGAAAGCCGCAAGAGCGCCAAATAGCGGAGGGATTGTTCCCTTTTTCCTGAAAACTGCAAGATTGTGTATTTTCGCACTTTAGAGAGGAGGCTGAGGTTTTGTCAATCCAAATAAAAACCGTACCTTTGCAATCGACTAAAGTTATTGATTTTATATTATAATATAAACACCGGAAAATGAACAAGAAAATTTGGATTCCCGTAGCCATCGTAGGCATTCTCCTTGTGGCAGGCATTGCCTGGCTGTCCTTCAGTCTCTCGCGCCAGAAACAGGCCAACAAGGACATGCAGGAGCTGGCGGAGCTCGACAAGAAGGAAATGGAAAACGAATACCAGCAGTTCGCTGACCAATACAGCGAGATGAAAACCCGCATCAACAACGACTCCATCGTGGCCCAGCTGACCCAGGAACAGATGAAGACCCAGAACCTGCTCAACGAACTGCGCCGCGTGAAGAGCAACGACGCCAATGAAATCATGCGTCTGAAAAAAGAGCTCGCCACCGTGCGCAAGGTGCTGCGCAGCTATATCCTCGAAATCGACTCGCTCAACCGGCTCAACCAAAACCTCACCGCCGAGAACACCCGCGTGAAGGGACAATATGCCGAGAGCCTGCGCCAAATCGAGAACATCAGCGCCGACAAGGCTTCGCTCTCGGAGAAGGTTGCCATCGCCTCGCAGCTCGACGCCACGGGCATCAGCATGAGCATCCTCAAGAGCAACAACAAGCCCACCGACCGTCTCAAGAAGGCCAAGACCATCCAAGTGAACTTCACTATCGCCAAGAACGTGACGGCGCAGAACGGCGTGCGCACCCTCTACGTGCGCATCACCACCCCGACAGGAAACACCCTCGCGGGCGGCGGAGCCTTCAACTACGAGAACCGCTCGATGCAGTGCTCCATGAGAAAGTCCATCGAATACGGCGGACAGGAGACCCCCGTCACCCTCTACCGCGCCATCTCCGAGACACTCGAGGGCGGCACCTATCTGGTCAGCATCTTCGAGGGCGGCAACATGATCGGCTCAAGAAGTTTCACCTTCAAACAATAGAAGTCTCACCCCTCAAATAATATATAGAACAAGCACACAAGACAAGGATATGAACATCAAACCATTCGCATTGCTCTTACTCGCGTCGCTGGGCGTGGCCAACGCCGGAGCGCAGCAGGTGCTCAGCCTTGACAGTTGCAGGGCCATGGCCCTGCGCAACAACAAGAAGCTCAACATCACCAAATTCAAGCAGGAGATGGCGATGAACACCCGCAAGGCGGCGCGGACAAAATACCTGCCCCACGTCGACGTGGTCGGCGGATACACCTTCACCAGCCGGGAAATCTCGCTGCTCAACAAACAGCAGAAAGCAGCCTTCAACGGCCTGGGTTCCAACCTCGTGTCGGGCCTGAGCGGCAACCTCACCCCCACCCTCACCGGACTGGTGGAGCAGGGACTCATCACCGCCGAGCAGGCGGGACAGTTTGGACAGGTGCTCGGCAAGCTCGGACAGGACATGGCCGAGCCGTTGAACCAGGCGGGCAAGAAGGTGACCGATGCCTTCCGCACCGACACCCGCAACATTTTCACCGCCTCGGTCATGGTCACACAGCCCGTCTACATGGGCGGAGCCATCATCGCCGCCAACAAAATCGCCGACATCAGCGAGCAGCTCGCAGCCAACGACCGCATGAGCCAGGTGCAGTCCACCCTCTACGACATCGACCAGGCCTATTGGATGGTGGTGTCGCTGAAGCACAAGAAGAAACTCGCCGACAACTATCTGAAGCTAGTCAGCAAGTTCAACGACGACGTGGACAAGATGATCAAGCAGGGTGTGGCCACCAAGTCGGACGGACTGAAAGTCAACGTCAAGGTGAACGAGGCGGAGATGACCCTCACCCAGGTGGAGAACGGACTGTCGCTCTCCAAGATGCTTCTCTGCCAGTTGTGCGGCATGCCCGTGAGCGACAAAGTGAGTCTCGCCGACGAGGACAACGAGAACCTTGCCACCGCACAGACAACCGCCGATGCGAGCGTAGAACAAGCCCTGGAGAACCGCCCCGAGCTGCGCATGCTACAAAACGCCGTGGACTTGGCGCGGCAGTCGACCAACCTCGTGCGCGCGGCCTATCTGCCCCAGGTGGCGCTGACGGGAGGCTACATGATGAGCAACCCAAACGTGTTCAACGGGTTCGAGAAGAAATTCTCCGGTGTGTGGAATGTGGGCGTGCTCGTCAGAGTGCCCGTGTGGAACTGGTTTGAGGGTGCCTACAAGGTGCGCGCCAGCAAGAACGCCGCCGCCATCGCCGCCCTCGAGCTGAGCGACGCCCAGGAAAAGGTGAACCTGCAAATCAACCAGTGCCGCTACAAGCTCGGCGAGGCCTACAAACGGCTGAACATGGCCAAGAAGAACATCGAGAGCGCCGACGAAAACCTGCGATGCGCCAACCTCGGATTCAAGGAGGGCGTGATGCAGACCACCGACGTGATGACCGCGCAGACCGCCTGGCTGCAAGCGCAGACCCAGAAAATAGACGCCGAAATAGACGTGAAGCTCTCGCAGGTGGGCCTGAAGAAGGCGCTCGGCGACCTCGGCACGGAACAATAAGCAAGAGAGAAGCAACCATATTCAAAAAACATCAATATAGAAAAGACAAGATTATGTCAGCTAAAAGTCAACACAAGAATATCCTCATCACCACGGGTGTCATCACCTGTGTCATCGTCATCGTGGCCGTGGCAGGCTATCTGCTGCTCGGCAAGCAGCCAGAAGTGATCCAGGGACAAGTAGAGGTGTCGGAATACCGCGTGTCGTCCAAACTGCCAGGACGCGTCGTCGAGATACGTGTCAAGGAGGGCGATTATGTACACGCCGGCGACACGCTCGCCATCCTCGAAGTGCCCGAGGTGGACGCCCAGAAGAAGAGCGCCGAGGCCACAGAGGGCGCCGCTTCGGCCGTGAGCACCATGACCGACAAGGGGGCGCGGCAGGAACAAGTGCAGGCAGCCTTCCAACTCATGCAGCAGGCCACAGCCGCCAGCGACATCGCCAAGAAAACCTACAACCGCATGCAGAACCTCTACGACGAGGGTGTGATGAGCGCACAGAAGCGCGACGAGGCTTTCGCCGCATTCAAGGCCGCCGAAGCCCAGGTGAAAGCCGCAAAGAGCCAGTATGACATGGCAAAGAACGGTGCCCGACAGGAGGAGAAGAAGGCCGCCGCCGAGCAGGTGAAAGCCGCGCAGGGCATGGTCGACGTGGTCAAGTCGCTGCTCAAGGAAACCGTACAGGTGGCACAGTTCGACGGCGAGGTCAGCGACATCTATCCCAAGGTGGGCGAGCTCGTCGGCATGGGTTCCCCGATCATGAGCATCTCGCTCATGGACGACCTCTGGGGAACGTTCAATGTGCGCGAGGACCAGTTGGCGGGCATGAGAATGGGCGAGACCTTCACCGCCTACTCGCCAGCCTTCAACAAGGACATCAAGATGAAAGTATACTATATGAAAGACCAGGGCAGCTATGCCGCATGGAAAGCCACCAAGGCCAATGGCGACTATGACCTCAAGACCTTCGAGGTGAAAGCCCGTCCAGTCACCAAAATAGAGGGCCTGCGCCCCGGCATGTCGCTCATCATCAAAAACAAGTAAATGACGCTCAAGCAACAACTCATCACGCTGCAGGGACTCCTGAAAAGGCAGGTGCTGCAGATGGTCCACAACCATGTCTACCTGTTGTGCATGGTGGTGTTTCCCCTGTTGTGCGCTTTCTTCTTCGCCAGTCTGATGGAGAACGGACTGCCCACCGACATGCCGGCGGGCGCCGTCGACATGGACAACAGCGCGACGAGCCGCAAGCTCATCCGCACCCTCGACGCCATGCAGCTGACCAGCGTCAAGAAGATCTACCCCAACGCCAACGAGGCACGGCGCGCCATGCAGCGGGGCGAGGTCTATGGGTATTTTCTCATCCCCGAGGACTTCAACAAGGACGTGCAGGCCAACCGCCAACCCACCGTGTCGTTCTACTATAACGGCGGCTACATCCTCGCCGGCTCTATGCTCTACAAGGACATGAAGACTACCGCCACCCTCGGCAGCGCGGCCGTGGGCATGACCAAGCTGGCAGCACTGGGCATGAGCGACCGCGAAATCATGGCCAACCTGCAGCCCGTCACCGTCGACACCCGCATCACCCACAACCCGACGATGGACTATAATGTCTATCTCTCCACGTCGATGATTCCCACCTGTTTGGGCATCTTCATCTTCCTCATCACCGTCTACTCCATCGGCACCGAACTGAAATTCAACCGCGCCAAGCGGTGGATGGCGCAGGCGAAGGGCAACATCTGGCTCGCCATGACCGCCAAGCTGCTGCCGCAAACCCTGGTGTTCACGCTGATTGTCTTCGCCTATCTCTACGGTCTCTACGGCGTGCTTCACTTCCCCTACTATTGCTCCAAGGCGCTCGTGCTGTTCAACGGGTTTCTGCTGGTGGTCGCCGCCCAGGGCTTCGGCGTGTTCATGTTCGGTCTGCTGCCGTCGCTGCGCATGGCGATGAGCCTCTGCGCCCTGTTCTCGGTGGTCAGCTTCAGCATCGGCGGCTTCACCTTCCCCGTGGAGGCCATGGACGCCCCGCTGCAGGCGATGGCCTATCTGTTCCCAATGCGCAGCTACTTCATGATTTACCAGATGACGGTGCTTAACGGATATGCGCCCCACTACGCCACCCTCTACTATCTCATCATGCTCGGCTTCACGCTGCTGCCGCTGACGGTCATCCCACGCATCCGCACCGTGATGCTCCACTATGTCTACATTCCATAATATGATATCGAGAATCAAACAAGCCATCACAGACCTGTGCTTCATCTTCGTGCAGGAACTGAGAAACGTGTTCAAGGATGAGGGCGTGCTCATCTTCTTCATCCTTGTGCCACTGGGCTATCCGCTGCTCTATGGATGGATTTACAACAACGAGGGCATCAAGGACGTGCCGACAGCGTTCGTCGACGACTCCCACTCGTTCCTCAGCCGAGAGTTCATCCGCAAGTGCGACGCCACCGACGGCGTCAAGGTGACGGCGGTCTGCGCCAACCTGGAGGACGCCAAGGAGATGCAGCGGAGGCAAGAATGCCACGGCATCGTCTACATCCCCTCCGACTTCGCCACGAAAATCAACCGCAAGGAGCAGACCAACGTCAAATTCTTCGCCGACATGAGCGGCATGCTCTACTATAAGGCCATCTTCGCCGCCCTCACCGACATATCGCTCGACATGGGCAAGGAGATACAGATATCGCGCTCGACCGACTACACCAACCGCGACGACGAGCTGACCACGGCTCCAATCAAGATGGAGCCGGTGCAGATATTCAACCCGCAAGGCGGCTATGGTTCGTTCCTGCTACCCGCCGTGCTCGTGCTCATCATCCAGCAAACGCTGCTCCTGGGCATCGGATTGTCCGCCGGAACGGCGAGGGAGAGCAACCGCTACAACGAACTGGTGCCCGTGAAACGCCACAAGAGCGGCACGTTCCGCATCGTCTTCGGCAAGAGCCTCTGCTATTTCTCCATCTACATGCTCGTCACACTCTACATCGTGCTGGTGGTGCCCCGGGTGTTCCACTACCTGCAGTTGGCCGACGCCCGAGAGCTGGTCGGCATCCTGCTGCCCTACGTGCTGGCGAGCATCTTCTTCGGCATGACCCTCTCGTGCCTGGTGCGCTATAGGGAGAACGTGATGCTGCTCGTGCTCTTCACCTCCGTGCCCATGCTCTTCCTTTCAGGTGTGTCGTGGCCAGGCAGCTCGATTCCGGGTTTCTGGAAGGGCGTGTCCTACCTGTTCCCTTCCACCTTTGGCATCAATGGCTTCGTGAAAATCAACAGTTTCGGAGCGAGTCTCGAAGACGTGAAGACCGAATACCAGGCGCTGTGGCTCCAGACGGGCGTCTATTTCTTCACCGCCTGCATGGTCTACTGGCGACAAATCAACCTCGCCCGCACCAACACCATCGCCCGCGCAAGGACGGAGAAGGAGAAACAAAAAACCGACAAATAAACATGCGACAAGCCATAAAACCATGCCACACAGACCGTCAAGGATTGTGTGGCATGGTTTTTGCTGTACCTTTATAATATAAGAACACAAAAACTATTGATAACTATGGATAAAAAGGAAACTCCTGTCTTGCTGCTCACAGGCTATCTGGGCAGCGGTAAAACCACTTTGCTGAATCGCATTCTCTCCAACGAGAAGGGCATCAAGTTCGCCGTCATCGTCAACGACATCGGAGAGGTGAACATAGACGCCAGCCTCATCCAGCAAGGCGGCGTGGTGGGCCAGGGCGACGACAGCCTCGTGCCCCTGCAGAACGGTTGCATCTGCTGCACGCTGAAAATGGACCTTGTGCAGCAACTGAGCGACATTGTCGCCCAGCAGCGCTTCGACTATATCGTCATCGAGGCGAGCGGCATCTGTGAGCCGGCGCCCATCGCCCAGACCATCAGCGTCTATCCGCAGCTCTACCCCAACCTCGCCACCAAGGGCAAGGCCAAACTCGATGCCATCGTGACCGTGTGTGACGCCCTGCGCCTGCGCGACGAGTTCAGCGAGGGTAGCGACCTACAGCGCAAGGATCTCGATGAAGACGATTTGGCAAGTCTGGTCATCCAACAAGTGGAGTTCTGCAACATCATCCTGCTCAACAAGGTGTCAGAGGTGAAACCCGAGGAGTTGGCGCGCATCAAGGCCATCCTCCGTCAGATACAGCCCAAGGCGGAAATCATCCCCTGCGACTACGGTGACGTCGACTTCGACAAAATCCTCAACACAGGTTTGTTCGACTTCGAGAAGGTGGCAACTTCCGCCCGTTGGATTGAGGCCATCGAGGGCGAGGAGGACGACTTGGAGAACGAGGACGAGGGCGAGGCACTGGAATACGGCATCGGCACATTTGTCTACTGCCGCCGCAAACCGCTGAGCATGACCGAATTTGACCAGTTCATCGCCCGGAAGATGCCGAAGAGCGTCATCCGCTGCAAGGGTCTGTGCTGGTTCAAGAGCGAGCCCGACACGTGCTACGTGTTCGAACAGGCAGGCAAACAGATGTCACTGCGCAACGCCGGCAACTGGTACGCCACCATGCCGAAAGACGAGTTGGAGAAATTCCTCGAGCAGAACCCTGCCGTCCGCCGCGATTGGGACGAGCAGTATGGCGACCGCATGCAGAAGCTCGTCTTCATCGGACAGAACATGGACCGCAAGCAAATCGAGAAAGCGCTCGACGCCTGTCTGGAAGAATAGTAACAGGAAAGAATACAAACAAGTCAAAAGGCGGATGGAAGTCTGGTTGGGACTCCATCCGCCTTTTGACTTGTCTATAAGAATGATTTCCGCCTCACTCGATGTTGGAGGAAATCAGTGGTTCTTCACCTCCACAATCTTCGTCTTGGGCTTCTCCTTGTTGCGGCGGTTGACCGTGGTCACCACGGCCTGGGCGAGGGAAAGGAACGCCTGTCCGGTGATGGATGTCACATCGAGGGCGGCAGGCTTTCCGTCATCGCCGCTGGAACAGATGCCCTGTACCAACGGAATCTGCGCGAGCAAGGGCACGTGCATCTCCGCAGCCAACCTTTTGCAACCTTCCTTGCCGAAGATATAATACTTCTCATCCGGATGGTCGGCAGGCGTAAACCACGCCATGTTCTCCACCAAGCCGAGAATGGGCACATTGACCTTGTCGTTCATGTACATGTCTATTCCCTTGCGGGCGTCGGCGAGCGCCACATTCTGCGGTGTGCTCACGATGACGGCACCCGTGATGGCAAGTGTCTGGAGCAGGGTGAGATGGATGTCGCTCGTACCTGGAGGGGTGTCGAGGATAAAATAGTCAAGGTCGCCCCAGTCGGCATCGGCGATGAGCTGTTTCAAGGCATTGGAGGCCATTCCGCCACGCCACAGGGTTGCCGTGTCAGGATTGACGAAGAAGCCGATGCTCAGGAGCTTCACTCCATATTTCTCTATCGGTTCGATGAGGTCGCGGTCGTCCTTGCGCACCGCACACGGACGGGCATTCTCCTCGTCGAACATCTTGGGCATAGAGGGGCCGAAGATGTCGGCGTCGAGCAGTCCCACCTTGTAGCCCAACTTGGCGAGGGCGATGGCGAGATTGGCGGACACAGTGCTCTTGCCCACACCGCCCTTGCCGGAGCTGACGGCGATGACGTTTTTCACCTCGGGCAGGAGTTTGCCCACCTCGGGACGTGGCTTCGACTTGAACTCGGTGAGGATGGTCACCTTTACATCTGGGCAGATGTGGTAATGGATGGCAGCCTCGGCTGCCTTGATTGTCGACTTCATGAAGGGGTCTGTGTCGCGGGGGAAGACGAGCGTCAGGGTGACGTTCATGCCGTCAATGCGCACATCGTCCATTACAACCATCTCGCTCTCCACCAAGTTTTTCTTCGTGCCCGGATAAATCACTGTGGCCAACGCATCCGTAATCAGTTTTGGATATAATGTCATTTTCCTATTGTTTTTTTGATTCCTATGTAAAGAAAACGCAAACGCGCACAATGAAAGTTTACTTTCAAAATTGCCGAATGCAGTTTTTCTTCTGCAAAGGTAGTGCAAATCAAAGACAATACAAAATGAAATAAACTTTTTTTGCTTTTGTTTGGCTGGAATAATATATAGAATAATGTTTGACACTTACAATTTTCATTCATGTACCGTTACGATTTTCATTCATGTACCGTTTCAAAAACAGACTCGGCGGTATGGCAACAAACGGTTTAGTGACGGTAATAAAATAACTTGGTACGATTTGAGAGAAATTACCATATTGGGCTAGATAAGTCTCATCTTTTTGGCTCTTTTCCTCCCTCTCATCGGTCGTATAGCCCGCTATACTCCCTCTTCGAGTGAGAAAAATAGCTCAAAAATATGAGGCTCAAATCATACCAATTTATTTTTTCACCGTCACTTAAATTCAATTTTCTGTGGCAGAACAAAATACACATTGCTTTCGCACAATCCTTTTCCGCTTATTTTAGTAAACAAACGACAGCAACTTTGCGGCCATTCGCCGACACATTACTTACTTTATGTAAAAACAAGTGATCTTTTCCGTCGCCACAGCCGCAGCTGTTGACACCCTTTTTACGACATAAAAGCCGACCCAAACAGACTGTTTGCGATAACAGACAAAAATGCCAAGTGGAGATTGCAATTTTCCATTATAATATTTTGAGAATTCAAACTTTTCGTTTATCTTTGCAAACATACTTAACGGAGAGGCACATATCTGCTGACATTCAGACTATGATGCCACAACAACCTAAACAAATAAAAAATTAACACAATACACCACCCAAATTTTATGGGCGAAAAAAGAATTTATACATTTGGAAACGGCCACGCTGAAGGCAAGGCCGACATGAGAAACCTGTTGGGAGGCAAGGGTGCCAACCTGGCAGAAATGAACCTGATAGGAGTGCCGGTTCCTCCCGGTTTCACCATAACCACGGACACTTGCAACGAATATTTCGAAAAGGGAAAGGAAGCTGTCGTGGCTCTGCTCAAGGACGATGTGGCCAAGTCGGTTGCACACATCGAGACTCTTATGAACAGCAAATTCGGAGACGCCAAGAACCCATTGCTTGTGTCAGTCCGCTCTGGAGCGCGTGCGTCGATGCCGGGAATGATGGACACCATCCTCAACCTTGGCCTCAACGACACTGTGGTTGCGGGATTGGCTGAAAAGACAGGCAACGAGCGTTTCGCATACGACAGCTACCGCCGCTTTGTACAGATGTACGGCGATGTGGTGCTCGGGATGAAGCCTGTCAACAAAGAGGACATTGACCCGTTTGAGGCCATCATACAGAAGGTGAAAAGCCAGCGTGGAATAGCACTTGACAACGAGCTTACGGTCGATGAGCTGAAGCAGCTTGTAACATTGTTCAAGGAGGCCATCAAGACCCAGACAGGCAAAGACTTCCCGACCGACCCGATGGAGCAGCTTTGGGGCGCGATATGCGCTGTGTTTGACAGCTGGATGAACGAGCGCGCCATCCTCTACCGCAAGATGGAGGGAATTCCAGCCGAATGGGGAACAGCCGTCACCGTCATGGCCATGGTGTTCGGCAACATGGGGGACACCTCCGCAACAGGCGTGTGCTTCAGCCGTGACGCAGCCACAGGCGAGAACATATTCAACGGCGAATATCTTGTCAACGCACAAGGCGAGGATGTGGTGGCCGGCATCCGCACTCCACAGCAGATAACAAAGGAAGGCTCAAAACGCTGGGCAATGCAACAGTGCATTGAAGAAGAGGTGAGAGCAGAAAAATATCCTTCGATGGAAGAGGCCATGCCTGAGATATACGCTCAGCTCAACGCCCTTCAGGACAAACTGGAAAAACACTACCATGACATGCAGGACATGGAGTTCACAGTGCAGGAAGGCAAGCTGTGGTTCCTCCAGACACGCAACGGCAAGCGCACAGGCACCGCAATGGTGAAAATCGCCATGGACCTTCTTGAAGAGGGCGAGATTGACGAGAAGACCGCACTTGAACGCTGCGAGCCAAACAAACTTGACGAGCTGCTCCACCCTGTGTTCGACAAACAAGCCTTGAAGAGCGCAAAGGTTCTTACCCGTGGCCTTCCGGCTTCTCCCGGAGCCGCATGCGGACAGGTGGTGTTTTTTGCGGATGACGCAAAGGAATGGCATGACGCCGGCCACCAGGTTGTGATGGTGCGAATAGAGACAAGCCCTGAAGACCTGGCCGGAATGTCTGCCGCTGAAGGAATTCTGACAGCACGCGGAGGAATGACGTCACACGCTGCCGTCGTGGCACGCGGCATGGGCAAGTGCTGCGTGTCGGGAGCCGGCGCCATAAATGTGGACTACAAGTCACGCACAGTCGAGATTGAGGGTATCGTCATCAAGGAAGGTGACTACATTTCAATCAACGGTTCAACCGGCGAGGTTTATTTTGGCGAGGTCAAGACAAAACCGGCAGAGGTGTCCGGTGACTTTGCAAAGCTGATGAAACTCTGCGACAAATACACAAAACTTGTTGTCAGGACAAATGCAGACACTCCCCACGACGCTGAGGTGGCCCGTAATTTCGGCGCCGTAGGTATCGGCCTTTGCCGTACAGAACACATGTTCTTCGAGGCGGACAAGATTATGGCAATGCGCGAGATGATTCTCTCCGAGACCATTGAAGGCCGCAAGAAGGCTCTCGCCAAGCTTCTCCCCTATCAGCAGAAAGATTTTTACGGCATACTTAAAGCCATGGACGGATACCCAGTGAACATCCGTCTGCTGGATCCCCCACTCCACGAGTTCGTCCCGCACGACCTCGCCGGCCAGGAGGCCATGGCAAAAGAGATGGGTGTTTCTGTACAGAAGATCCAGCAGCGTGTCAACAGCCTTAGTGAGCACAAC
>CAKPTK010000024.1 GCA_934190685.1 uncultured Prevotella sp.
TTTGTTGGTTCGTTTCTTTTCAGCCAGGACGACCTTTAGCCTGTTTATATCTTTACTCATATTTACGTTTAATTGTTTGGAAAGTACAAAAGTAGTGATTTCCTGTTAGAATAACGAAAAAAGGTGTTGAATTATTATGTTAGATAGTGATATTTGTATTATATAGATGATATATACATCAATTTATAGAATATATGAGCTAATCTATCTGATTATAGTATGTCATTTGATGACTCATAATATTGGCGATGTCAAGTGAAATGCAATGAAATCATGAGAAATACGGATGAAAGCAACATAAACTTTGCCAACCACAACTAATTAGCGACGAATTATGTTGGCAAAATGTTGGCAATTTTATAAAAGCAAAAATCCTAACCGCTTATTATCAAGCAGTTAGGATTTTACGGGGTGCGCCCGATAGGACTCGAACCTACACGTCGCAAAACACTAGATCCTAAGTCTAGCGCGTCTACCAATTTCGCCACGAGCGCAAATATTGATGCAAAGTTAGTGAAATAAATTGATATTGACAAATATATCTTTGTTTTTCGCAGAATCGTTGGCAGAAGGAAGGATTTTGATTACTTTTGTCGGGTATTTTTAATTCAGATGTAAATGAGAGGAATATGGATGTTGACAGGGTGGTTCTTCTGCTGTGGCATAATGGCGCAGACAAGTAGTCTTCATGATGGAGGCAGACTCGCTGAGGGCGACTTGTTGTTCTGTGTGGCCAAAAGCGGGAACAATATTACGGATGTGACGCAGGGAGTGGACGACCAGAAAATCGACCATGTCGCCATTGCCCATCGCCAAGGAAAGCGATGGTATGCACTGGAGGCCGTTCATCGTGGTGTCTGTCTGACGCCGATGGACAGCTTCTTGGTGCGCCGTGATTTTGTCGTTCGTGCCCAACTGCGGGATACGGTGGGCGTAGGAGCGTCTGTGCAACGGGCTTTGCAGTTCTTGGGGCGTCCTTATGATTTCAATTTCATGCCCGATGACAGTGCTTTCTATTGCAGTGAGTTGGTGCAGAAATGCTACCGTGACCGCAAGGGGCAGTTGGTGTTCCAACCCATTCCGATGTCTTTTCATGACAAAACGGGCAAGGTAACCGCTTATTGGAAGGATTACTATGCCCGTCAAGGTTTGCGTGTGCCTGAAGGTGAGCCGGGAAGCAATCCCGGAGATTTGTCACGCAACAAGGCTGTAAGAATTATCGGAAGACTACAACGTGTTATAAATTGATGTTGACAGACGCCCCCGCCATCACCCATATTCCGGGTTGAGGGAGACTTCCGAAATCATAGTATTTTTTGTTCAGCACATTGTTCGCTTCCACATAGAGGTTGTATCGCGGAGCGTTCCATGCCAATCGGGCGTCGGTCACAGCATACGGCTTGTAGGCACGCGCCTGAGCCTGTCCATTGGCACCTTTGACGGTGAACGTTCCCGTGCGTTTTTGGAACCGATATTTCACGATAAGTTCCAACTGCTTCCAGAGATTGATATCCAGGTCTGCCACTACTTTGTGGCGCAGGTATTCGAGTGTGGATCGACTTTGGATGTTGGCTGGTTCATCTTTGTCTTGTGTCATATAGGTGTAGGAGAGATGCAGCGTCTTGAACACCTGTTGTGCAGGGAACAGTTCTTTGAATTGCAGACCTAAGGAAGTCTCCACTCCCAATGTGTTTATCTTGGTGAAGTTGACCGATTTCCATACGGCATTGTTGCCTTCACGGGTGTCGAAAATCCAGTCAATCATGTTTTTGCAGTGGTTGTAGAACACGCTCGCACTTGCCGTGATACCTCTGCCGAGATATTTTGTTCCCGCCTCCAGCGCCTGCAACTCTTCCGGTTTCAAATGTTTGTCGGCTAGATGTCCACCGACGGAATAATACAGTTCGGTGACAGATGGCATTCTGAGAGACGAGTTGTAGGAGGCATAGACTTTGAACTTGTCCGAGAAGCGATAGCTGGCGTCTATGCCGGGATAAACGCGCATATTCATGTGGTTCCATGAATTCTTGACCGCCACGATGCCGGCGGACAGTGTGAACTTCTCGAGCAGGATGTTGTGTTCAAGGGTGAAGCTGATGTTGGTGCGGTTGATGCCGTTGGTGTAGTCGCGTTGAGTATGGTGCACATGCTTGGGCGATTCGAGCGGTTCGCCAAGCGTGGTGCTGACCAAGTCCTCGTTTCGCATTTCCGCACACAGAGCCGTGCGTCCCAGGGTCCAGTCGAAATAAGTGTTGAGGTTCACGCCATAGACATCAGTCCGATGGTAGTTGTAAGCCACGCCATAGGTTCCGCTTTCGGGGATGATGTTGTCCAGACCGCGGAAATATTCAAATCTGTCCATGTTGCGGTTCCAGTAGACTGAAGGACGCAAATGAAAGTTCCCCTGTCTTGTTTCCGCTTGCAGGGCGGTGTAAGTCTTGAGTGTATGTTCAAACTGGTCGTCGGACCCTGCGCCGTAAAAAGTATTTGATCCGAAGTCGCGGGAGCTGATGCCCACATGCCAGTTTACGGTGATGTCAGGGGAGGTGTATCCCCCTTGATAGAATCCTTTTCCGCCTTTGAAATCCGTGTTGAGTCTGCCCGCCTTGTTCCGGTTGTAGCCATCCGAGCGTGTGTAGCTGCCCGAGAGGCTGTTGTGCCATTTTCCTGACAAAAAACGCAGGCTTGCTCCACTGTTCATGTATCCGTAGCTGCCGCCCTCGGCATGGGCGGAAACGTTGTTGGCGGCTTGTTTAGTCACGATGTTGATTGCTCCAAGAAGGGAGGAGGTGCCAAACACTCGGCCTGCGGGCCCCTCGAGTACCTCGATGCGTTCGATGTCGCTGACGTCAACAGGAAAATCGAACGCATTGTGTCCGGTCTGTGGGTCACAGATGTTGATCCCGTTGAGAAGAATCGTGATTTGCTCGTAGTTGCCCCCTCGGATGCTCACGTCTGTTTGGGCACCGATAGGACCTCGTTGCCGCACATCGACGCTGGCAACATATTTCAGCAAATCGTTAACACTTTGTACCGGCGCAGCCTGAATGTCCTTGCGTTCCAGTACAGTAACCATTCTCGCCGCTTGGCCTCTGGTCAGTGGCGCTCGTGAGCCTGTGATGCTCACCTCATCGAGCATTACTTCGCGTCGGGGGGCCATGACGGTGTCCGGCTTCACAGGTTCTGTGCTGATGCCGGAGGCCTTGGCATTGGTCAGTGTGGTGGCACTGAGTGTGCCTATCAGCACTTCCTTGCCCAAGCAAGCGAAGAGGGCGTACCCCTTGCGGGAGAAGTGTTTAAACTTCAAGGGCATGCTCGATGCTTTTGTGTCGTTGTACATAGTTTTTGAGTTGTTGTTGAAAAAACGGCAGCAAAGTTACTAAATAATCAACAAATAGCGTAACTTTGCAGTCTAAAAGCAACATCCATATTTAAAGATAATAGCCTTATGAGCATCATAGCTTTTGTAAAGAAATGGACGCTTCCTTGTGCGCTGGCATTGGGAGCCGTGGTTTATCTCCTGTTCAGCAATGTGCCTGTATTGGAGCCTTTCGGCGATGCGGTGGGCCCCTATATGCCCAATGTATTACCCTACGTGATTTTCGCTATGCTCTATGTGACTTTCTGCAAAATCAAGATAGACAATCTCCGTCCCTGCACTTGGCATTTCATCTTGCAGGGCATCCGCACCTTGATGTCCGGCCTGTTGGTCGTGGCGATAGTATTAACCTCAGACTTTCAAGTCAAGTTGTTGCTGGAGGGAGCGTTCATCTGTGTGATTTGTCCTACGGCGGCGGCCGCTCCGGTGATTACGGAGAAGTTGGGCGGAAGCATCGAGTCGCTCACGGTCTACACGCTGATAGCCAATGTGGTCACGTCCATCATCATCCCCTTGTTCTTTCCAATGGTGGAGCGTGGTGCCGACATCACGTTCGCCTTCGCCTTTCTGATGATTCTGAAACGTGTGGTCACGGTGCTTCTCCTGCCGCTTTGCCTTGCCCTGCTCACCCGTAGATTTTTGCCGAAGGTGGCGTCCCGCATCAAGCAGATGAAGAATTTGGCTTTTTATATGTGGGCGTTCAACCTCTCCATCCTGATGGGACTTACGCTACACAACATTCTTGTTGCCACCGTGTCGGGCTGGACGTTGTTCATGCTGCTTGTCATCCCTTTGGTGGTGACTGTGGTACAGTTTTCCATCGGAAAATATGTGGGCAGTTTCTATGGGCAAAGCATCAGTGCCGGACAGGCATTGGGACAGAAAAACACCATGGTGGGCATTTGGCTGACCATTACCTTTCTCAACCCGACCGCCGCTGTGGCTCCGTGCGCCTATGTAATCTGGCAGAACATGGTCAACTCATGGCAGTTGTGGTATAAGGAGAAATATGGCATGCTGAAATGGTAAACAACGAAAACGCCGGAATTTCACAATCCCGGCGTTCTATAACTAATAAATACATTTAACTTATTACTAATTTGGTCTTTCGACTCTCACGAGCCTTACACAATGCTTGTCGCATTGATTTCTTATAATGAAGCAATTATATAATCTTATTTGAAGTCTTTCTGTCCAATGTGAGCAAAGGTACAGAATTCTTCGGACACCGAAGAATTTATCGGTGAACTTATTCGAATATTAGCTAAAAAAAAACACTTATTAACATTCTACGTGCCTTTACTTACAATTTGCGCCTGCTCATTCATCATTTTTGTCCATTTGAAATATCCCATGGTGGCGATGATGACATAGAGTCCATAGAGCATGGCCTTGAAGGGAATGCCTTTGACAATATAGAGATAGCAGCAGAAAGCGTCGACGATGATCCAGAAAAACCACTGTTCGATATACTTCCTCGACAAGGCCCACAGTCCGACAAAACTCATGGCGTTGGTGAAAGCGTCGGTCACGGGCACCGTGCTGTTGGTGAACCGGGAGAGGATGAACCAGGTGGCTGCCCAGGCGGCGAGAAAGGCTACGAGGGTGGGGAGGATGAGTCGGCGGCGGAAGTGTGTGATGGGCAGTTGCTCACCCTCCTTCTGTCCGTGCTTCTTTCCGAATTTCCATACAGCCCATCCATAGATGGCAGCCAACGTGTAGTAGACAGCCATGCCTGCGTCGCCATAGAGTCCATGGCTCCAATAGAGGTAGATGTCAAGGGCGGGCATGATGATGCCCACGACCCAAAGGGCTATATGCGCACGATACTCGAGCCCGATGTAGACGAGCCCGAGTATCGTGGTGAAGGCGTCCAGCGCATGGCTGGACAAGAAGTCCCATATCATGTTGTGCTTTTAGAAATTAAGCGTAAGATGACCCATGGCGGTGAAACCTGCCATCGGGGTGTAGGAGAGGGCCTGATAGCGCTTGTTGCCGCTGAACCAGCTGTACCAGACAGAACCGCTCGACGCATAGTGACGGTCGAAGATGTTGTTCAGGTCGGCACCGATGGTGACAGACTTCATGCCGATGAACTTGCGTGCCACGTTGATGGTGTAGTTCAAGTTGACGTTGGTCTGTGAGAAGCAAGGCAGTGAACGCTCGAAACTTTCAGAGTTGTCGAGATACTGACGGCTTACGAAGTTGGTGTGCCATATAGCGCGGAAACCACCGAAATGGATGTTGAGGAATCCGTTGAGGATGGCTGATGGAGAGTAGGCCAGTGTGTTGTTCTCGTAGTGGATGGTGCGTGAGCCACTCGCGGCGTCCCAGTCTTCTACGATCTCGTCAAAGTTCTTCAACTTGTTCTTGCTCAGGGCAGCGTTGCCTTCGAGAGAGAACCAAGACAGTGGACTCCAACCTGCGGTGAATTCCAATCCCATGCGGTAGGAATCCTTGATGTTGGTGGTCAGTGCCTCGCCGATGTCGCTCTTGGCGCCAGTCTGTACAAATTGGTTCACATAGTCCATGTAGTAGGCGTTCACGCCGGCATGCCAGTTGCTGCCCTCATACTGATAACCCAGTTCGAAGTCGAGCAGACGCTCAGGTGTTGGAGCGGGATAGCTGCCGTTGTCGGTGAAGTTGTTGCGTTCAGGCTCGCGGTTGCTGTAGGCGATGGAGGCATAAGCCTTGTGTCCGTTGTTGCTGAAGGCGATACCAGCCTTCGGGTTCACGAAGAAGTAGTTCTCGTTCACGTCGAGACGCTGGTTGGTGTAGTATTTCTTGCCGTCCACAGTCTTCTCCACCACGAAGCGGTCGTTGATGCCGTTGGTGGAGTAGTTCACGTAGCGCATTTGCAGGTCGGTGAACACGTTCCAGTGTGGAGCGAACTTGTGGTCGGCCTTGATAAACCAACTGTAGTCGTTTTTGTCGGCGTCAGAGTCATAATATTTGTATTCGCCGTTGCGGAGATATTTCTTCTCGATGTCCTCGTTGGCGATATAGCTCAGGTAGCCCCAGTGGTTGGCACGGAACAGTTGCACGTTCACGCCGCCCACTACGTCCCAGGCGTCGTCCTTGTAGCTGGCGTTGTAGAGTCCGCCATAGGTGTTCTGGGTCAGTCCCTTTCTGCGGATGGCTTCAGACTTGAGACCTTTGCCGTCCTCGCCAAACTCGTTGATGCCGAACTTCTCGTTCAGTCGCTTGGCGATGCGGAACTCCTTGTAGTAGCCGCGTCCATAAGTGTAGTGCAGGGCGAAATGATGGCTCCAGTGTTCGGATGGAGTCCAGGTGGCAGACAGGATGTTGTGGTTCTGATAGAAGTTGTCTGTCGTCTTGTCCCATTTACTGCCGTCGCGCATGAGGTGTGGAGAGGTGGTGAACTTGCCGTTCTTCCAGTCGTTCTCGTTCCAGTCGATGACCTCGGTCAGCACGTTGTAGCGTCCCATGCCATGCGCGTACATATCTTTATAAGAGTGGATGCCGTAGTCCTCCAAGGTGAAGTTGGTGTCGTAGTCGCTCTCAAGCACGCCGCACCAAGCCTGTCCTGTCTTCTCGAAGTTGCCCACATTCTTATAGCTGAGCTTGAAGTTGTTGCCCAACCAGGTCAGTCCGCCATAGTAGGAGCCTGAGCGTCCTGCCGTGCCGTGGATATAGCCGTCGGTGGCAGTCTCATGATAGGCACCGTCGAAGATGAAGTGGTTGCCGATGAGGCCGGTGGAGAAGTTCAGTCCGGCGTTGTAAGTATTATAAGAACCGTATGAACCTGTGAGCTGCAGAGATGGTGTGAGGGAAGGTGTCGCCATGGCGAGAGACAGAGATCCGCCGAAGGCGCCGTCACCATTGGTGGACGAGCCCACACCACGCTGAATCTGGATGCTGCCGAGCAAGGCGGCATAACTGTTCATGTTAGCCCAGAACACGGTCTGGTCTTCTGGAGAGTTGAGTGGCACTCCGTCGAGTGTCACGTTGATGCGGCTGCCGGCAGCTCCACGCATACGCATGTATACCGTACCGGTGCCCATGCCGTTCTCGCTCCATGCCAGTACGCCTGGTGTCTGTGCGAGCAGGTAGGGGAGTTCCTTGCCTGTCTTGGCGAAGTTCTGAAGTTCTGATTTCTTGATGTTCGCAACGGCGAACGGAGCATTCTTCATTGCTCTCACACCTTTGACCACCACTTCGCTGAGTTTGTTCACCTTCGTGGTGTCAACGGATTGCTGCGCTGTGGCTGTCTGCCCGCCGAGGGCACATGCCATTGCCAACGCAATACCATTCATCTTTTTCATTGTCTGAATACTAAATGTTATTGAAATGAATATATGTAATAAGGGGCACTTTTCGTGCGCCAGGAAATCCCTACGGCGGCATTGTCCGCGTCAGGTTCGAGGGTCTGTTCTCAGCCCTACAATGATAGGGCACCCCTTGGTCTACGCTCTGTAAACCGGGTGCAAAGGTACAAATTTATTTCCAAACAAGAACTAATGGATGTGAAAAGATGCTTAATCCTTGAGATTTCTCGCCTCCACCACTTCTGCCACGCCGTCCTTCACCCGGAATCTCACGTCGTAGCGGTCGAAGGGCATGCCGTAGATGCGTTCCGGGTCATGGTGGTATTGCGGACGGGGATCGTTGCGGAGCACTTCGACAAGGGCGGTCAGGGTTTCTGGCGAGAAGAGGCTTTTGATTGCTTCAGGGATGGACACCTCGAGTGGACGCCATTCCGTGGCGTCGGTGAATCCTCCACACGCTTCGGGGTGGGCGTCGACATAGGGCAGATAGGGCTTGATGTCATAGATGGGCGTGCCGTCCATCAAGTCAGCGCCCTCCACATGAATCACGGGGCTATTGGGGGCATCGAAGTCGATGCGTGTGATTCTGACCGACGACAGTCCCAGACCGTTGGGACGATAGGGCGAGCGGGTGGCAAATACCCCCATGCGCTCGTTGCCGCCCAATCGGGGAGGGCGCACGGTCACACCCGTAGCCTCATGCTTGTTGGCGGAGAATCCCCACACCAACCACAGATAGTCGAAGTCTTCCATGCCGCGGATGGCGTCGGGCGAACGATATTCCGGCGCCAGCACGATGGTGCCTTGCAGATGGGCGGCCACTCCACTCTGGCGTGGAATGCCGAATTTCGATTTCAGGGGCGAATGGAAAATGGCTACAGGATGAATAGTTTTCATGTGGCAGACAAATTGTTGCGCAAAATTAACAATATTCTCCGGAAATGATGTACTTTTGCAACAGAAACAATCAAAATACTGTTATTTATGGAAGAAAAAGACGAAAAAGAATTGGTCGGCTTGCCCGACAATGCGTTTCGCGAGTTGAAAGAGGGCGAGGAATACAAGCCCGTGCTCGACGCACGCAAGACTTATCCGGAAGTGAACGCCTGGTCGGTGACATGGGGCATCCTCATGGCGATGCTCTTCTCCGCTGCGGCGGCTTATCTGGGCCTCA
Source organism: uncultured Prevotella sp. (assembly GCA_934190685.1). GTDB lineage: Bacteria > Bacteroidota > Bacteroidia > Bacteroidales > Bacteroidaceae > Prevotella. The sequence goes on from CAKPTK010000024.1 coordinate 8,843, forward strand.
AGGTGGGACAGGTGTTCGAGGCTGCCATCCCCATTGCCATCATCGCTGTGGGTGTGTCCACCGCCTCTCACCGCAACAAGGCCTTGGGTGAGAATGTCATCATCCAGAGCATTGGAGCCTGTTCGGGTGCCGTGGTGGCTGGTGCCATCTTCACCTTGCCAGCCATCTACATCCTGCAGGCCAAATATCCGGAGATGAGTGCTTCGTTCCTCAAGATTTTCATTTCGTCGCTCTTGGGCGGTATCATCGGCATCTTGTTCTTGATTCCTTTCCGCAAGTATTTCGTGAGCGACATGCACGGCAAGTATCCTTTCCCCGAGGCTACAGCCACCACGCAGGTGCTGGTCTCCGGGGCCAAGGGCGGCAGTCAGGCCAAGCCGTTGTTGCTGGCGGGCCTTGTGGGCGGACTCTATGACTTTGTAGTTGCCACGTTCGGCTTATGGAACGAGAACTTCACGACCCGTGTCTGCGCTTGGGGGCAGCAGGTGGCTGACCATGCCAAGTTGGTGTTCAAGGTCAATACGGGTGCCGCAGTGTTCGGCTTGGGCTACATCGTCGGTTTGAAATATGCTTTCATCATCTGTCTTGGCTCGTTTGCCGTATGGTGGCTCATCGTGCCCGGCATGGCGCTCATCTTCCCCCATGATGTGCTGGCACAGTGGGATCCTTCCATCACCACGGCTGTGGGCGACATGAGTCCTGAGCAGATTTTCAAGAGCTACGGCAAGAGTATCGGCATCGGTGGCATTGCCATGGCGGGTATCATCGGCATCATCAAGTCGTGGGGCATCATCAAGAGTGCCGTGTCGCTTGCCGCCAAAGAGATGCGTGGCAAGAGCGACGAGCAGAAGGAGCGCATCCGCACCCAGCGCGACATCTCGTTCAAGATTATTGCCATCGGCTCGCTGGTGACCATTGCCATCACCTTCCTCTTCTTCTGGTTCGGTGTGATGGACAACTTGCTCTTTGCCATTGTGGGCATCGTGTTGGTGGCAGTGATAGCCTTCCTCTTTACCACGGTTGCCGCCAATGCCATCGCCATTGTGGGCAGTAACCCAGTATCGGGCATGACGCTGATGACGCTTATCCTCGCCTCTGTGGTGATGGTGGCTGTCGGGCTGAAGGGTACAGGAGGTATGCTCGCCGCTTTGATCATGGGTGGCGTGGTTTGCACCGCCCTCTCCATGGCAGGTTCTTTCATCACCGACCTCAAGATAGGCTATTGGCTTGGTTCTACCCCGAAGAAGCAGGAGCAGTGGAAATTTCTCGGCACCCTTGTGTCGGCAGCCACGGTGGGTGGTGTGATGATGCTGCTCAACGAGACTTATGGATTCACCAGTGGTCAGTTGGCGGCTCCACAGGCCAATGCCATGGCGGCTGTCATCGAGCCGTTGATGAACGGTGTCGGTGCGCCTTGGGTGTTGTATGGCATCGGTGCCTTGATAGCTATTGTTCTCACTTGGATGAAAGTGCCGGCTTTGGCGTTCGCTTTGGGTATGTTCATCCCTATTGAACTCAACGTACCGTTGCTCGTGGGTGGCGCAGTCAACTGGTTTGTCACCACTCGTTCCAAGGACGAGGCGGTCAACAAGGCCCGCGGAGAGAAGGGAACGCTCATTGCCAGCGGATTCATTGCAGGAGGCGCTTTGATGGGGGTGGTGAGTGCCTTGTTGCGCTTCGGAGGCTTCAATCCTATCAACGATGCCTGGCTTGCCAACACGCTCAGTGAGGTACTCTCATTGGGTGCCTATGCACTGCTCATAGCCTACTTTATCATGGCTACCCGTGTGAAGAAGAATTAAACAGAAAGTACATAAAAAGCAAGAGCGCCCTGACTCACGTCAGAGCGCTCTGTTGTGTTTCTTTGAATGTTTCAGCAGTTTTGTTTTTATGTAGTTATATATCTTATGAAATCGGATTATATTGGGTGCAAAGTTAGGTATAAAATTGATACAAATCAAATTTACTGTCTGATAAACGCAATATTTTAACGTAAACGTTTGCACTATTTAGACGAAAGTGTGCGAAAAATGACGCCCCTTCTCTGTCCATTCACAGGCTCCTTGTCCTTCCCTTTCAAGTGTCTTTAATTAAAATAGGTGGCTAGGGAAGACAAAAATAGAAGAATTTTATTTTATATTCCGCTCATTTGCACTATCTTTGCATAAGATAGGCTGCACTCGGCAAATTGAAAGCAAGCTTTCTTTGCGCTCGCTTGCACTATCTTTGCATAAGATAGGCTGCACTTGGCAAATTGAAAGCAAGCTTTCTTTGCGCTCGCTTGCACTATCTTTGCATCATATAATACACAAGAATGAAAGAATTTGTAATATCAGAAGTCAAGGCGGAGACCGCCATCTTGGTGGGATTGATTACCAAGGAGCAGGATGAAGCCAAAACAAAGGAATATCTCGACGAACTGGAATTTCTTGCCGACACGGCAGGTGCGAAAACCGTGAAGCGGTTTACTCAGCGCGTGGGCGGTCCCAACCAGACTACCTATGTGGGCAAGGGAAAACTCGAGGAAATACGTGACTATATCAAGGCGGAGGAGGATGCCGAACGGGAAATCGGTATGGTCATCTTTGATGATGAATTGTCCGCCAAGCAGATACGCAACATCGAGAATGAGTTGCAGGTGAAGATTCTTGACCGCACCTCGCTTATCCTCGACATCTTCGCCATGCGCGCGCAAACAGCCAATGCCAAGACGCAGGTGGAGCTGGCGCAATATCGCTACATGCTTCCCCGTCTGCAACGACTCTGGACGCACTTGGAACGTCAGGGTGGCGGCTCGGGCTCGGGCGGCGGCAAGGGTAGCGTGGGACTCCGTGGACCGGGTGAGACCCAGCTTGAGATGGACCGCCGTATTATCCTCGGACGCATGAGCCTCTTGAAACAGCGTATGGCGGAAATCGACAAACAGAAGACCACACAGCGTAAAAACCGCGGCCGTCTCATCCGCGTCGCCTTGGTGGGCTATACCAACGTGGGCAAGTCCACTTTGATGAACCTCCTGGCGAAGAGCGAGGTCTTTGCCGAGAACAAACTCTTCGCCACGCTCGACACGACCGTCCGCAAGGTGGTGGTGGAGAACCTTCCGTTCCTCCTTGCCGACACTGTAGGATTCATCCGCAAGTTGCCTACCGACCTTGTGGAGTCGTTCAAGTCTACCCTTGACGAGGTGCGCGAGGCCGACTTGTTGCTCCACGTGGTGGACATCTCCCATCCCGATTTCGAGGAGCAAATCAATGTGGTGGAGAACACACTCAAGGATTTGGGATGTGCCGACAAACCAAGTATGATTATCTTCAACAAAATCGACAATTATCATTGGGTGGACAAGGAACCTGATGACCTCACACCGCCCACACGGGAAAATGTGACGCTCGACGAACTGAAGAAGACCTGGATGGCGCGTCTCAACGAGAACTGTCTCTTCATCTCTGCCCGCGAGCGTGTCAACATCGACGAACTGCGCGAGGTGCTCTACAAGAAAGTGCGTGAACTTCACGTACAGAAATATCCCTACAACGATTTCCTTTATCCCACAGAATAAAACATTTCCATGAGCGAATACAGAGCCTTGACAGAAGAAGAGATTGGCATCCTCGAGGAACAGGGATGCACGGCGGACGACTGGACTTCAGTCGACGTGACGGAGGATTTCCGCCCCACCCATCTGCGTGGTGTGGAGTTTCATGGCGAGGTGAGGCTGGGCTGCTTCGACAAGACGGTCGAGGCGGGCTTCGGCTTCCGCAAGCATTCGGGCCTTCGGAATGTCGTGCTCAACAATGTCTCCATCGGCGACAACTGTCTTATCGAGAATGTGGGCAACTATATCAGCAACTATGACATCTATGACGACTGCTACATTTCCAATGTGGGCACGATAGAGACCACCGAAGGAGCCACTTTCGGACAGGGCATCTCCATCTCTGTGCTCAACGAGGCAGGCAAGGGCAATATCGTCCTCTTTGAGCAACTCACGGCGCAGATTGCCGACCTCATGGTGCGCGAACAGTCCAACAGTGAGGTCTCGACCACACTTCATGCCATGGTGCGCGACGAGGTGGACCGTATGATGCCCGAACGAGGCTATATCGGGAACGGCGCGAAGATCACCAGTGTCAAGGAAATCAGCAACACCATCGTCGGCGATGGATGCGAGGTGGCTGGTGCCAGCCGGCTGAGCAACTGCACCGTGTCGGGCAAGGGCGATGCCTGTTCTTACATCGGACAGGATGTGATTTGCGAGAACTCCATCATCACCACCGCCTCGTCGGTGGTTGATGGCGCGCACATCAACAATTGCTTTGTGGGGGAATCTTCCGTCCTTGCCAACGGATTCTCCGCCGAGAGTTGCGTGTTCTTCGCTAACAGTTATATGGCCAATGGTGAGGCTTGTGCCGCTTTCTGCGGTCCGTTCACAGTGAGCCATCATAAGAGTTCGCTGCTCATCGGTTGTCAGTATGCCTTCTACAATGCAGGCTCCGCCACCAACTTCAGCAACCATGCCTACAAGCTCGGTCCGATACACTATGGCCACCTGCTGCGTGGCGCAAAGACCGGCAGTGGTTCCCATGTGCTCCTGCCCGCCACGATTGGAGCGTTCTCTGTGGTGTTGGGCAAGGTGACCAATCATCCCGACACGCGCAGTCTTCCTTTTTCCTATGTTATCGGTGGTGATGGACGCCATTGGCTTGTGCCAGGGCGCAATTTTGTGACGGTGGGCTTGTATCGTGATGTGAATAAATGGCGTTCGCGCGATGTACGTCCACAGGGTGCCCGGGACAGCGTGGTGGACTATGACTGGCTCAATCCCATGACGGTGCAGCGCATCCTCGAAGGCAGAAACCTCTTGCAGGAGATGGCGGACACCCAGGGACAGCAGAAAGAATATTCTTGGCGAGGATTCACCATCAAGGCTTCCGCCTTGAAGCATGGCATCTCGCTCTACGATATGGCGCTCAACATGTATCTCGACTGGACCTTGGAACAGTATGGCGGCGAACTGCCCGCCGTGGCGTGTGAGGGTACTTCGGCTGACCATGCCGAGGCCGTGGATTTGGCGGGCATGGTGATGGGCTGTCGGGATTACGACGCCTTGTTGTCCGACATCGTGTCGGGGGAGATTCAGACCATGGCGGATTTGCGGTGGAACATTGCTTCGCTTGCGGGAGAAGGGAAAAAGAAAGAATTGGCTGTGGAGACATTCAACAGCTTGCTAAGTCAAATGGGAAAGTCGTTGAATCCCACAGAAATCCATGAGGCGGGCGTCCGTGCCCGTCAGCAGTGGCTCGACGCCATTGCCGCCGATGCCGACCGGGAGTTCTTGCTCGGCGATGTGCCGGAGGAGTTGGTGGAGCGTTTCAAGGCTTCACTCCAGTAGCAACTCCAGGTCGGTCACGTCGAGCCAGCGATTGAATTTGCGTCCCACTTTCACGAAGTGGGACGCTTTTTTGAATCCCATCTTTTCATGAAACGTCACGCTTGCCTCGTTCTCTTGGGTGATGCAGGCGATGAGTGCGTGGCAGTCGGTCTTCTTGCATGTATCGATGAGGTGTGTCATCAGTGCCGTGCCGGCATGGTGCCGGGTAGCATTGGCGTCCAGATAGATGGTCACCTCCCATGTGTGGGAGTAGGCGGCGCGCTCTTTCCAGGGGTGGGCATAGCAATATCCGATTACTTTTCCGTCCTCCTCATACACGAAGTAGGGGTGGTGGGCAGAGATGCTTTTGATGCGCTCTGCCATTTCCGACACTTCCAACGCTTCCGTTTCAAAGGTGACGGTCGTGTCGAGGATGTAGTGGTTGTAGATGCGGGTGATGCTTTCGGCGTCACTCGGGTTGACGGGTCTGATCATAGTCTCACTGTTTAAAATTAGCCCCAAGCAAGGGCGGGGATGTCCCGTTCCGAGCTTGGGGCTTTCTTGTTATTTGTCCAACGGATTGCGGATAGGATCCTCCTTGTCCGTCTTCGGTTTCTTGAAGTAGTTTTCGATGCTCTCCACGATGATAGCCTTCGGTGCGATGACCGAGGTGCCGATGGTGCCGCTGAGCGAGTTGAACACGTTCTCCTCGGTCGAGCTGCCCACGATGTGCATGTAGTCCGATTTTTTCGGTGTCGGGATGTTGGTGGTGAGAATCATTTGCTCTTCGCCTGTCTTCACGTCCACTCGGTAGAGACAGGGCGACATGCCTGCCGGTTGTCTGACAATATAGGCGAACGACAGTCCCTGTGCCTTGGCTTCTTTGCGCAGCAGGTCTTTCAGTTTTGCCATGGGTTTGCCGCCGGTGGCGGTCATGTGGATGGTGGCGGTCATGGTGTTGCTGGCGGCTTGCTGGGTGATGTCTGCCATGAAGCGGTCGTTGCCCGTCGTGGTAGTGGCGTTGAGTGCCGGGTATCTGCCACAGAGCAGCGTCTTCAGCACGCCGTTTTGGATGATGGTCAGTTGTTTGGCGGGAGCGATGCCGTTGGCGTCATACTGATAGTTGCCCAGGAGGCGGATGCCGTTGTAGGAGGGCAGGTCGGTGAGTTGGGTGACGCTGATTTTCGGGTCAAGGATGCGCTTGCCGAAGAGCATGCTGCTGATGCTGCTGTTGTCCTTCACCGACCGGCGTGCCATGAAGTAGGAGAAGAGGTTGTTCTGGATGGAGGATGGCACCACGTCGCCCTCATACATCACCGGTCCCACATAGTAGTCGTTCACCGCTTGGGCGTGGCTCAGTGCCACCAGTCGGTCGGCGAATGCGGTCACGGCCTTGTCCAGTTCGCCCTCGTCCAGTTCGTCGGCACTGCACACAATATGGCTGAAGCGGTCGGAGAGCACGGTGCCCTCGTCGCTGCGGATGTTGGCGGTGACATAGAAGTCGGCGAAGCCGTTGTCGGTCTTTCTTCTGATGCCCTCGGAGGTCAGTCGGTAGAGGGTGTTGTTCTTGCAGATGACCACCACGTTGGAGTTGTAAATCTTCGGATAGCGGTTGAAGATGGCCGACACGCGGCGTGCGGCGTCCTCCAGTTTCGTCATCGGGATGGAGTCTGTCCGTGTCTCGTCGATGTGCTCGGAGGCGGGGAAGAAGAGCATGTCCTTGATGTCTTTCTCTTCCTCGGGCACAGGATTGTTGTTGAGATAGTTCTGCTTGTAGGCGATGGCGTTGAGGCTATACTTGTACATGTTGTCCGAAGCCTTCCACAGTTCGCGCCGGATGTTGTTGTAGTCCACGTCGCCCGCGCATACGATGTTCATGGCTTGTCCTGCCTGCATGTCGCTGATATGGGCGGAGTCGCCCACGGAGACGTTGACGCTGCCCATGGTGCTGGTGGGGAACTGTTGTTGCGCCACGATACCGCCGAGCGATGCCGAGATATAGGCTTGGCTGGATCTGCCGATGGTGTAGTTGGCGAAGATGGGGTGGGGATAGCCGCGGTAGGCGAGTTGCTGCTTGGTGCGTTTCATCTCGTCCTCCATGGCACTGAAGATGACGGTCTGCTCGTCCTTGCCCTTCATGTCTTTCACTTCGGGTGCGGGCAGGATGTGCGTCTGCTGCTCCTCCTTGGCGCGACGCTGGGTCTCGATTTTCGATACGTAGATCATCGGCGAGCTTGCCGACACGGGCACCCATCCCGACTCGGCGCCGCACACGCCTGTGAAGGTGCTCGGCGTGTCACCGGCGGCGGCGATGTTGGAGAACATGGAGAGCGGTGTACCGATGAGGTCGACGCCGCGTACCAGTTCATCAGGCCGTCCGTCCACATAGATGCGGTACACCTCGATGGGGGTCACGTTGAACGAGTTGAGGCTTCCGCCCTCGCCTGTGTAGGTGAATCCGCTTGTCACGGTCTTGAAGAAATAGCCGAAGGGCTTGTCTTGTTTCTTTGCCTCGGCGATGAGCATCTGTCGGAGCTGTTTCTCCGTATAGGGCTTCTCTGTTTCTACGATGAGGTTCGACTGTCGCGACACGGGGTCGTTGCCGCCAACGGCGCGTCCGTGTCCGTTGCTCTCGGGGAACCCGTCGAGCGGCACGCGGCTCATCAGGAAGTTTTTCAGTACGCCGTGCTCGATGTTGTCCACGCGGCGTCCCTTCACGCCCTCCTCGTCATAGACATAGTAGCCGTTGAGGGCATTGTTGTGGTAGAATTTGAGGGTCGGGTCGCAGAACACGTTGAAGGTCTCGGGGAGCAGTTTCTTGCCCACCATCTTCTTGAATGTCTGTCCGCCAGACTTCAGTCGGTGTCCTTCCAACCGGTGTCCGAAGATTTCGTGGAAGAACACGCCGCTGGCAGGACCGGACAGGATGGCGGGTCCAGTGTAAGGGTCGGCGATGGGGGCGAGGCGCAAGGCCTTGAGCCGTTTAACCATGTCTTCGGCGGTGGCGATCATCACGCTCACGTCGGGCAGTTGTTCGGGCGAGAAGGCGAGGAAGTCCTCGTTGAGCGGACACGACATGCCGTCGGGTGCCAGCACGGAGGCGGAGAGCATCACGCGGCACATCTTGCGGTTTTGCGCGATGCGTGTGCCGTCGGTGTTGACCACGTAGGTGCGTATCACGTCGAAAGACAGTTCAGCCTTGCCCGTCTCGATGTCTTTATATTGCTTGAACACATCGCTCACTTTGTTGAGCTTCTCCTTCCATCCCGTCACGTCGAGGCGGGTCTGTTCCTCGCTGAGCGGTGCTTCGTAGTAGGTCTCCACGGGTGCCTTGGAGAAGCAAGGTGCCTTGTCCTCGTTGTCCTGTCCGGTGAGGGTTTTGGAACGGGCCTGCTGCAGGTTCTCCTCCGCCACGCGGTAGCGGCGCATCACCTCGCGCCAGATGCCCTGTCGCATGGCTGGTGTGACGGCGCCTGTGAGGGGAATGACCACGCCCTTGCCGTTGCGGGCGTTCTGTCCTGTGGCGCCGCTGCCTTGGTTGTTGAACTTGAAGTTGTCAAACGCCATGCTGCCCAACCTAACCTGTGGGGTGACCATGCGCTCATGATTGCGCATGACGGTGGCTGCGCCGAGGTCGCTTTGGATGACGGTGTTGTTGGTGTCGGTGAGTCGGAGACTCATGAAATAAGGTTTGTTGGCCTGCTTGCTCAGTTCGGACATGTTGTAGTCCAACTCTCCCCGAAGTGTGCTGAGCAGGGAATCCGTCTCAAGGGTCTGGGCTTGCAGGGGGAAGGCAATGCCCGCCATGAGAGACGCCATTGTGATGACTTTCATACGTTATAAAGATATGTGATTTTTACTGAATTCATAAGGGTTGCTTATTTACTACAAAAGTACACATTCCTTGCAGAATATCCAAACATGATAACACTTTTTAAAGTAAATGCTTTTGCAAAGTGTTGTCGATAGACTTCCGATGCGTACTTTTGTGTAAGGTTGAATACTCTTGGCGGAAAGGAAGGGATAATAAGATAGGTCGCATCCCGACAACGTAAAAAAAGAAAGGCGCTTCTTTTTTGCATTGTGTCCGATTTGCACTACCTTTGCACCCGAAACATTTACATGACAACAATGAAAAGATTTCGAACACTGATCCTTTCTGTGCTGGCACTGTGCGGACTCACCGCAGCCACGGCACAGACCTACAAGTATGAGTCGGTGGCGGGCGACCCCACGCACACGCGCATCTACACGCTCGCCAACGGACTGAAGGTGTATCTCTCCGTCAACAAGGAGAAACCGCGCATCCAGACCTACGTGGCGGTGCGCACGGGCAGTCGCAACGACCCTGCCGAGACCACGGGCCTCGCCCACTATCTGGAGCACTTGATGTTCAAGGGCACACGGCAGTTCGGCACCAGCGACATGGCGGCGGAGCAGCCGTTGCTCGACTCCATCGAGAACCGTTTCGAGCACTACCGTCACCTCACCGACCCGCAACAGCGCACCCGCTACTATGCCCAGATAGACAGTCTCTCGCAGCTCGCAGCCCGCTACAACATCCCCAACGAGTATGACAAGCTCATGGCTTCCATCGGCTCCGAGGGCTCCAATGCCTACACCAGCAACGATGTGACCTGCTATATCGAGAACATCCCCTCCAACGAACTCGACAACTGGGCGCGCATCCAGGCAGACCGCTTCCAGCACATGGTCATCCGTGGATTCCACACCGAATTGGAGGCGGTCTACGAGGAATACAACATGGGACTCGCCAACGACGGCAGCAAGGAGTTCAACGCCCTCATGGCGAAACTCTTCCCCGGCCATCCCTATGGCACGCAGACCACCATCGGCACACAGGCGCATCTGAAGAACCCCTCCATCACCAACATCAAGAACTATTTCCACCGCTACTACGTGCCCAACAATGTCGCCATCTGTCTCTCTGGAGACCTCGATCCCGACAAGGCCGTGGCACTCATCGACAAATACTTCCACGAGTGGAAGCCCAGCGCCCACCTGTCTTTCCCTTCCTACGCTCCCGTGCGCACCCTCACCGCGCCCGTCGACACCACGGTGGTGGGACAGCAGGCTGCCAACGTGATGCTCGCTTGGAAGTTTGACCGTGCCGCCTCTTTCCAGGCCGACACGCTCGACGTGGTAGCCCAACTGCTCTCTAATGGCAAGGCTGGACTCATCGATCTCGACCTCGACCAGAAGATGCGCTGGCTCGGCGGCGGTGCTGGGGCGGAGTCGCTCGCTGAATACTCCCTCTTCTTCCTCCAGGGCATGCCCAAGGAGGGACAGAGCCTTCAGGAGGTGAAGCAGCTCCTGCTCGGCGAGATGGACAAGCTCAAGCGTGGCGATTTCGACGATGACTTGCTGCCTTCCGTGGTCAACAACCTGAAACTCGACTACTACAAGCAGTTGGAGGACAATGAGAAGCGCGCTGACCTGCAGCTCGACGCTTTCATCAACGGCAAGAAGTGGAGCGACGTGGTGACACGTCTCGACCGCATCTCCCGCATCACCAAGCAGCAGGTGGTCGACTTCGTCCGCCGTCATATGCTCGACAACTATGCGGTGGTGTATAAGGAGCAGGGCACCGACACCTTGCAGAAGAAAATTGAAAAACCGCACATCACCGCCATCCCCACCAACCGTGACAAGCAGAGCCGTTTTGTGTCGGAGGTCATCAATGCGAAAACCACACCAATCCAGCCCGTCTTCGTCGACTTCAACACCGCCATCACCCGGTCGAAGACTCGTCACGGACTGCCCGTGCTCTATGTCAAGAACACCGACAACGGCATCTTCCAGCTCACCTTCAAATATGACTTCGGCGCCTATGCCGACAAGCGTCTCAACTATGCGGCTGACTATCTCGACTATCTCGGCACCGACAAGTTGACTGCCGAGCAAATCAAGAAGCAGTTCTACAAGCTCGCCTGCGACTATTCCATCGGTGTGGGCGGCAACAATATCCTCGTCACCCTGGGCGGACTGGCGGAAAACCAGGCTGAGGCGCTCCGTCTGTTGGAGAGCGTGCTCCATGGCGCCAAGGCCGACACGCAGGCCTATCAGGACTATGTGGCGCTGGTCAAGAAGAGCCGTGCCGACCGCATGGATGACCAGAAATCAAACTATCGTGCGCTCACCGCTTACGCCATCTATGGCCCGCAGTCTGTCCGCAAGGGCATGATGACCAACGAGGAACTCGACCAGTGTGATCCGCAGAGCCTCGTAGCACTCATCCACGGCTTGTCCGGCTTCCGGCACACCGTGGAATACTATGGTCCCGCAGACCTGAAAGCCGTCATCGCCCAAGTGGACCGCACCCACCAGACCGCCAAAAAACTCCAGGCGCCCCTCCAGGCAGAGGAACCCATGGAGCAACCTACACCCAAGAACGAGGTGATTATCGCCCCCTACGAGGCGAAGAACATCTACATGATGCAGTATCACAACGAGGGGCTGCAGTGGACTCCCGACCGTGCGCCTGTCATCAACCTGTTCAACAACTATTTCGGTGGCGGCATGAACACCGTTGTCTTCCAGGAACTCCGCGAAAGCCGTGGCCTTGCCTACAGCGCCAGCGCCAACTATATGTCGCCTCAGCGCAAGGGACATCCGGAATATGCCCAGACGACGATTATCACCCAGAACGACAAGATGCCCGACTGCATCCGCGTGTTCAATTCCATCATCGACACAATCCCGCAGGGTGCCGCCGCCTTCGAGTTGGCGCGTCAGTCGCTGATGAAGAGCATCGCCGCCAGTCGCATCTCGCGTAAGAATCTCCTCTCCGCCTACGACGCCGCCGTGGAGCGCGGCTACGAGGGCGATTTGCGCCGCCTGGTCTACGACCGTCTGCCTTCGCTCACCCTGCAAGACCTTGTCCGTTTCGAGCGTCAGACCATGGCAGCCAAGCCCTACCGCTACATTATCCTCGGCGACGAGCGTGCCCTCGACATGAAGACGCTTGAGAAGATTGGTCCCATCAAGCGTGTCAGTCGTCAAGACATCTTCGGCTATTGATAGCCGTCCTCTCTTTTTATCGCCAAGGGCAGTATCCTTGCCAAGGATACTGCCCTCGGTTCTTTTTGGAATTTAGTGGCATCCTAACGACCTGTTAATGGCACACTAACGACCTGTTAATGGCACACTAACGACCTGTTAATGGCACACTAACGAACTTTTCACCGCGGTGAAAATCCGCTTACTCGCCCTTTTCTCCATCGTTATCCCGTCGAGAATGGATGGTGAAGAAAAAGAGTAATTGTAAGTGTAAAGATAGTTCTGCAACAC
>CAKPTK010000025.1 GCA_934190685.1 uncultured Prevotella sp.
GCTTGTCGAGAATGGAACGCAACAGCACATCCGTGCTGACGAGTCCCTTCATGAGCACCTGTGCCTTACCGCTTCTCACGGCTGCTACAGCCTCACGGGCGGCTTGTTGGGGGGCTCCATTGAAAGAGAGGAACGTAGCGAGTTGCTCGCGCTCAAAACGATCCATGACGACACGCGTGTGCTCGTCTTCCGGGCAGACCACAGCCACACACGGCTTCTTGTCAGCCATGCGCAAACGCTCTATCATGGATTGGAAATTGTTGATCTGTTTCATCTGTGTTTGTTGTCTTTCGGGCTGCAAAGGTAAGCATTTATCTCCGAAAAATATCCTTTTCCGCTCAGTTTTCTGCACAGTGAACCGTTTTTTGCGCAATTTTCCCTTCTTTCTTCTTGAGGTTGCTTGAAAAGAATTCGAAAAGAGGAGGAGTCTCGGCTCTGACTATTAAGCCGAAGACTCCCCTTCTTGGTAATAAAAGAAAATATGGACTATCATATCTACCTACAATCAACAAAAAAGCCGTATCTCCACTCTTCATGAGCTTCGATACGGCACATATTATACGAATACAATGTTCTTTTAGCTTACCTTGTTCAGCTTCTTCAGAATGGAGAAGATGAAGAGGGCTGCAAGGAGACAGATAACCATCAGCGTTCCCCATACATAGGGCAATGGTTTGTCCCACATATGACCAGGGATGGACACAAGCTTGTTGCCCAAGGCGGTAGCCACGAACCATCCACCCATCATCATGCCTTTATACTTGGTTGGTGCCACCTTTGTGACAAAGGATATGCCGATAGGCGAAAGGAGCAGTTCGGCAAAGGTCAGAATGAGATAGGTGCGCACAAGAATGTTGGGGTCCATGTCAGCCACATGGTTGGGCTGGCTTGGTACAGGCAGACCAATACTTGAAAGCGTGAGCAGCAGGTAGGCCACAGCAGCCACCAGCATACCCAAACCAATCTTCACAGGAGCCTTAGGTTCCTTACCCTTCTTGGCAAGCCATCCGAAGAGAGCAATGCTCACTGGAGTGAGGGCAACAACAAAGCAGGGGTTGAACTGTTGGAAGATAGGGGCATCAATAGCCACTACATCTTGACCGTGCTCCATATAGGTATAGCCGAGAATGGCGGCAGGGATGATGAGGAGGGCAAGGTTGACACAGATGCCAACGGCTGTTTTCTTTCCGGAAATCAGACCGACCAAGCCATAGACCATCAGAATGCACCAAATGAGGTTGACCACATTGAACTCCATACCGGTGAAACCTGTGGCGGACTGGGCGGTGAACTCATCTGCAAACCAAGTGAGAGTGAGTCCGTTCTGATGGAATGCCATCCAGAAGAAGATGACAACGGCAAACACAAGGCAGAGGCAGATAATGCGCTCTTTGGTCTCGGCAGGACTCATCTCCTCCACACTATGGTCGCCATAGCCGTCCTTCTCCTTCTTGTCGGACAAGAGTACCTGTTTGTAGGTGGACTTGCCAAGGAAGTAGATGAGGATGGACACGATGACAGACACACAGGCTACAGCAAAGGCAAAGTGATAGGAGTCAGCCTTGGTGTAGCCAAGATCGTTTTGTGCCCAAGCCATGATGCGGGTGGCTGCGGTCGGAGCGAAAAGGGCGCCGATGTTGATAGCCATATAGAAAAGCGAGAAACCCGAGTCGCGCTGACTCGCATATTTCGGATCATTGTAGAGATCGCCAATCATCACCTGAAGATTGCCTTTGAAGAAACCTGTGCCCAAACTGACAAGGAGCAAGGCAAGCCCCATGGCAACGATGGCCACAGTGCCACCACCCAACGGTATGGACAGACAGAGGTAGCCGATGAACATAATCATGATGCCGATGATGACCATCTTGTTATATCCCCACTTGTCGGCGGCCATACCACCGATGAGCGGCAAGAAATAGACTGCGGTGAGGAACCATGAGTAGATTTCCGACGCCATGCCGGCACCGAAACCGAAGTTCTCACCAAGGAACAGGGCGAACACGGCCAGCATGGTGTAGTAGCCGAAACGTTCACCGGTGTTGGCCAGGGATAGTACCCACAGGCCTTTGGGTTGATTTTCAAACATTTTTCTTTTTATTTAATTATTACTTATTGTTGTCTGAAGGGATTATAAAATAGTTTTAGTTGACAAGTCGCTATAATTAAAAAGGTGGTTAGCCTTTACTTTGTCTTCATCAAGTCGAAGAGATAGCTCAACTTCACATTGATGGTGCCATGGTTTGATTTGCCAAAATAGTCTTTCTTCGAGTTTCCATAGATATTGGCCAGACCATAATAGTAGCGTCCTTCAAGGAGGAAGTGGCCCACACGGGGAAAGCTCAGTTCCAAGCCCAGTCCTGCCGCAATGCCATAGTCCAACTTTTTCTCCACTGGCATGGTCTCCTGAGCAGTGATCGTATTGGAACGATCAGGGGTGTTAGGCGAATCAAGTGGATAGTTGGCCTTGGTTGACTCATTGAGAAAGATGCCCAACTGAGGACCTGCCTGGAAGAAGAACTGCACACCTTTCTGCTCCCTACCCCACGCCAAATGGGCAAAAACGGGAATCTGGATATAGTTGAGCGTGCGTTGGTATTCCTCGGCTGCGTTGGTCAAAGGATTGATGACCGGTTGGTTTTCTGTGGTCTGTATTTTCTGCTTCCATCCCATCTGGGCGTAGTTCACCTCAGCATAGATGGAACAGATGGTGCTGAAATATTTCTCACACACATAGCGCACAGAGAATCCTCCGGCAAGGCCTCCATACTGGTTTTGTGGTACCTTGGGATCGAAGCCCACCGTATTCATCACATAACCGGCATTGACACCCACAGCGAGATCGTTGCGGTGGGAACCGATCTGTGCTTGCGCGAGAAGAGTCCATGCCGAGAAGAGCAACAAGGCAAAGGCGCGGAATGAAATGAGATTGGTGTTCATAATGACTAGCTAATAATTGATGGACTCGATATTACCCGAGCGGGTATAATGCACAAGCATGAAACTCTCGTTTTGATAACCGCCCCAGCCCACCTTATGGAAATAGAGTGGAGACTGGAGAGCCTTATAGCCCAAGGTTCCTTTGGCGCCAGTGAAGTTCTTGCCCTGCTCATGATAACCGCGAAGGAAAAACATCGCCTGGTCATAGCCTGTGAGAGCAAAGCGCGGCAAAGCCTCCATCATATCAGTCTTGAACCATGTGCGATAGTTGGTCTCTATCGTTCGCGTGTCCTTGAGGTTTCCGTTATAATAGAATGTTGATGGAATATAGGTGTCATACTTGAAGAAGTTCTGCAAGTCATATTTCTCATACATCAGCCATTCGGTATAGCCATAGAGGGAGATTCTCACCCCCGAAAGTTTGGCAAGCTTGGCAAAAGCGGCATTGAGTTGAGGGGAACGTCCCGTGTTGAGCACCACAACGTTAGGTTTGGTGATACTGAAAGCCTTGGCGAACATGGCGTCGGACGAGTTGAGGTTGGTGATACTGTGGTCGATATGCTTGATTTCCAATTGTTCACGCAAGGGGAAAGTGAAAGTACCCTTGTCGCTATTGGCATCGTTACAGTCGATAAACACGACATGATACTGTGAAAAGCGGTCGACAAAGGCACGGATGGCACTTTGGGTAAGTTGGGTCTGAGGTTGGTAAACTTGGAAGACATTGGGATTCTTAGCCACCTCGTTGCCCGTGATAGAGAACGGGATCACCATCTTCACGCCATAGGCTTTGCAAAAGTCGGCGAGCGGAGTCACCATGGACGAATAGAGCGGACCGAAGATGAGTTGGCATTTGTCGGCACCTTCTTGAAGAAGAACGCTGCGGATGTCGGCATCCTGCGGTACATTCCAAGCTCTCACATCGATATGGTAGCCTTGAAGACGGAGTTGATCGATGGCAAGCAACATGCCACGATAGTATTCCACCATGCGCCGTCCATCACCATCAACATTGTGCAAAGGCAACATCACCCCCACACGGATGGTACCAGTGGCGGGTGCCTGCGATGATGCCGGAGAGACCGTCTTAGTGTCTGCGCCGACAGTTTTGGTGACGGAAGTCTGTGTGGATGGGTAAGGGATAAAAATGTAATCATCCTTTTTCAACTCATAGCCAGGCTTGTTCATCTCAGGATTGGCCTTGATGAGTTCCTCAATGGTGAGACCGTTGGCTTTGGCTATACCAAAGATGGTCTCCTTTTTCTTCACTTTGTGCACCTCGCGCCATTTGGTGTTGGATGTCTGCGCTCCCATACTTAAAGCAAAGGAGAAAAGTGAGAGTGCGAAAAAACTTCTTAATATCTTGTTCATCATTTCCAATGTTTCATTGTTTCGACAGAGCGAAACCGCAAGCGTCCTTCGCTCGAGCGACAAATTCAACAGAACGAAAAGTGCCGCCTATTCTCTGCAAGGATAGCGCAAACGAGCGCAAAGAAAGTTTACTTTCAGTTTGCCGAGTGCAGCCTATTCTCTGCAAGGATAGCGCAAACGAGCGCAAAGAAAGTTTACTTTCAGTTTGCCGAGTGCAGCCTATTCTCTGCAAAGGTAATAAAAACTTTTGAACAAGACCTAAAGGTCTGGCGGGAAATAGCAAAGACAGAGCATTTTCGTGAACATGTGTAAACTTTTCAGTCGCAAGTGACAACATAATGGATATTTCTTATTATCTTTGCACATTCACAACGAAAACATTTTACGATGAAGAAATTCACATTCCTATTCATCCTGATTGCCTTCACCCTTACGGCATGGGCTGACGAGATACCCACAATTTCTCCTTCAGCTGTATTCACCGACCCTGAAGGTAACGAGGAGACATCAACCGACTTCTCCGGTTCCGCCCCTGTGCAGACCCATTTCTCCGCCAATCCCGAGAACGTGGGAGCCTATGAGGCCCACTATGAATGGAGGTTCTATACCCAAGGCAACGAAGACGCGCCTTATCTTGTACGCTACGATCAGAATACAGATTATACCTTCACTTCCAGCGGTACTCACCTCGTGGTTTGTTATGCCACGTTCACCCTTGGTACGGACACGGTAGCCTATACACGGGAATACTGGAACGAGACGGGACCCATCCGCCTCGTCATTAGTGAAAGCAAACTTGAAATGCCCAATGCCTTCTCGCCCAACGGCGACGGCATCAACGATATCTACAAACCCAAAAGCGGATACAAAAGCATCACAGAGTTCCATGCCTACATTTTCAACCGTTGGGGACAAAAGCTCTACGAATGGACCGACCCTTCTACGGGATGGGACGGCAAACAAAACGGCAAAGACGTCAAGCAGGGAGTATACTTCTGCCTCGTCAAGGCTAAGGGTGCCGATGGGAAAATCTACAATATAAAAAAAGACGTGAACCTGCTCCGCGGCTACGATGAGACCACGACGAGCGGCAACCAGGAATAACACATAAGAAATCATGCAAAGAGAAGACGAAAAGATAAATGTTTGGGGTGCGCGTGTGCACAACCTCAAGAACATCGACGTGACCATTCCACGCAACACGCTCACCGTCATCACCGGACTTTCGGGTTCGGGCAAGTCGTCATTGGCATTCGACACAATCTTCGCCGAGGGACAGCGCCGCTATATCGAGACTTTCTCGGCTTACGCCCGCAACTTCCTCGGTGGCATGGAACGACCCGATGTCGACAAAATCACCGGACTCAGCCCTGTCATCAGTATCGAACAGAAGACTACCAACAAAAACCCGCGCTCCACCGTGGGCACCACCACTGAAATATATGACTATCTTAGACTGCTCTTCGCCCGCGCCGGTACCGCCTACAGCTATATGACCGGCGAGAAAATGGTGCGCTATACCGAAGAGCGTGTCATCGACATGATACTCAAAGACTACGACGGACGCAAAATTCTCATTCTCGCCCCACTCGTCAGAAACCGCAAGGGACACTACCGCGAACTCTTTGAGAGCATGCGACGGAAAGGTTACCTCTATATTCGTGTAGACGGTGAGGTCAAGGACATAGAGCGTGGCATGAAGGTTGACCGCTATAAGAATCACAACATCGAACTTGTCGTCGACCGACTGCAAGTTCAGGCCAAGGACGAAGAACGCCTGCGCAAGACGGTCGCCACAGCCATGAAACAGGGTGACGGACTCATCATGGTCATGGACAAGGAAACTGGAGAAAGCAAGTATTTCTCCAAACGTCTGATGTGCCCCACCTCCGGTGTGGCTTACAAGGATCCCGCGCCCAACATTTTCTCATTCAACTCTCCAGAAGGTGCCTGCCCAAAATGTAAGGGACTGGGCCGCGTCGACGAGATTGACCTTGACAAAGTCATCCCCGACCGCACGCTTTCCATCCGTGAGGGAGCCTTTGCTCCTCTGGGCAAATACAAGAATCAAATGATCTTCTGGCAGATGGAATCCGTACTCGCAAAATATGACTGCACACTCAAGACTCCCATCAACGAACTGCCAGACGAGGCGCTTGGCGAACTTCTCTCCGGCAGTATCGAACGGGTGAAGATTGACAAGGCTTATGTCCACACTTCAAGCGACTACTTCACGGAATACGACGGACTCGTCGCCTACTTGCGCAGTGCCATGGAATACGACGACAGTGCCACCAACCAAAAGTGGGCAGAGCAATTCTTGAGCAATGTTCCATGCCCTGAGTGCCACGGACAACGTCTGAGCCGAGAGGCTCTCAGTTACCGTATTTGGGACAAAAATATCTCCGAGCTCGCCGATATGGATATATCCCAACTGCGGCAATGGCTCGACGAGGCGGAACACCACCTCGAGCCTCAACAACACAAGATAGCCGCCGAGATACTCAAGGAAATACGCACCCGTCTTGACTTTCTGCTCGAGGTGGGACTCGATTATCTGTCGCTCAACCGACAGTCTGCCACACTCTCTGGCGGAGAAAGCCAACGTATCCGACTTGCCACACAGATTGGCTCTCAATTGGTCAATGTTCTCTACATCCTCGACGAGCCTTCCATCGGTCTCCACCAGCGCGACAATGAGCGACTCATCCATAGTCTCAAGGAACTGCGCGACTTGGACAACACGGTCATCGTTGTCGAGCATGACAAGGACATGATGCTCGCCGCCGACTACATTGTCGACATCGGTCCCAAAGCGGGACGCAAAGGCGGAGAGGTAGTGTTCCAAGGTACCCCGAAGGAAATGCTTCGCCAACACACGCTCACCAGCCAATATCTCAACGGTGAACGTGCCATCATTGTACCGTCACAACGCCGAACGGGTAACGGCAAAAGCATCAAAATCTTTGGTGCCTCTGGCAACAACCTCAAGCAGGTCGATGTGGAGTTTCCTCTCGGAGAGCTCATCGTTGTCACCGGTGTCAGTGGATCGGGAAAATCAACCCTCATCAACGAGACTCTGCAACCCATCCTCAGCCAGCATTTCTACCGCTCGCTCAAGAGACCCATGCCCTACGCCCGAGTGGAGGGACTGGACAATATAGACAAGGTGGTCAGTGTTGACCAGACTCCTTTAGGACGCACGCCACGTTCCAATCCTGCCACCTACACAGGTGTTTTCTCCGACATCCGCTCACTCTTCGTCAGTCTGCCCGAAGCCAAAATTCGAGGCTATAAGCCAGGAAGATTCTCGTTCAATGTCAAAGGGGGACGATGCGAGGCCTGTGGCGGCAACGGATACAAAACCATCGAAATGAACTTCCTGCCAGATGTGATGGTGCCCTGTGAGGTGTGCCACGGCAAACGCTACAACCGTGAAACACTCGAAGTGCGCTACAAAGGCAAGAGCATTGCCGATGTACTTGACATGACCATCAACCAAGCGGTTGAATTCTTCGAGAACGTGCCCACTATTCTACAAAAGATTAAGACGATACAAGATGTAGGCTTAGGCTACATCAAACTCGGACAGCCCTCCACCACCCTATCAGGTGGAGAGAGCCAACGTGTGAAACTCGCCACAGAACTAAGCAAGCGTGACACAGGCAAGACACTCTACATCCTCGATGAACCTACGACGGGTTTACACTTCGAGGACATCCGCATCCTCATGGATGTGCTCCAACGTCTCGTCGATCGTGGCAACACGGTTGTCATCATTGAACACAACCTTGACGTCATAAAACTTGCCGACCATATCATCGACATGGGTCCCGACGGTGGACGTGGCGGTGGACAGCTCGTCGTTTGTGGCACACCTGAGGAGGTGGCGGCAAGCAGCAAAGGCGAAACCGCCCGCTTCCTAAAAGCAGAGCTCCAACAATAGGCGCCCCGCCCTCAGAGCCCGCTGCCTCCGTTCGTGCCTCTTGCGTTGACGTTGAAACGTCAACGCAAATCATCCCTCCAGCTCTGCCGTAAACTCGCGGTGGAAAGTGGAGAAGAGGGAGAGAATTTCACGGCGCTCTTCTTCGGAAAGCGACCATAGGTCAAGCTCACCCTGACGGTGAGCCTGGACGGCACGAGCACAACGGGCAATCTTGCGTTTATTGTTTCGGGCCTGCAATTGGTCGCCTTGAAGTGGCTTCTGGGCTACATAGGAAAGGGCGCAAAGACGCAGCATGAATTGCTCGAAGCGATTGTAGAGCAATGCCTGACGCATCATCTTTTCCGTATCTTGGTCAAGGCCCTCCATATCAAGAAGTCCGCCAAGGTTGTCGTGACTCCAATCGGCATCCGTCAACCAATACCACTGAAAGGCATGTTTGGTCTCAAGAAGCAACAGACGGGAGGCAAGTTCTTCCTCCTCACCACCCTGAAGAAAGAGCGTAAAAGCGTGGCGAACCACTCCAACTGCACTCACATCGAAAGACTCGTCAGCATTGTTGGAAGGGAGACCGAGGGTGATATTCCATCGACGATTTTTATTCTTCACCAAAGCAGAATGAGCGCCCATAAGCAGTTCATTCAACTTGCCCATTGCGGGAATCTCGCAAACTTCAGCGAGACGGTTGCGTTGGTCACGCACGGCAAGGCGTTCCCCGTCACGAAGCACACAGAGATAGTTGAGATGTCCTCCATCAAGCACGATGGAGAAACGGTCGTTCTGTTCATCTCCGACAAAGGCATAGTCGTAGTGGTCGGCCTCATTGGGGTGGATTTCAATGTCGCCCATGATTTTGTTTCCTTGACCGTCTGTCAAGGAAAAACCGAGATAGGGAATTTGAAGATAAAGACAGAACGGCTCGCCGCGACGCGGAGTGAGCGTACAACGAATTCCCTGGTCGGTGAAATCATCCTTGCGGAGCGTCCAACCTTCCGTGGTGTGAGTGGCTTTTTCGACGCTCACCTCGCCATAACGCCAACGGAAGTCAAAAGTGATGGTCTGCTCATCCTCAGCGATCACATTGATAAACTTGTCTGGCTCTGTGCCGAGGTAGACAGCACGGACAGGTTCTACAAGTTCGTCACCATCACCAAGCACATTGATAAATAAATCTCCAACGGTTGGGTCGTCTTCCCATTCATCGTCAACAGAGGCATTGGCGGGTTTGAAGACTGTGAACGAAAGACGAGCCTCTTGGCGGCTGCCATCTTCACGGCAGAGAAAATAACGTGTTGACTTGGGAATGAATATGGGTGTAGAAAGATAAGGACTGATGCATGGAGCAGTGTATTCCACCTCTGTCCATGCGGGTAGGGTGTGTGATGTAGTTTTGTCTGTCATTTTTGTAGTTGTGTGATGTTATCCTGTCGCTCCGTAGAAAGAAGCTCGGAAAAAGGAATGCAAAAGTACTACAAAAAGACGAGATTCACAAGTATCTGAGCAAGAAAAAACGGCACCACAGCAGTTTCTTCTGTGGCGCCGTTTTATGTGTGTTGGAGATTTTTATAGTCCTTTATTATTTTGCGTAATAAATGGTGATGGAGTTGATGCGGAGTTGCGTCTGACCGCCAGCTTCAGCAGAATAGTTCGTATAGATAAATGTGTTACCACTGATGCTAAGTGTAGCCGTTGTATTACCAACATATACGGTAGAACCATTAACATCTCCTGTAATAACTACTTTTGCAATAGCTTTCTTACCCTCTATTTTCACGACATTATTCTTATAAATACGAACATTTCCATAAGTCGCACCTGAATAATATTTAGGAACAGATGTACCACTACCCTGATCAAACATCAATACTGTACCATCTGAGAGTGTCACGGTTGGAACTTCTACTCCATTGCCTGTAAGTTCTTCTTTGGGCACAAAAGTGACGCTTTCTGTACCCTCCCCGGCCTTGGTATTGACAAGGGTAAGAGTCGCATTGTCAATCTCCACCTTTCCATCGCCTGAAGGCTCAGAAGGAGTAGTTGGTTCCACTGTAGTGCCATTAAGAGAGTAGAGATAATTGTTGGAGGTAAACTCATGAGTACCCTGATAGTTTACCAACTTACCGCAAATGATTACTTCATCACCAGCCTTAAGGTCGCTCTCGCTGGAGAAGTTTGCGCCACCAAGACCTTTGCCTCCATAGACTTTTAATTTACCATTTTCTGTGCCATCATCAGAGATATTGTAAGTCATACTATTATACTTACTACTGAAAGAAGGAGTGCCTACGACTTTGCCTTTCACAAACACTTCTTTTGTTTCATCACCGCCGTCAGTGATATATTTGTCAGCAGCTACGACATTGAATGGGTCAGCCTGTGTACCTGTGCCTTTAGCCTCTCCTTGTGGCTGATCCGGTGTATCCGGTGTGTCTGGAGTCATCGCTGTGCCGTCCCCTTTGACGGTGAAGTCGTCCACTTCCCAACCGCCAGAGTTTGTATCGGTACTAGTGTACTTAAAGGCGATGGTCACCTTCTTGCCACAGTAGGCAGCGAGATCTATGTCGCCAGACTCAACCCAAGTCCATGAGGTTCCTGCAGGATAAGTAGGAACGGTGAGCTTTGTCCAAGTGGCGGTCTTCACATCATTGCTGTAGTCGGTAGATGCCCAAATAGTCATCATGTCCTTCATTGTGCTCACGTCGCTCAGTTTGTTGATGGCATGACGGAAGGTCAGAACAGCCTTGTGGCTGTCTGTGAGGTCAATGGCTGGAGATACTGCCCATGCCTCTGTAGCATGGCTGGCGCTGTTGGCAAAAGCTGAAGCGTTTAGGTAACTATTGTTATTGTAGTTGCCAACTTTCCATACATAGGAGAGTTCGGAGGGAATGGTCACGTTTTGGAGAGTGAAACCATTACTGCCGCCATCGAAGTTCTCGGTGAAGATGGTGCCGAGCGAACTGTCATCACCAGGATTGTCGCCACCTCCAGCTGTAGGTGTGTCGTAAGGTGCTGGCACATCCTCACAACTGCTGAATGTGAATGTCGCCATCATCAGGGCGAACAGGGAATAGAATATCTTTTTCATAATTCTGTTTTGTTTACGTTGTTATTTGTAGTTTCAGTTGATTTCCTCCACATCGGAAGCCTTGCGCATCAAAATCTGCACCGTATTGGTAAAACGGGTCAGGATGCCGGTGATGTTGACCTTATTTTCTGGAAGAGGATTGTTCTTGAAATCGGAGTAGATGCTGGTGCGGAGCACGAAGGTCGACTTGCCATTGATGTTGCGGTTGGCACAATTATTGGTCAAGTAGACCGAACCGTCACTCGGAGCGAACACCTTGGTACCACTCTGGTCGATGGTGGCATTACGGATGATGACGAGTCGTCCACAGTTTTCATCCAACCAATTGCTCTTCTCCGAAGAGCCTAAGCTCATGAAGTTGTCGAAGTCCAACTCGATGGGCTGCACTTGCGAGGCATCGGGAGTGCCGAGGGCTTTGAAGTGGTTCTTCCAAGTGTTGTAGGTCATACGGCCAATGCCGCCATTATAGAGTCCGCCAATCTGTGGTTGCAGACGATAGGCACCAATATAAAGTCCCTTGAGGTCGACGAGGATTTCCTGTCCGACACCGAGTTCCTTGTTAATCGACGAGGTAGACACGGCGATGCACATGCCTGCGGTGCCATCATCGATGTAGAGTTGCTGGTAGATGTTGCTCTCAATGTCATTGCCCACCACGCGACCTTTGATTTGGATGTCTTCATCAATCTGCTGACAACTGTTGTTGTTGATGACATTGGCAAATTGGGTTTTGAATTCTTTGATGCTCACCACATGGGTTTCCTGAATGGAATTGTTACCCACCGGGGCGTTCTCATCGGAAAGCGGACTGTCCCAATCCTTGTCCATGCAAGAGGCAAAGAGACCGCAAACGAGAGCGAGCATGAATATTCTGATAATTTTCATATTGTTATGCTGTCTTTAGAATTTGTATGCAATGTTGAGCAGTCCGTTGGTACCGAAGGCATAGAATTTCTTCGGGTTACGGGAGAACTTATAGGTACGGGCCTTGTTGACGGTTCCATCCTGGTTGAAGGAGTTGTCCGAACGACTCTGCTCATAACCTCCTGTACAGAGGCGCTCATTGTTGAGGATGTTGTTGACGGTAAGGTTGATGGAGAGAGAGCCCTTCTTGAGATAGATGTTACGACCGATGGAGCCGTCGAGCATGAATCCTCCCTTGCCCTTGGCCTGACTGATATCTTCCTTGATAATTTGGTTGCCGTCCTCATCGATGTCAAAGGCACCGCGCTTGCTCATCGGAGTACCATAGCGTTGGTAGGCTGAATAAGAAAGGTAAATGCGGTCGTAGTAGTTGCAGTTCAGGCTGACAAACCATCCGTTCTGGTGGTAGTCGAGACCGAGACTGGCTGCAGTAAGAGGTGTGCCCGACTCGCGCATATCCTTATTATATACGATATCATCCTTGTAGTCTCCACTGTTTGACATCATGTAGCGCACATGGCTGTTGTTGATGTTCTTGGCATCGCTGATGGTTCCGATGGCCTTGAGGTCGAGGAAGCTGGCGAGCTTGAACTTCAGTCCTGCCTCCACACCATAGTAGTGTTTCTTGATGCCAGTCAGAGAGTTGTATGTGAAAGAGTTCTCATCATCAAAGTAGAAACACTGCCACTCGGTAACATTGGTCATGCGGCTGTAGTAGGCATTGATATTGGCATGCATCCAAGCGTTGCGATACTGATAACCCAACTCTGAACTGAACACACGCTCGTTTCTCAGATTCTGTACAAAGTCATTGTTAATCTCAGGTGAGGCGAACGCCGTGGATGCCTGTGGGGCACGTTGCTCATAACCCAAACCGAGGGTGATGGCGTGGCCATGTCCCATGTTGAGTGAAGAACCGAATTTGAATCCACCGTCCACGAACTGGGCTGTGTGGCTCTTGCCAAACGAGTTGTCGGCGGCCATACCATTACGCATCTTGCCGTCGCGCTGCATGGCGGTATAGCCCAGTCGCCCTGAAACGCTGTAGTGCAGAGGACCGAAATCCTCCGTGTAGCTTGACCAGAGCTGACCCTTGTTGACGAGCAAATTGTAATCATAGCCGAAACGGTCGTCTTTGCCCACTAAAGCATTGGGATGGTTGAGGTCATACTGCACCTTGTCCGAGGAGGCAGGGTATGTACCAATGGCATAAGTATTGACATTGTGGAACTGGGTGGCTCCGAGCAGGTCGTCCATCGTCTGATAGTGCATACCCTTGTTGGTGGCAAGTGTCAGACCCAAGGCGAGTTGCTGACTGTTGGACAGTTGCTTATTCAGAGTTGAAGAGAGCGACAGATTGAGGTTGTCGTTGTGCTTTGCCTGAATATAATAGATAGCATCGGTGCCTTGTGCAGACGCTTGGAGATTGCCCCAATAGAGTTTGTCCCAATTGATCTGTCGGTTGGCCTTGTCGGCGGTCCAATAGTCGTAGGCCTCCTGCCATTTTGTCACGGCATCAGCGGTGTTGTTGGCGTCGGTGGGGTCCCAAACGTTGTAGTTGGAGCTTGGCAAGTTTTTCCAATAGTCGGGATGTGGGTTCTCACCGTTATAGCTGAGCTTTGTGCTCTTATACCAAGAATAACGTCCCTGAAGTGAAGTGGTCAACTTGGTGGTCTCGTTGATGTTCCAATCCCAAGTCAACAAGGCAGTCGGAGCGAAATCGTTGATTACACGCGAGTTGCGCTTCTTGCCATTCTGATAGCCCCAATAGGGGTTATACAGATTGTTGTTGGCGAGCCAATAAACCTCGTCGGTCGAGGCACCCTGCGAAGCACGCTCTGTTGGGTTGCCCCATGTGGTGAAGGATAGCGAATGCTTGCTGCCCCACACTTTCTGCACGCCGAAGAAATAAGAGAGTGCGTTGTAGAAAGTGCCCTCCACATAACCTTGGTTGGCCCAGCGGTAGGTCAAGGCTCCGGCGAAGGCCCAACCACGATTGTTGAAGCCCGACGCGAAGGAATACATTCCGCGCAAGGTATAGGTACGGTTGGCACCTGCCAGAGAGAATCTATGACCGGAAGGCATCTTGCCGGCACGGAAATCGTAGTTGTTGGTGCCTGCCATACTGGTCATTGCGAAACCGCTGCTCTCAAAGGGAAGGGCGAAGTCGACAGTCTTTGTCTGCTGGTTGAGACCGCCCACAAGAGAGAAGCGGAACTGCCCTGTCTCCATGTCGTTCATCGGGGCGCCGTTGATATAGACATCGTTGTACTTTTGGTTGAAGGCACGGTAACGGAATCTGACGGGTGAGAACAAATATCCCACCTCCGAAGCGTAAATGTTGTTGTTGGAGTTGACGATGGTCACGTTTTGCGACATGTCATCATCCTCGCCCAACTGTGCCTCGGTGAACGTGAAGGCAGATTCGTCTACGTCTCTTTCCGTCTTCTGCCCCTGAGTGTTTGTGCTCTGGGCGAAAGCCAGCGGTGAGTAGCAAATGGCCATCACGGCTAATTTCAGCTTTTTCTGCATAGATGTTTTTGATTTATTATAGTATTTATGTGGGCAAAGTAACGAAATAAATTTTAAAAAACAAAGTAATACTGAATAATATTTCATGAAATATGCTTTTTTGTCGAAATATTTGCCGACATTTGCAGCATAAATCAATGTAATCATCGCATGAAAAAACAACTGTTATGGATTTTGATGCTCTTGTGCAGCGTCAATCTCTCCGCACAAAGAAAGTTCTCTATGTATGCCGTAGGCTTCTATAACCAAGAGAACCTGTTTGACACTTGCCACGACGAGGGCAAGAAGGACTACGACTTCCTGCCCAATGGCTCCTATCGATGGAACGGTATGAAATATACCCACAAGTTGCGCAACATGGCGCGTGCACTCGCCGACATGGGTACTGACAAATTACCCAACGTGGGCTGCGCAATCATCGGAATGGCTGAGGTGGAGAACGACAACGTGCTCCGCGACCTCGTAGCCCAGGAGCCTCTCAAGAAGCGGGGCTACAAATATGTACACATCGAGGGTCCCGACCGACGGGGTATTGACTGCGCCATGCTCTACAACCCACGCTTCTATAAGGTCAATGGAGTGAAGCTCTATCCCTACGTGCAGTCGCTCGCCAAGGACAGCGCCTTCTACACCCGTGGTTTCCTCACCGTTGACGGCGAGATGGCTGGCGAACGGCTCACGGTCATCGTCTGCCACTGGCCCAGCCGCTTCAGCACGGAGTTCTACCGCGAGCAAGGCGGACGGCAGGTTCGTGCTCTCAAGGACTCCCTCATGAAGGCCGACCCGAAGTTGAAGGTCATCGTCATGGGTGATATGAACGATGATCCAACGGACAAGAGTATGACCACCGCCTTAGGCTGCAAGGCGGACATCGACAAGGTGGAAAAGGGTGAGATGTATAACCCCTGGTACAACATCCTCGCCAAAGAGGGTGTCGGCACCTTGTTCTACAACGGCTCATGGAATCTCTTCGACCAAATTGTGATGAGTTACAACCTGCTCAACCAGCACGGAAAGAAAGACTTCTCAACCTTGAAGTTCTGGAGCAATCAGATTTTCCGCCGCGACTACCTCATCCAGAAGGAAGGCAAGTATAAGGGGTCTCCCCTGCGTACTACTGCCGGCGGTGTATGGCTTGACGGATATTCCGACCACTTGCCTGTGGTCACCTACTTTGTCAAGGAAAAGAAAGACTGACATGGAGAACAAAAACTCAGAGGATGCGTTGCCGAATCAGCCCGTGGAACCCCATCCCTTCGAGCCTTTCCTACCAGAAGGTGCCCGACTGCTGATGCTCGGTACATTCCCTCCATCGCCCAAGCGGTGGTGCATGGACTTCTACTACCCCAACTTCCAGAACGACATGTGGCGTATCTTCGGCATCTGCTATTTTGCCGATAAAGACCACTTCATCCTTGCGGGGGAAAAGCGTTTCGACCTCGACAAGATTGTCCCCTTCCTCCGCCAAGAACATATCGCCATCTTCGACACGGCGATGAAGGTACGACGGACGAAAAACACAGCTTCTGACAAGGACTTGGAAATCGTCCAGCCCACGGATGTACGAGCCATGCTCCAACAGTTGCCGGAGTGTCGGGTTGTGGTGACGACGGGCAGTCTCGCCACCGAGGTGTTTTGTTCCCATTTCGCCATTCGTCCACCCAAGGTCGGCGAATATGCCGAGTTCGTTCTCGACAACCGAAAGTTGCGTCTCTACCGCATGCCCAGTTCATCGAGAGCCTACCCCATGAAAGTAGAAAAGAAAGCTGAGTTCTACCGTCCTATGTTCGACTTCATCAGAGCATAATACCGATCACGGATTCCAACATGAATCATCATCAATCATAAACATATCGAACATGAAAATAATAGGTGTAGCCGGTGGTACCGGATCAGGCAAGACCACCGTCGTGAAGAAAATTGTGGAGGCGCTGCCTCCTCACTATGTGG
Source organism: uncultured Prevotella sp. (assembly GCA_934190685.1). Lineage (GTDB taxonomy): Bacteria > Bacteroidota > Bacteroidia > Bacteroidales > Bacteroidaceae > Prevotella. The sequence goes on from CAKPTK010000025.1 coordinate 16,746, forward strand.
CGGTAGTGCCGCTCGACTCCTACTACAACGACACAACAGGCATGACAGACGAGGAGCGCCACGCCATCAATTTCGACCATCCCGACGCCTTCGACTGGAAACTGCTTATCAAGCAGGTGGGCGAATTGCGTGCCGGACGTGCCATCGAACAACCAACATATTCCTATCTCAAGTGTAACCGCGAGAAGGAAACCATCCATGTGGAGCCGAAGCCTGTCATCATCATCGAGGGCATCATGACGCTGCTCAACAAGAAGCTGCGCGACATGATGGATCTCAAGGTGTTTGTCGACTGCGACAGCGACGAGCGTCTCATCCGCAACATCCAACGCGACACCATCGACCGAGGCCGCACGGTAACCATGGTCATGGAACGTTACATGGAGGTGCTCAAGCCTATGCACGAACAGTTCATCGAACCCACCAAGCGCTATGCCGACATCATCATTCCACAAGGCGGTGACAATGAGAAAGGCATCAACATTCTCTGCAAATACATCGAGGGACTGGTTGACAAAAAAGACTAAACTCGAAAAAATATTACAGAAACAAGAAAGCGGGCTATAATTTAGCCCGCTTTCTTGTTTCTGTTTACTGTCATTTTGTTTTTAACCCCGCTATAGCGCTTAACGAGCACAAGCCACTGAAAAACAATGACTTGTGGTTTCTTTCGTTAGTTAAAAATGACTTGAATCGTGAACCCGATGGGATTCAAACCCATGACCTTCAGAACCGGAATCTGACGCTCTATTCAGCTAAGCTACGGGTCCTTACGCTCTTTTTGCAGTACCTCTACCGAGGCCTCGCGTCTGAAGCTTTTGCAAAGGTACGGCAAAAAGAACGAACCGCAAAATATTTGAGCGGGAATTTTCGCAATGATTTGAACTATAAGTCGAGTTGGACACCCTTTCCGTCCACCTTCTTATATTTCTTTCCGTTCACGTCGATGTTGGTTGAATTCTTGGCATTGAACGTGTGGCCCTCAGACAGCACCTTGATATTGTCCAGCAACACACCGTCCGTATAGTTCATCACAATACCCTCCTTCGCGTGGTTGATTTCCACATCACGTATCTGTACATTGCTCACAGGCATCTCTGGCAAGCCGTTGAAATAGGCGGCACGGCGAGCAGTGCGGCAAATCACGTGATCGATAAAGACATTGCGGAAACAGGGAGTGGTCTCGTCGACTTTGTATTTCACCACATTCTTGTTCTTCGCCTCGTCACCGTCGGCAAGCGCCTCAACAGCAGACTTGCCACCGTAATAGAGGTCAAAGGTGATGGCATCGGTTTGAATGTCAAACATGGAAGTGTTCTTGATGTAGATATTCTCCACCACACCGCCACGTCCACGGGTACTCTTGAAGCGAAGACCCACATCTGTACCGAGGAACTGACAGTCGCTCACGGCGATGTTCTTCACGCCACCGCTCATCTCGCTGCCCACCACGAAACCGCCATGGCCTTTGAAGACTGTACAGCCATTGACAATCACGTTTTCGCAAGGAATGCCGCGCTTACGGCCATCGGCGTCCTTGCCACTCTTGATGCAGATGCCGTCATCGCCCACATCGAAGGTGGAGTTGACGATGAGGGCGTTCTTGCAAGACTCGAGGTCGATGCCGTCGCCATTCTGCGCATAGGCAGGATTGCGCACCTGCACACCTTCAACCAACACATTCTGACACATCAACGGATGAAGATTCCATGCAGGAGAATTCTGGAAAATCACTCCTTGAAGCCAAACGTTCTTGCATCCCACAAGGCTGACCATGACGGGACGGATAAAACGCTTGATCTTGCCCCAGTCGGTTTCCGACTTCACGTTGGGCACATTCATGTTGGCGGCATTGTCAGCCTTGAGTGACTCCTCATCGGGGAACCAGTAATTGGGGTTCTTGAATGCTCCGCCACGTGAAGTGATGGCTTTCCACTGGCTCTCGGTCACCTTCATGCGCTTCAGCGGGCGCCAGTATTCACCGTTGCCGTCGATGACCCCCTGCCCTGTGATGGCCACGTTTGTGAGGTTTATACCCGATATAGGTGATTGGCAACGACGTGTCTCAAGTCCTTCAAAAGAGGTACGGGTGACGGTGTAGAGGGCTGGATCGGGAGAAAAAAGGATGATAGCGCCCTTTTCCAAATGTAGGTTCACATTACTCTTCAACTGGATGGGACCTGTGAACCACACACCCTGAGACACCACAAGTTTTCCGCCACCCATCTTTTCGAGTGCGGCAAAAGCCTTGGCAAAGGCCTCGGTGCACAGCGACGAGCCGTCACCCACAGCACCGAAATCCTTGAGGTTGACCTCATTGGCGGGAAACTGCGGTGTTGTCACTTTGTCCATCTTGAACGGAAGGCCCTCATAGAGCGCTCCATACTTGTCTTCGTTACCTGCACTCATACCCATGGTCATCAAGCAGGCGAAAACGAGGCAAAAGATTTTTTTCATGTCTTTCATTTATGTTTTAGTGATACAATTCGTTGTCCTTGTCTCTTTTATAATACGCACAGAAAGCACAACCAACTGCAAAATTAATATATTTTTTCTATTTCCCCTCTTTATACATTATAATAAAACAAACACAAGAAGGAGTTCTCACTTTTCTCTTCCGACAATATGTCAAGAAAGAGACCTTATTTTAATAATAAAAAGTCAACGTGTAAGCCTTAAATATTGCCAATATGAGAAAATATTCCGCAAAACACTTGCACTTTATCTATAAAAGCTATACCTTTGCAGCATTGTAACTAAACAAGACATTGAATGAGCAAATTAATACAACCAATAGATTATGCCCAACTGCTTGACACCAAGCAGACCGAGCAGGGTATCAAACTGATAAAAGATTTCTTCCAGCAGAATCTCTCCACAGAATTGCGTCTGCGTCGTGTCACCGCCCCATTGTTCGTCCTAAAGGGACTGGGCATCAACGACGACCTCAATGGTGTGGAGCGTGCCGTCACCTTTCCTATCAAGGATTTGGGTGATGCCAAGGCAGAAGTTGTACATTCACTCGCCAAGTGGAAACGCTTGACCCTGGCAGAATACCACATCGAACCGGGCTATGGTATCTATACCGACATGAATGCCATCCGTGCCGACGAGGAGTTGGACAACCTCCACTCGCTCTATGTCGACCAGTGGGACTGGGAGGCGGTCATCACACGTGAGCAGCGCACCATCGCCTTTCTCAAAAACATCGTGGAGCGCATCTACTCCGCCATCCGCCGCACCGAATACCTGACCTGCGAGACCTATCCTCAAATCAAGCCGTTCCTACCTGAGAAAATCCATTTCATCCACAGCGAGGAACTGCTCCAGATGTATCCTGACAAGACACCGAAAGAGCGTGAAGACGCCATTTGTCGCAAGTATGGCGCAGTGTTCGTAATTGGCATCGGCGGAAAACTCTCCGACGGCAAAAAGCACGACGGACGTGCCCCCGACTACGATGACTGGTCAACCGTGGCGGAAAATGGTTTGGCAGGACTCAATGGCGACATTCTCATTTGGTATCCTGTATTGGGCCACTCGTTCGAACTGTCCTCCATGGGTATCCGTGTGGACAAGGAGAGCCTGCTCCGACAGTTGAAACTTGAGGGTGAGGAAGAACGCGAGAAACTCTATTTCCACCGTCAACTCCTCGACGGCAAGTTGCCTTTGAGCATCGGTGGCGGTATCGGACAGAGCCGTCTGTGCATGGTGATGCTCCACAAGGCGCACATCGGCGAGATTCAAGCCAGCATTTGGCCAGAAGATATGCGCAAGCAATGTGCCGAGATGGGCATGCCGCTCATCTAAAAACAGAATTACATATTTTGCATAAAGGATAAGAAAAGAGAGATGGGGAGATTTCCAAGCGAGGAAGATCTCCCCATTCCATTTTCCCCCAATCGCTTCCACGAGCACCACGTTTTTGTATCTCGTTCTTTAAAAGACGTTAAAACATCAAGCAAACATTTGGAGAATCAGAAATAAAGCCATACCTTTGCACCCGCAAATCAGCACTGGTGTGTTAGTTCAGCTGGTTAGAATGCCTGCCTGTCACGCAGGAGGTCACGGGTTCGAGTCCCGTACACACCGCAAGAAACGCTTGTTCCATACTTTGGAGCAAGCGTTTCTTCGTTTTCCCGTATATACAATTTAAATTTTCCTTTACGCGCACGCGCGCATGAGAAATTTCAACAAGAATCATACATCTCTACACAAATTGCATAGAACTTATTGATTTTAAACAAAATACATTCAAATCTATCATACATAAATCATACACAAATCATACATTATCCTACACAACTACAGTTCTGTTTTCCGCATCAAGTAACTCAACACCTACTATTCCTTGTAAAATAAATTCACATTTCCCAAAACCTACTCGCCCATTTATAAGTCGTTAGTATGCCATTAGCGATGCATTAGTGTGCCACTAACGGAATTTTCACCATGGTGAAAATTCCGTTAGTCCGCCTTTTCTCCATAAGTAGTCCATTCTGTTGTTTGTAACGAATCCGCCAGTAA
>CAKPTK010000026.1 GCA_934190685.1 uncultured Prevotella sp.
ACGGTGATGTCAATGGCGGTGGCATCGGTGGAGATGGCGATTTCCGTGGGGAGGTCAGTGGTGAAACTGTATTCGGAGGGCGTGTAGGAGATTTTGAGTATGGGCGGACTTGTTTTTGTCGCTAAGATACACGGATTGAGGCATGTGGGAAAAGACAAAATGTTATTGCAGACTCTTGTCAAGAATTTCAAGAAGAATGGTAGGGTTCTCGCTAATCTGCTCTGCGGTCAAACCTTGTTTTTCAACCGTTTCACAAACCTGTGGATATTCCTTGAAATCTTTTTTCATCTCTTTCAAGCGAGATTTTAGAGATTTTGGCTTACGACTATACGAATAATCCCAGTAAGATATATTTCGGGCTTTGTCAGAATCAAGATTATAAAGATACCACCATTCTCCCGAAAACATAGATGTATTCTGCATCACACCTGCATTAATACTTGTACGAGTGTCATCAAAAAATGTAGGATACATATAGCCTTTTACATGCTTTCCTTGATAATTTTGAATAGCCAAGACAGGAGGTTTTAATATCTTCTTAGCTTCCCTCCAGTACAATTTCACAGGAATAAATGTAGTTTCCTTGCCATCGCCAAAACAATTTTTTACCACAAGAGATTTACCCCGGAAAACGTTAACGCAGAAGAGAGACCTTATGCAGTTGCAAATGAATTGCAAAATAGAATAGACCAATCATTGACTGCGGAAGAGGCAGAAAATCTTGTCGCGGAAATGGAGAAACGTGCAGAACCTGCACGCGATCTTCCTTTGACACCCGAGAACTGGACCGCCGAGTTTGGCGAGGACGGCAAAATGAATACACCGTTGGGTGAGGTGAAGATGGGCGAGAACCAATATCTAAAACTTGCTCGTCTTGGAAGAAACGGCAAGCTTGGTATGGTTAAGCCTACACTTGAGAACCCGGATATAATAATAGAGGATGCGAGTCGTGCAAAAACTGGAGAACAGACAGAGCGTGGCAGTTCTTACATCTTCATAAAATCATTTAAGGGTAAGAATGGAGAGCGTATGTATCACTTCACTTCTGTAACCGTTCAAAAGGATGGCAAGGAAGTTGTCGTGTCAAACCAAGAGAAAGCGAAAATCGTATAAAGAACCTTATGAAAGACGGTAAGGTCGTATACATAAAAGGAGGGTCCAGTCTGCATCCGAAAACACAGATGGAAGAGTCGGTTCCTCGTAGCGATTCGCAAGGCCCTACATCTTCCGACAATCAAGCCTTCGGTCTCGGTATCAATTCGCCTGAACCTTCCGTATCCAAAAATAGTAATAATTCCACAAACGGTGGCGAGAATAAACAAACTTTAACATTCAAGGGCAGCACACCAGTTCCTATGACAGAGGATTCCAAGGGTCGTCCTACGGCAGACTATTCGAAGAGACACCGGAGCAGGAGGCGGAATATCTGACAAGCACCTTTGGCGATGATGCCGGGAAAGTGGTGGACGGAAAAATCAAGAGAGCGGAGGCTGCGGTGAAGAAAGCCGAGAAAGTGAAGGTGGACTACACTGCCGACGACGCTGACATCCTCGAGGCGGAGAAAGCCAAGAAGGAAGCCGTCGAGACGGCACGGAAGGAACTCGACCTCTATACCGACATCAAGAAGGCGATGACCGCCAAGAAGGTGTCGGAAAATGTTGATGACGAAAGAGGAAATGTTCCACAGGAGCAGCCGCAGACTGAAGCGCAGAACGAGGCTGTCCGCAAGTTTATGGAGGCTCCGAAGGTGGAGGGAAGGCGAGGTTCCATCACACTGCCCAACGGAGAGAAGATAAAGGGACGCTATGTCGCCGTTCCCGCCATGAGCCTTGTACCGAGCCACGACCCCTTCAACAGCTACAAGCCGCACGAGGGTGCTCCCTTGGATGCGAACGGACACACCGTGAACGACAGGGACTACGCCACGGACAAGGACGCTCAGCAAGTGACGGACGCCATGGGGCGCGACTATGGCGGTCAGGCGATAAGCGACATTCCAGTCGTCAACCCCGACGGACGTGTCATCAGCGGAAACGGAAGGACCATGGCCGGGCAGTTGGCTGCCAAGAACGGAACTGACGGAAAATATGTGGAAGCGAGAAACGAGAATGCCGAGGGGTTCGGAATGAAAGCCGAAGACCTTGACAAACTCGACCATGCCCGTATCGTGTTCATTCCCGACGAGCCGCTGCCATACGATTCCGCCACCTTCGCCAAGTTCAACCGCTCAAGAGAAAAGAGCCAGAGCAACACGCAGCAAGCTATCAGTATCAGCAAGAAATTGTCGTCGGACGAGGTGGGCGCCATCGTGTCCGAGATAGACGGCCAAGGAAGTCTTGACGCCTTCTTTAACAATCCGAAGGCAATAAACGACCTTGTGAAGACGTTAGTCCAGAAAGGAGTTATCGGTCAGAACGAGGTGGCAGCGTTGCTGGATGCCGATGGCGAGCGTCTGTCGCCGCAAGGCAAGGAGTTTGTGAAGAACCTTTTGCTGGGCGGCATCTTCAAGGAGGAGACCATCAGCATGATGGGCATCGACAACCAACTGAAGAACAAGGTTGTGAACGGCATCCGCTCGGTGATAGAGAACATGAAGCTCGGCGAGTACTCGCTGCGTGACGAGATAGACAACGCCATCCAGTTGCTCTACAATGCCAAGCGCAGCAAGATGAACGTGAGCGACTACCTCAGACAGGACGATGCCTTTGACGAGAGTGCGCGCGAGAAATACTCGCAGGTGGCGCAGGCTTTGGCGCAAGCGTTGGAGGGCAACACTGCGTTGTTCCGTGACTTGATGAGGGAGTACAACGATGTCGCCAAGGTGCGCAGCACAGGCGAGAGTGACATGTTCGGCGAGAACCTCAGCCGTGAGGAGCTTGTCAAGCAGTTCCTTGAGATAAGCAAGATAATCAAAGAAAACGACATTAAGTTATATGGAAAAGATGAAAGACTTAAAGAAGGAGAAGGCGGCAATCATGCTGCAAGCGATGAAGAACCTGCAAAAGAAACAGGAGGTGGAAATGGCGAAGAGAAGCCTACAGAAACCCAGCAGCAAGTAGACGAGGCTGTCAAGAAGGTAGCCACGGAGATAACCGAGCAGACGGGAGTCGAGGTAGTGACGGACGAAAAGAAAGCCGAGGAGAGAATCAAGGAGGCTGAAGGAGGCGACATTAAAAAGATGTCGTTCGGGGAACCGTATGATTATGAGCAATATCCACTCGGACGTGTTGAACCCGGACTTGCTGATAAGAAGGTTGATGTGGTGACAACAGATTCCAACCATGGATTCAAAAATTATAATGAAGCAAAGACTTGGGCGAAAGGGAATATTTCCAAGACTTATACCAATGAGGAAACTGGAGGTAAAGGTGATGTTCGTATAAGTAATACTGCCATAGACAAATTCTTGTCTCAAAGTGCTGTAGACAAGAGCGACAGCAAGGATGTGCACATGGCTGTACTGAAGGTTCTTCCCGAAGTATTGCGTACGAGCATTGACGTGGAAACACATCCTGACTTCGTGAAGGGCGAGAATGGAAAGCGCAGGCCCGAAAATGGCGTAAACAAAGATGTTCTTGTGCATCGGTGTTATGGCGCGGTGACCATTGATGGAAGGATATATCGTGTGAAGATTACATTAAAAGAAGATGTAAGAAATAAAAAACTTCCACACAATACGCATTCATACGAAGCAACAAAAATAGAGTTGCTCGAAGGAACATTGGTTAAACCCGAAGGTGATAACCCCAATACGAACAACTCTATTACAGGTGCAAAGTTACTTGAAAATGTTGGAATGTCCTACAACCCGAGCGAAAAAGTTTTAGATTTAAGCAAAATTCGTTTCTTCCGCACCAAGGATGGGGAGGTGTATGGTTTCACGGATGGTGACAGGATTTATCTCGACACGAAAAAAATGAAGCCAGAGACGCCCCTGCATGAGTATACCCACTTGTGGAGCGAGGCTCTGCGCCGTCGCAATCCCAAGGAGTGGGAGAACGTGAAGTCGCTCTTCGACAAGGTGGAAGGTCTCAAGGAGGAAGTGAAGAAACTTTATCCAGAACTTGAGGGTGACGACCTTTATGACGAGATGATAGCCACATTCTCCGGCCGTGAGGGCACGAAGAAACTTGAGGATGTCGTATAGACTTGGCTCAGATTCCAGATGAAGTTTTTGATAGCATAGGCTACACAAAAGCACCGTTCCGTCTTACTCCTTCTATGATTCAGCACATGTTGGCTCGCCATAACAAAGAGTTGGGTTTCAAAAATGAAAATGAAGCCATTCGCTTTGTGCGTGACGTGATGACAAACTTCGACCATGTAAGACTTGGTAATGATGGAGCGTTGGTATTCTCTATTGAAAATGGAAGAAATCGAACAGGTAAACGTGCCATTACAATCCTTATTAATTCTGACAATGGTGAGTTCTATGGATTGAAAACTTCTGGATATGAAGCAATTAAAGGTCTTGAAAAAAGACCGCTGCTTTGGGAGAGGGGCGCGAAAAATGAATCCTCTTCTACAGATGCCGCATCCGCAAGTGTTCCCACCAGTAAGAGTTCAATAAGCGGCAACAGTCTGGCAGCGCTTCACACCAAAGCATCGGTCTCGAAAGCAAAGATACGAATAAATCTTCAAACGGCAATGGCAATAATACAACTTTAACATTCAAGGACGGTACGCCAGTGCCAATGACGAAGGATTCCAAGGGTCGTCCTACGGCGGACTATTCGAAGATGACACCGGAGCAGGGGGCGGAATATCTGACAAGCACCTTTGGCGATGATGCCGAGAAAGTGGTGGACGGAAAAATCAAGAGAGCGGAGGCTGCGGTGAAGAAAGCCGAGAAAGTGAAGGTGGACTACACTGCCGACGACGCTGACATCCTCGAGGCGGAGAAAGCCAAGAAGGAAGCCGTCGAGACGGCACGGAAGGAACTCGACCTCTATACCGACATCAAGAAGGCGATGACCGCCAAGAAGGTGTCGGAAAATGTTGATGACGAAAGAGGAAATGTTCCACAGGAGCAGCCGCAGACTGAAGCGCAGAACGAGGCTGTCCGCAAGTTTATGGAGGCTCCGAAGGTGGAGGGAAGGCGAGGTTCCATCACACTGCCCAACGGAGAGAAGATAAAGGGACGCTATGTCGCCGTTCCCGCCATGAGCCTTGTACCGAGCCACGACCCCTTCAACAGCTACAAGCCGCACGAGGGTGCTCCCTTGGATGCGAACGGACACACCGTGAACGACAGGGACTACGCCACGGACAAGGACGCTCAGCAAGTGACGGACGCCATGGGGCGCGACTATGGCGGTCAGGCGATAAGCGACATTCCAGTCGTCAACCCCGACGGACGTGTCATCAGCGGAAACGGAAGGACCATGGCCGGGCAGTTGGCTGCCAAGAACGGAACTGACGGAAAATATGTGGAAGCGAGAAACGAGAATGCCGAGGGGTTCGGAATGAAAGCCGAAGACCTTGACAAACTCGACCATGCCCGTATCGTGTTCATTCCCGACGAGCCGCTGCCATACGATTCCGCCACCTTCGCCAAGTTCAACCGCTCAAGAGAAAAGAGCCAGAGCAACACGCAGCAAGCTATCAGTATCAGCAAGAAATTGTCGTCGGACGAGGTGGGCGCCATCGTGTCCGAGATAGACGGCCAAGGAAGTCTTGACGCCTTCTTTAACAATCCGAAGGCAATAAACGACCTTGTGAAGACGTTAGTCCAGAAAGGAGTTATCGGTCAGAACGAGGTGGCAGCGTTGCTGGATGCCGATGGCGAGCGTCTGTCGCCGCAAGGCAAGGAGTTTGTGAAGAACCTTTTGCTGGGCGGCATCTTCAAGGAGGAGACCATCAGCATGATGGGCATCGACAACCAACTGAAGAACAAGGTTGTGAACGGCATCCGCTCGGTGATAGAGAACATGAAGCTCGGCGAGTACTCGCTGCGTGACGAGATAGACAACGCCATCCAGTTGCTCTACAATGCCAAGCGCAGCAAGATGAACGTGAGCGACTACCTCAGACAGGACGATGCCTTTGACGAGAGTGCGCGCGAGAAATACTCGCAGGTGGCGCAGGCTTTGGCGCAAGCGTTGGAGGGCAACACTGCGTTGTTCCGTGACTTGATGAGGGAGTACAACGATGTCGCCAAGGTGCGCAGCACAGGCGAGAGTGACATGTTCGGCGAGAACCTCAGCCGTGAGGAGCTTGTCAAGCAGTTCCTTGAGATAAGCAAGATAATCAAAGAAAACGACATTAAGTTATATGGAAAAGATGAAAGACTTAAAGAAGGAGAAGGCGGCAATCATGCTGCAAGCGATGAAGAACCTGCAAAAGAAACAGGAGGTGGAAATGGCGAAGAGAAGCCTACAGAAACCCAGCAGCAAGTAGACGAGGCTGTCAAGAAGGTAGCCACGGAGATAACCGAGCAGACGGGAGTCGAGGTAGTGACGGACGAAAAGAAAGCCGAGGAGAGAATCAAGGAGGCTGAAGGAGGCGACATTAAAAAGATGTCGTTCGGGGAACCGTATGATTATGAGCAATATCCACTCGGACGTGTTGAACCCGGACTTGCTGATAAGAAGGTTGATGTGGTGACAACAGATTCCAACCATGGATTCAAAAATTATAATGAAGCAAAGACTTGGGCGAAAGGGAATATTTCCAAGACTTATACCAATGAGGAAACTGGAGGTAAAGGTGATGTTCGTATAAGTAATACTGCCATAGACAAATTCTTGTCTCAAAGTGCTGTAGACAAGAGCGACAGCAAGGATGTGCACATGGCTGTACTGAAGGTTCTTCCCGAAGTATTGCGTACGAGCATTGACGTGGAAACACATCCTGACTTCGTGAAGGGCGAGAATGGAAAGCGCAGGCCCGAAAATGGCGTAAACAAAGATGTTCTTGTGCATCGGTGTTATGGCGCGGTGACCATTGATGGAAGGATATATCGTGTGAAGATTACATTAAAAGAAGATGTAAGAAATAAAAAACTTCCACACAATACGCATTCATACGAAGCAACAAAAATAGAGTTGCTCGAAGGAACATTGGTTAAACCCGAAGGTGATAACCCCAATACGAACAACTCTATTACAGGTGCAAAGTTACTTGAAAATGTTGGAATGTCCTACAACCCGAGCGAAAAAGTTTTAGATTTAAGCAAAATTCGTTTCTTCCGCACCAAGGATGGGGAGGTGTATGGTTTCACGGATGGTGACAGGATTTATCTCGACACGAAAAAAATGAAGCCAGAGACGCCCCTGCATGAGTATACCCACTTGTGGAGCGAGGCTCTGCGCCGTCGCAATCCCAAGGAGTGGGAGAACGTGAAGTCGCTCTTCGACAAGGTGGAAGGTCTCAAGGAGGAAGTGAAGAAACTTTATCCAGAACTTGAGGGTGACGACCTTTATGACGAGATGATAGCCACATTCTCCGGCCGTGAGGGCACGAAGAAACTTGAGGATGTCGTGCGCCGTCTAGCAGAGGAACAGGGAAAGACTGTCGGCGAGAGTGTAGAGACGCAAGGGTTCATAGACAGGGTGAAGGAGGCTCTTACCAAGTTTTGGCATGGGGTGGCAGATATGCTGCACATCCACTTCACCACAGCCGAGGAAGTGGCTGACAAGGTGCTTGCCGACTGGGCAAAGGGTGTTGACCCGAGGAAGATTGAGGGTTCCGAAGAATCGGAGCCGAAGAAAGTAGATCCGCACGAGGAAGGACCCAAGGCTGGCGGAGCTTCTTCCGACCCTGTCAAGGGAATGGAGGAGGCGGCGGACGAGTTCAAGGCCGAGCAGATGAAACGCAACGGACAGCAGAAGGAGCAGACTCCCGAGGAAAAGGCTGCGGCAAGAGCCAAGGATATGGAGGAACATCCGCTGACCAAGGAGGAGATAGACTCTTACGACACGGGGGACGCTGACTCTGACGAGTATGCCCGACAACAGGCGCAGTCGTACCTCGACGGCAACAAGAACCCACAATCAACGTTATTTTATAATTTAGTTTACGACAATGTTAGGAATAGACGACAAGACGGTGAGGGCGATAGCGTCCCTGCCGACACGCCACACATGGATGGCGGAGATGATGCAGCAGCCGGATCTGGACGAGACGGAGGAACTGCTGGACAAGTGGATAACGGCCAAGGTGGAGCAGATGTTCCCGGGCGAGAGAACGGTGGCGAGAGCCGTCCGAGTGGCCCTGCCGTTTCTGATGGAGAAGGAGGCAATCAGCCTGTGGGTGGAGAAGCATCCTCAGTGGAGGGGGTATCTTCCCGAAGTGGGCGACCCGGACGAGGCGGCAACGCTGGCGGAACTCGACCTGCAGGAGGCAAGCGAGGAGCTGCACCGAAAGGTGGAGAAGGCGCTGGAGGAAATAAGCCGTCAGCCCAAGCCGACTTTGACGCAGCGGCAAACAGACTGAAAGACCTTCTCGACCAGTTCCGCAAGGCTGGCAAGAAGAATGACGGCACGCTGAAAGCCACCGTCAACCCTCTCGACATCATCCCCATCGTGAACAAGATGATGCCGAAGAACGCAGAGCAGGCGAAGTTGTATCCGAAGATATTGAAAGCCTTCGGCGATGCCGCCTACAATGGACTCCGTCTGTTCGGCGAGAAGATAGAACGGTGGTTTGAGGGCATGAGGAACAACTTCGGCGACACGATTCATGGCACCTTCCCCGACTTGACGGACGAGGAGGTGGACCGCTACATCCATTCGCTGTGGGACACCGACTATACCTTTGAGGGCAAGCGTCAGACCATCGGCAAGTGGGCGGCGGAGATAGGCAGGGAGAAACTGCGCGCCGCACTCTCAATAACCCTTGACGAGAAGCGCAGGGCACAGAAGGCTGCGGAAAGCGTGGCCGTGAAGGTGGGTGACCGCGACAACATCGCCGAGACCCTGCCGTTCCTCCTTCCCGACCAGCAGGAGGACGTGATGAAAGCCGAGACCCAGTTCTTCGACCCGAGCCATGCCGATGACGAGCATGGCGGCGGCAACGGCATGCTGTTCACCAACGGAACGGGAACCGGCAAGACCTACACAGGACTCGGCATCGCCAAGCGTTTCATCAAGCAGGGCAAGGGCCGTGTGCTCATCGTGACCCCCTCGCAGGAGAAGGTGACGGACTGGACGGAAGACGCCAAGAACCTCGGCATCACCCTTCATCCGCTTGTATCGAAGAACGGCAAGGGTGCCAAGGAGGACAAAGGCGAGGGCGCCGTGATCACGACCTTCGCCAACTTCCGTGACAACAGGGCGTTGATGGAGGACACCTTCGACTTGGTGATTTATGACGAGAGCCACAAGTTGATGGAGAGCAAGAACGCCACCGAGACCTCCACGACCACCGCCCACTACCGCTTGACGAACAAGGACTTCACCCACGCGCAGGAGCGTTTGATGATGGCGCATCCGTTGTGGAGGGAGCAGGAGCGGTTGCTGAAGGAGATGAGACCTCTGCTACACGGCAGCGAGACCATCGACGAGGCGAGTCTGAACTCCGATGTGACCGATGCGGAATTGCAGCGGTTGCGTGAGATTGACGCACGGCTTCAAGAAATAGAGCGTGAGCAGGAGAAGGCGATGCCCGAGATAAACAAGAAGGCACGTGAGAGCGTCGGCAAGACCAAGGTGTTGTTCCTCTCCGCCACGCCGTTCAATACGCGCGAGAACCTTGAGTATGCCGAGGGCTACCTGTTCAAGTACAATATGCCCGAGCTGCCCGAGGGAGCGAGTGCGGAGGAATATGCCATGGCCCGGAACAAGGCGATAAACGCTTTCTACCGCAAGTGGTTCCCCCATGGCGAAGTCATCGGCTCGAGCGGAAGAGTGGAGCCTAAGGTGACGGACGCCGACAAGCTGGACGCCGAGGAGCGCAGTTTCGCCGACGCCATGATGGAGAAGGGCGTGATGAGCGGCCGTACCATCGACAACGGTTACGACTACTCACGTGATTTCCCGACCGTGAGCGTGAGCCACGCCAACGAGTTCAACACCGCTTTGAGGGAGATGTCGGAGACCAAGATATTCGGAGACTTCGTCAATGATATCTTCGGCAATTACAACACCATGAGCGTGCTGTATGAGACGATGAAGGTGGCAGCCATCCGTGACCGCCTGAACGAGCACTTGAAGAGAGGACGGAAAGTGGTGGTGTTCCACCGCCGTGTGAACGACAACATGGGACTCGCCAGACCTCCGTTCGCAGCCGTCTTGAAGTATGCGGAGGACAGAGCCGCCGAACTGTACAGGCAGAACGACCAGCAGTCCATCTCCACAGCGAATGCCATCATGGAGGAAGTGAAGAAGTTCACAGAGAAACACTCGGGTCTTCTCCAATGGGAACAGTCCCTTGACTACCGTATGCCGAGACAACAACTGCGCTCCCTGTTCGGTGACGCCCACGACTACACCCCCGAGGAGATGGCGGAGTTGAACAAGCGCCGTGCGGAATATATAGACGCTGCGTTCGGCGGACGGACAGACCCATACGAGGCCGGACGGAAATATGGCGAGGCGTGCTTCGACCCCGAGGACGCAGACGTGGTGAAGCAGTACGCTCCCCACGAGATGACGGACGAGGAAGCCTTGATGTTCGGTGCGAGAAAGCCGAGCAAGAAAGAGTTTGACGCGCGCAAGAAGAATTATGCGCAGACCGCCGAGGCCGTGAGGAAAGGAATCACCGACGCCATCAACGAGCGAATCGCCAACGGCGAGATTAAGGTGGAGACGGACGAGAAGGGCAACCGTGTGCGCCATGTGGGCCTGTTCGCTGGAGCGGACAGCAAGGGACAGAAGCACAGTGACATCGAGACCTTTAACGATGACAACAGTTCCATGAACATCATCGTGGTGCAGGAGGCGTCGGGCAAGGAGGGTATCTCCCTCCACGACCGCACAGGCAAGCACCAGCGAGTGATGGTGAACCTCGCCCTACCACAGAGTCCTATCGCCTTCATCCAGGCAGAGGGACGTATCTACCGCATCGGCCAGAAGAGCAACGCCATCTTTGAATACCCCTTGCTGGGCATCGACAACGAGATAGCCTTGTTTGCCGGCAAGTTCAACGGCCGTGCCGCCACACGGAGAACCTCGCCCTGGGCAGCATGGCCCGAGGACTGAAGGACTCCATCATGCGCGGTGTGCGCACGAAGACAGGCAATGTTCCGCTGGACGGCCAAGGCTATGGAGGGCGTGAGTTTGATATGCGTGACGACAAGCGCAAGAAAGGCTATGACGCCGCCGTGGAGGACTACAACACGAGCACCCACAGCCAAGATGAGAACATCGACGACATGGGCACACCCGAGCCATTGGGCTACAAGATGGTGGAATGGGCAGAGATGAAGGAGGGTGAGAATACCCTTGAGCCGAGTGCCGGCAGAGGCAACGTGTCGAGATACATCCCTTCCGACATCAGCAGCTTAAGCATCGAACCCGACCTCAACAAGAGCAATGACCTCATGTTGCTCACAGGCGGCGTGAGAAGAGGCACGCAAGAGGCGCAGGGAAGAAAGACCCAAGTGATGAACGGCAAGTTTGAAGACCTGTCCGTGATGAACAAGTTCGACACGGTGGTGATGAACTCTCCGAACGGAGCAGAGGGAGCCACCGCCAAGGCCCACATGGAGAAAGCCGTCCTGCACTTGAACGACAGCGGACGACTGGTGGCCGTGGTTCCCGACACGGAGAGCATGAACAAGTTTGTGGACGAGCTTGTCGCCGGCAACACCGCCCTTCACCTGTCCGGCGAGATCAAGCTTCCAGCCTGCGCCTATTCGGCAGGAGGCGTGTCGCAGAAAGCCAAGGTGGTGGTCATCGACAAGCTTACGAGAAAGGAAGTGAGGGACAAGTGGAAGGACACCGAGCGTGTGGACTTGTCGGACGCCACGGACATGGAGGACTTCTTCAAGAAGTTGAAGGGTGTGAAGATGCCCGAGCGTGTGCTTGACCCTGCGGCGAAGAACATGAAGTATGCCAACAAGGCGAGAGCGTCACTTGTCAATCTGAAAGGATTCAAGTCTGCGAATGCGTATTTGTATGCGGACGACAAGGCAATCTCCATCAAGCCTGCGGGTAGATTCTTCAACAAGATGGGATATGTCATGCCTGTCAAGGACGAGAGAGGGAACACCCGTTACGCCCGGCCGGTCTATCTGTGGCGGTACGATTATGACAAGGTAAAGAAAATTGACAACAATGTGCTGACGCAGTACCACTTCTGCAACGAGGTGCTGAAGATGTCGGATGAGGAAATCGCCGAGAGAATATTCGAGGGCGCCAACGACAAGGAGAAGCCAGTGTTCGCCAACGACTTGAGAGAATATTGCAATGCCGTGTCAAAGATGATACGTGACATCAGCGGGCGCACGGACAGCGAGCTGGAGCGTTCGTACAACGGCGAGGACATCGACATTGTACTGCCGATGACCGCCGGCACCAAGTTGAGCATGGACGATGTGCGAGCCGTGTTCGATACCAACAACAAGGGCAACGAGGAGCTTGGCCATCTGTTCGACAAGGTGTTTGGCGTGGCGAAGGACTTGGGCTTGAAGGTGAGCGTGTTTGACGACGAGAACACGAGAACCGCCGCTTTCTACCGGAACGACAACACCCTGCAAATCAACGCCCACTTCTGGAATGCCAAGCAGATGGTGGACGAGAAGACGGGAAGGGTCGTGGACATGACGGGCGAGGTGAGAGCCAGCGTGCTGACGCATGAGCTTATCCACTCGGTGACAGCCTACGCCAACTACTGGTATGACCACGACCCCGAGAGGTTGCCCGAGCCATTGCGCGAGGCGGCGGAGGAACTGGACAATCTGTACAGGAAGATTATCGGCAGTTCGGAGTCATGGCGTCTGCCGTCCTATTGCAAGGAGAACAAGGACGAGCTGATAGCCGAGATGGCGAACCCTGCCGTGCGAGAGCCGTTGAAGAAAATGGGCTTCTGGTCCCGTCTTGTGGACGGCGTGAAGAAGTTCTTCAACATCTCTCAGAAGAACGCAGTCGTTGACGGAGGTTTCGCCAGTGCGGATGAGTTCGAAAGGAACTCCGCCTATAACGACTTGTCGACGGCCTTGGACAAGTTCTTGAACCATTTCGACAAGGACAGTTATGACGCCTATGTGGCTGTGTCGGGTGCGGGCAGACACAACAAGGAAGTGGACGTTGTCGATGAAAAGGGAAATAAAAACGATGGCATGGATAGGAAATCAGACGAATTGTTCCTATCTTTGCAAAATAAAAAAGGAAAGGAATATTATGACACAGTTTCAGAAATCGCAAGAAGAGTTGCAGAAGGAAAGGCTATCTTCACAAGTCTTCCCGAAGAATTTGAGTCACGAGGAGTGCTTAGCGTTGCGCAAGCGGCAGGTAGAGCTATTGCATCAGCTCGGTTACGAGAACAGGAGGGACGCAGCGAAAGCCTACAACGTGGAAGTAGCAACAATGGGACAGGCGATATTCACTTGGGCAGTAACGGGGAGGATGCCTGCGTTCCTGAAATCGAAGAATGGGCCAAGCAAAACGGTTACTGGATAAACGAAGATGATTATGCGTCCAAAGGGTACGAAACCAATCGTACTGGAATGGAATCAGTTGTCTATTTCGTAGGAGACAAGGTCGTAAAATTCGCTTCGTACAAGATACTTAACCAGAGGAGTGGTGTCGATGGATTTCTTGAAAGAGTAACAATGATGAATACCATTGACCCCGATGCTGCATTAAAGGTTATCGGTTATTCTCGTGATAAAGAAGGAGCGTTCCGAATCGTCCTTGAACAAAAGAAGTTCGCAAAATCATTCACGTATGAAACGGATGAAGATGATTGTCCAACAGATAAATGCCTTGAACAAATCTCTGAATGGAGTAGAGAGGAAGGACCAGAAGTAAAACGGCAATTCGCCAGAAGAGGGATTGAATTCGACCCTTATGGTTGGGATGCACCTTACAAGGACAATGTTATCATTCATGATGTGGTAATGTCAAATATCGCTTGTGATGAGAATGGTAAGTATCATATCATAGATGGGAACCCTATCCTTATTGCCGAGGAGGAAGGCGGAGATTGGGGAGTAAGGGATATCCCTTACTCCAATGGAACCTCTACAGCCACCGCCCCCGACGGCACCCACTTCCGTGTAGCCACCTCTGTTGACGGAGCTGGCAGACCGCAGACGGAGGGTGTGGTGGAATATCATGTGCAGAGGATGAGTGACAAGCTCGGTGTGCACGTGAACATGATTGGCGATGTGGAGGACATCCCCGACCCGAGGGTGAAAGCCGATGTGAAGGCAGACAAGAACGTGACTGGATGGTTTGACGAGAAGACCGGGAAGGTGTATCTGTATATGCCGAACGTGAAAGACACCTATACTGCCGAGAAGACTATCTGGCACGAGGTGGTCGGGCACAGAGGACTGCGAGGTTTGTTCGGTGACGACTTCAACAAGTTCATGCGCTCGCTGTGGTACGACATCGACTCGCCCATCAACAAGGAGCTGAAAGCCTATGTGCAGGAGCGCATGGCGAAAGACCCTCTGAGTTTCTATGATGCCATCGAGGAATACCTCGCCGACGCTGCCGAGAAAGGTAGGGGCGAGCGTGGCTTCTTTTTTGCTGTAGTTCTTGATTTTCATATTGATTTTGTTTGTTGTTTATTCCATACGTACAACAAAGTTTCTTGTAGTGTCCAACTGGGCTATTTAGGATTCCTAAGTAAGCCATTCAGCCTATCTAAACAAGCCATTAATAACAATGCCAGAAAAACTTCAGAGGAAAGAAAAATGCGCAAGGGTGGAATTTCTGAAAACTATTCTTATCTTTGCATAGAAAGTCTAACAACAAAATGAATCGTATGACATAGTCACAGAAATAGCAAAAAGAGTCTCAAAAGGAAGGCAATCTTCACAAGTCTTCCATAAATGTATAAGTCACGAGGAGTACTTAGCGTTGCGCAAGCGGCAGGAAGAGCTATTGCATCAGCTCGGCTACGAGAATCCGAAGAGAGTGTGGGGTAGTAGAGAATCTGATTGCTGGGTGAATTGAAAGTGGTGGAATACGAAAAAAAAGAGGGTGTTATACAATAACATCCTCTTTTAAATAGATTTGTGACTCCGATGGGATTCAAACCCGTAACCTTCTGATCCGTAGTCAGATGCTCTATTCAGTTGAGCTACGGAGCCTCATTTCTTAATTGCGAGTGCAAAGGTAGGTGTTTTGAACGAAACCGCCAAATTTTTTCTTGACTTTTTTCGAATTATTTTTAATCTACCATTCTTGACTTTATCATGTCAAACATCGGAGAAAGCCTGTTATCTAGCTTGCAGTCAAAAGATTTTGGCAAATATAGAGTGCGAAATTGGCGCTATGATTCTTTTTCCTCTTTTTTGAGTAAAATACCAGATTTCTCAAATGCGTGCCACATCGAGTGCCGTGCTTCAGGATTATGCCGTTCCACTTCTTGGAACAATCGGGTAACATAGTCTCGGTTGCTACTTGATTCATAAGGACAAAGTTTGTCTTGTTTTTCATATTGTCGCAGTTCGGACATTCTTTTGATATCCGACTCCGCCATCAAACAGAGCGGCCGAATGATGGTGAGCGGCATTTTTTCAAGTTTCAGTTTGACAGGCATAGTCTCATACCTGCCTTGAAAAAACTGGTTGAGCAGAGCCGTGTGTATGATATCGTCTTGATGATGACCCAAAGCGATTTTGTTGCACCCTAAGACTTGAGCCTGCTCAAAGATAGTCTTACGGCGATACCACGAACACAGAAAGCATGGAACCTTGCGCTTGTCGGTGTCAGGGTCGAAATCGGTCTCTTCGATATGTAATGGTATGTTGCACGATTGACAGAATTGTTCCAAATAGCGGGTGGAGGTGTGGTAGTCTATGTGGCCCATCCGTACATGGAGAGCTTCCACCGTGAATTTGGGCTTCCATATGCGCATGCGTTGAGCGAGCATTTCGGTCAGAAACAAGGAGTCCTTACCGCCCGACAGAGCAATGAGCACTTTGTCTTCCTCCTCAATCATGGAAAAATCGAACAGAGCCTTGTCAAATTTCTCCCTCAGCTTTCGTTGAAGCTTTCTTTCTTCTTTTGAAGTTTTCGTCTCTTCCATATCATTTCATAAATACGAGATATACAGCGCAGACAAGGAGGAGGAAAGCCAGTATGTGATTCCAATGAAGACTTTGTCCTTGAAACAAGATGTTGGCCATAACTGCGAACACACACAAACTGATGCACTCTTGGATGACCTTGAGTTGAACCAATGTAAAAGGACCGCCATTGCCGGCGAATCCCATTCGGTTGGCAGGCACTTGGCAGCAGTATTCAAAAAAGGCAATGCCCCAAGAGAAAGCTATGACTCCGATTATAGGCCAAGCCTTGCTGACGCCGGAAACTTGAAGCCGTAAATGGCCATACCAGGCCAAAGTCATAAAAATGTTGCTCAAGACGAGCAACAGAATCGTATATAATCCGTTCATGAGTAGTGATGTTTTTCATTCATGATGATAGGGTTCGCCTTTGATGATGGTGCAGGCACGATAAAGCTGTTCCACAAATATGAGGCGTACCATTTGATGGGAAAAGGTCATCTTCGATAACGATATCTTGTCGTTGGCTCGTTGGTAGACGGCTTCAGAGAATCCATATGGTCCACCTATTATATATAAGATTCGGCGAGATGTCTGTTGTTTCTTTTCCAACCAAGCGGCATACTCGATGCTGCGCATTTCTTTCCCGTGTTCGTCAAGCAAAACAACGGTGTCTGAAGGTTGGACCAATTTCAATATCATTTCTCCCTCAGCCGTTTTTTGCTGTTCCTCAGTCAGTTTCTTCGTGTTTTTAAGTTCGGGAATGGTGATGATGTCGAATGGCATATAATGGCCAATACGTTCGACATAGTCTTTGATACCAGCGACAAAATGCTTGTTGACTGTCTTGCCAACGAGAATGAGTGTTGTTTTCATTTGTAATCATCCTTTCTTTTGGGGTTCATCGGAAACCATCCCTTTTTGACGCGTTGTTTCTGCTCGAACAGTTCGCCGATAGACCAAAGGAGAGATGCACCGAGCACCCCCAGCAATGCCGACCAGAAAACATCAGCAACAAAGAGGGCAGAACAGATGCTCAACACTCCCAGCAACAGAAAAATCCACCAAGGTTTGGTGCCGAAATAATATTCCGTCCTTATGACAATAGGATGGAAGGCACCGATAATCAAAAAAGTAGACAAGGCGATAAACAGCCCCTTGAAATATATTTCCATAGCGCAAAGGTAGTGCAAATCGAAGACAATACAAAATAAAAGGGAACTTGTTTCGCTTTTATTTTTATTGTTGAGATGTAGCCTACATTCTGTAAAGGTAGTGCAAATCGAAGACAATACAAAAAAGTTTTACTAAAATAATTTGTTTTTTCAATGAAAAGACTTATCTTTGCAACACAATCAACATTTAAGCATTATGGAAAACAATCAAGAACTCATCTCCCAATGTGTTGCCAACGCCCAGCAAGGGCTCACTCCGGCTTTTGACGCAGACACACAAAAAGCAGTGAAGGAAATGATAGAAGCTGATGACAAGACTAATTTGATCGAAAGTTTCTACAAGGATTTGGAATTTGGAACCGGTGGACTTCGCGGCATCATGGGCGCGGGATCCAACAGAATGAATATCTATACAGTAGGTTTGGCCACGCAAGGTTTTGCAAACTATCTCAAGAAGAATTTCGCCGACCGCAAGCAGATTTCTGTGGTCGTTTGTCATGACTGCCGAAACAACAGTCGTCTTTTTGCAGAGACGGTAGCTGACATTTTCTCTGCCAACGGTATCAAGGTGTATCTTTTTGATGATATGCGCCCGACACCAGAGTGCTCGTTTGCCATTCGTCATCTCGGATGCCAAAGTGGCGTGAACATCACGGCCTCCCACAATCCTCGTGAGTACAATGGCTACAAAGCCTATTGGGAAGACGGTGCCCAAGTGCTCGCACCACATGATACGGGTATCATCGACGAGGTGAACAAAGTGAAGGTTGAGGATGTGAAATTTAAGGGCAATAAAGAACTTATCCAAATCATTGGCGAAGAAATCGACAAGGTGTATCTTGAGAAAATCAAGACTTTGTCCATTGACCCTGAAGTCATCAGCCGCCAAAAAGACCTCAAGATTGTCTACACACCTCTTCACGGAACAGGCATGATGCTGATTCCTCGTTCGTTGAAACTTTGGGGATTCGAAAATGTACATTGTGTGAAGGAACAGATGGTGAAAAGTGGCGACTTCCCAACGGTGAAGAGTCCAAACCCAGAGAACGGTGAGGCACTGACTCTGGCCCTTCGTGATGCCAAGGAAATCGATGCGGACATTGTGATGGCTTCCGACCCGGATGCAGACCGTGTGGGTATGGCTTGCAAAAACGACAAGGGAGAATGGATTCTCATCAATGGCAACCAAACCTGCTTGCTCTTCCTCTATTACATTATAACCAACCGTCAAAAGAAAGGACTGATGAAGCCGACAGACTTCATTGTGAAGACGATTGTGACCACAGAGGTGATTCGTAAAATAGCAGAAAAGCAGCATATTGAGATGCGCGACTGTTATACAGGTTTCAAATGGATTGCCCGTGAAATACGCCTTTCTGAAGGCAAACAGCAATATATCGGTGGTGGAGAGGAAAGCTACGGATTCTTGGCAGAAGACTTTGTACGTGACAAGGATGCTGTTTCCGCTTGCTCACTGCTCGCTGAGATTTGCGCCTATGCAAAAGATCAGGGTAAGTCGCTCTATGACTTGTTGATGGACATATATCTTGAGTATGGATTCTCCAAGGAGTTTACGGTCAACGTGGTTCGTCCCGGCAAAACTGGTGCAGATGAAATCAAGCAGATGATGACTGATTTCCGCAACAACCCTCCGAAGGAGTTGGGTGGCAGCAAGATTGTGCTTTGGAAAGACTATCAGACGCTTGAGGCTACAGACGCTCAAGGCAACAAGACAAAGCTTGCCATGCCGGAGACGAGCAATGTGCTGCAGTGGTTCTGCAATGATGATACCAAGGTGAGCGTACGTCCATCAGGCACAGAGCCCAAGATTAAGTTCTACATCGAGGTGAAAGGCACGATGAAATGCGCCGGATGTTATGAACGTTGTGACAAAGAAGCAAACGAGAAGATTGCTGCCATCAAGCAGAGTCTTCATCTTTAAAAATATTTCTGATTGTAATTAAGCTGAATCCTGCCAGTTTTTAACTGGCCTACCAATTAAAACGGTTTTTACCGAAAGCGCATCCATCTGTGAAGATGAATGCGCTTTTTCAATATATGCATCTCGGTTTTGACGCTATATTTACAAAAACAACACCCCTAAAACATCATATTTTTTGACTTTTTCTTGATAGTCTCAATATTTAATGTTATATTTGCGCATTGAATCGGAGATTTAAATAGCTGAAACTATGGCAAAGTATAATATTACGGAAAAAAAGGACAAGAACGCCGCTTATCGCAGTCTTGTCAGTCCTGAACTGATGGATGAGTTGAAAGGGAAAATCTTGAACATCATCCTCATACAAAAAAAGTACAAGGACAAGGATTATTCAGCCAAACAGTTAGCAGAAGACTTGGGGACAAACACACGCTATATCTCTGCTGTGGTGAATGTGAAGTTTCACATGAACTACACCTCGTTTGTCAACAAATATCGTATAGAGGAAGCAATGACGCTTCTTGTTGACAAACGATATCGTGATTTGAATATGGAAGACATCAGCGACATGGTAGGTTTTGCCAACAGACAGTCGTTTTATGCCTCTTTCTTCAAATTCAACGGCATTACACCGAGAGAATATAAGCTTAAACACCAGGCCTCAGATTCGACAACAAGCAAGTCTAAGAAGAAGAATGAAGATTGATTTATGACAACAGAAATAGACAGTTTCAAATATAGTGACGAACGTTTCGCCGACCTGCAGATGTTGCGCTACAGGTTGAACGGATTCGAAAACTTGACTTTGAAACAAAAAAAATATGTGTATTGCCTCTCTGAAGCGACGCTTTGGGGAAGAGACATTACATTCGACCAGTTTGGCAAATACAATTTACGTATCAGAAAAACACTGGAAGCTATATACCAACACTATGAAGGTGACAGGGCGACTAAAGACTTCAAAGCCTTGGAGGTCTATCTCAAGCGTGTGTGGTTTTCTAATGGAATTTATCATCACTATGGATGCGAGAAGTTTTCACCGGAATTTGGCGAAGACTTCTTTTGTGTTGTTGTGAAATCGATTCCCGAACGATTTCTTCCTTTGAAGGACAACGAAATTCCGGAGCAGTTGTGCGAGGAGTTGTGCCCTGCCATATTTGACGCGACCGTGCTGCCCAAAAGAGTGAACAAGGCAGACGGCGAGGACCTAGTAATGACCTCGGCGTGCAACTATTATGAGAATGTTACACAGAAAGAGGCTGAAGCCTATTATAGCGCAAAAAAAACAGGTTGCCAACATGAGCCTTCATGGGGATTGAACTCCAAACTTGTCAAGCT
>CAKPTK010000027.1 GCA_934190685.1 uncultured Prevotella sp.
TCCGTCAAGATAAGCCACAGTAGCGAGATAGCGTTCTCCACGGTTGCCATAGCTTGTATCCGTCTTGCCACTACGATCGTCCCAATTCTTGGTCCAGCCAGTCTCTCCACCCAAACCGCCATTGCGGTTAGGATTATAATAGATGGTGTTTACAGCCTTGCCCGTCTCTCCGTTGAACACGGTGAGCCACTCCTGGCCGCCACTAATTTTTCCAACATTTTTACCTGAAGTGTAGCGCCAATCCTTCGTGTTATTCACGCTTTTGATTTTGTCATCATCGGCTGCCTCACTGACATATTTTCCTGCTCCATCAATACTGCCCGGAGCCGTCTTGCAAATCATCTCGGCCTTGCCGTCTCCATCAAAGTCGTAGACAAGGAACTGCGTATAATGTGCACCGGCTCGGATATTCTTGCCAAGATCTACACGCCACAATTTCCGACCATCGAGTTTATAACAGTCAAGATAGACATTACCTGTATAACCGCTTTGCGAATTATCCTTGGAATTGGTCGGGTCCCATTTCACAATCAATTCATACTGTCCATCACCATCCACATCACCTACACTACAATCGCTGGGACAATAGCTGTAAGCTTCACCGGCAGGTGTCTTTCCACTGGCAGGACGATCAAGTTTGAGTGACTGAAAATAACTGGTGGAAGAAGTGACTGCGGGCGAAGTTTCAATCACCTGCCCATTGAGCACCGTCTGTACTTGATATTGATGAGAATAAGTAAGGTTGTCTTGATAATAGGTAACATCGGATATGCCGCTCTTAATCACCTGTCCATCACGCAGTACATTGAAGGTCACGTTTTTATCATCGGTGCCCAACAGACGCCAACTGATAAAGTTCTTGCCGGTTTTTCCTTTGAACGCCACCACGCCACGATCAAGTTTCTCCATCTGGCTGGTCGGCGTGACCCACTGGGCATTTGCACTACAAACAGCAAGCGCAAGTGTAAATAAAGAGGTTTTGATTTTCTTGTTCATTGGTTTTTGCTAAAATTGGTTCTAGGAGGAAAGACATTAGCCCTGTGTCTTCACGAACAAGGCTAATGTCTGAAAATGATTCTAATATAAATAGGTGGAAAGTGTCAAGGCATGGCTTTCAAGCCTTCCCATCGCACATTCCAATTGCCATCTTGCGGAAAACCGGGATTAGGATTGGTTGCTCCATCCCATCCGGCACACATCATCGCCACCGCCATGAGATATCCGCCGTTTCCCGGCAGATAAAGACGGAGACGGCCGTCCTGATA
Organism: uncultured Prevotella sp.; assembly: GCA_934190685.1. Taxonomy (GTDB): domain Bacteria; phylum Bacteroidota; class Bacteroidia; order Bacteroidales; family Bacteroidaceae; genus Prevotella. The sequence continues at coordinate 1,266 of CAKPTK010000027.1, forward strand.
GTTGTGGCCGCTGACGAGGTAGGTGTTCTTCTGCTCCTTCATCAAGAGGGCCCCCACTGCATTCTGAGGCTCACCCATACGGGCTGCGCACATGGCCATCATTGGATAGTCCCAGCCCCAAGAAGTGTCCCACTTCCAGTTCTTCCAAATCCACTTCTCGGTATTCTTCATGATGTCGAGGTTCACCTGCTTGCTGTTGTAAGGCAACAGACCCACGGCACCGGTCACGGCAGGATGGTCGCTGAACATCCGCTCATTGGTATAGGAGTCAGGCTGTGTCTCGGCAGCGAGATAGAGACTGTCCTTGGAAGCGAGCGGAGAAATCTTGTTGATGATGTCATCCCAATGAGCGTCGCGTTGCTTGCCCAAGCGCTCACGCCACTGTTGGGCAATCTGCAAGGCACAATGCCAATAGCTCAGTTCGAAAGGAGGATTCACCGTCGTTGCAGCAGGCAGGGTTTCCTGTGCGGCAATGCAACCACGGAGGATATAGCGGTCGTGCTGCTTGTCGTATTCAGCAAAGTCGCCCATAAACTCAGCGGTCTCGTCCACCAAACGTGCATATTTCTCCAACACTTGCGGTGTCGGATTGGCACGGTAAAGGAGTTCTGCCAAATAGATGAGGTGGGGTTGCTGCCAAATCAAGAAACTGCCCACACTCGATGGGGCTTCACCCGCATCGGGATCGGTCATCTTCATCCAACGCACCCCCTTGAAACCCTGACGCTCGGCAATCTTGCGGGCATTGGCCTCAGCCTTGAAATACCAAGAGAGGGAACGGTCGAGAAGTTCGGGATGTCCCCAAAGGGCGAACTGTGCCTGATGCCACAAAATCATCTCAAGGTGGAACTTGCCAAACCATGAGTTATAGGTCAGACCCGTCTCTTGTGGTGGAGTGTCACCGGCATCCTGGATAGCGAGAAGATACTGGCTGAGCACCACGCGGCGCTCCATCTCTTTGGCACGAGGATCCTTGCAGGCCCCGAAGTCAGCCATGCCGCCCTTCTTCCAGTAGCCTTCCCAATAGGTCTTGCTTTCGTTTTCCACTTGGGCGAAAGTCTTCTCCGCCTTGGAGGGTTGCTCGGAGTATTCGCAAGTGAGACTCAGTTCCTTGCCGCCAGCCACAAGCTGATAGCGATTTTTGCCTGTCTGCTTGATATTGGCCTTACCCTGCCAGCGCACAGTCACATAATAGACCGTGGCATCGATAGTGCGCTTGAGTGTGGCGGAATTGGCAGTCTTTCCCACGAGGGTCGTGCTGTGCAGATTGTCTTTGGTCCAATCACATGCATCGTCACAGTGTCCACCTGTGGGATAAGGGAAACGCAAGTCAACGGCAATCTTACCATTGGAGGTAATGTGGGTGGCAATCATATCCTCCACAGGATCGCAAACAGTTTGTACTTGATAGGTCTTTCCCTTATAAGTGAAACGACTGTTGATTTCGCCAGCCCACATGTCAAGGGTCTGATCGACGTTCTGAACAGCTTTCGGATCTGTGCCCAAGGACAGGCCCAATGTGCCGAGATGAAGGCGGTGAGGATTCACACGATACCAGTCACCGGCAGCCTTGGCACGTTTGTTGTCCTTCACCTGGGTGGCATAAGGTTCCTTACGGCCACGACCGAAGTCGTAATACTTCCAGCTTTCCTGTTCCTTGTAGTTCTCAGGATTCTTGAACGAGTGCCATCCCCAATCGCTCATAGTGCCGAGAGGCACACCCTTGCTGTATCTTTCGGGGAAAGACTGCAAGCCTGTTCCATCGACAGTCATGGCAAAGCCGCCATTTCCGACAGACAGGGAACTGAGGGAGTCCATCTGTGTCACATGGGGATTGTTTCTCTCTACCACAGCCTTGCGGTCAATACTTTGGGCATTGATGCCCAAGGCAAAAAGCAAGCAGATGCTTACAAAAAGTTTTCTCATGTTTATGTCTTGTTTTAATTGTTTCTATATTCCACCCACTTGGGTCTCGTCGTCTATCTTCTGACCTTTCTTGCCCATGGATTTGAGTTGGGCAATGATGCGTTTGTCGTGGCGGTCCCGTTTTTTCGAAGCGCCCGCCGTGCGGATGATTTCCTTGACAGTCTGTTCTACCGTAAGCAGGTCTTTTGCAGGGAAGGGTTCAAAATTGGGCTTGTCCACCAAGGTTGCCTTGGAGAAGTGGGTGATGGGGTGCGGTTTGAACTTTCCGTCCATCAGGGTGTCCTGCACATTGCCCTGTTGATAGAGATGATCCGAAGCCGTCCAAAGATTGAAATAGCTGTCGGGATGGTCTGATGTTGGACCGGAGATGAAGACATTGTTCACCACATCTTGATAGTGGTCGCGCTCCGAATGTCCGCCCACAACTCCATTATTGCAGTTATACACCACGTTGTTCACATACTGGATGCCACATTTCATCTTTGGATTGCGGCTTTTGTTATCAGCCCACAGACAGCGTACCACGGTCCAACGGTCGGTCTCATCGGTGATGGCGCCAAAGCGTTGGGGAGCGATGCCTTCGGCAATGATGCAATTCTGCCAAGTCACATTATGGCTCTGCTTGATATGGGCATTGTCCCATCTTCCCCAGGAAATGGAGCAATGGTCAACCATCAGTCCGTCGACATGGTCGCAAACGAAAGTGCATTTGCCCCGTCCCATATTCATGCTGCCCCGCATCCGGAGATAGCGCAGGATGACATTGTTTCCTTTCACCTGGAAGGTGCTGCCATAGACAGTGATGCCCCTCCCTGGTGCTGTCTGCCCCAAAATGGAGACACTGCCAGCTACAATGATGCGTTCATTGGGTTTCAGACGGATGACGCCCTGCACATCGAACACTACAATGCGATGTGGTTTACTCACGGCATCAGCAAGCGAACCGGGTCCTGAAGCATTGAGATTGGTCACATGCACCGTCTCGCCTCCACGGCCTCCCGATACATATTTGCCGAAGCCCATGGCACCAGGAAACGCCAACTCCTGAGCACAAACTTGTCCTATCCCAAGCAGGCTTATCACAAGTACGGACACAAGTCCGCCAAGTCTCATCTTTTTCATGTGTGTTATGGTTTAATCTTATGACGGCAAAATTAATACACATTATATATATATGCCCTATAAAATTGTTCACGCATATATCTTTTCGTACAAAATGCACAAAAAGGAAAGCCCGCCAAAGGATACGAAATCCTTTGGCGGGCACAACAATATAGATTCGCTCAACAAGCGTTATTTCATCACCTTGCGAACGATGACCTTGCCTGTTGCATCCAATCCACGAAGAATGGAAGCACCTGAAGCATTGTCAACACGCTTGCCTGTCATATCGAAATATTCAACATGGCTCAAACCCTCAGCACCTGCGACATGATGGATGCCTGTAGGATCGATGATTCGAAGAATGCCTTCTGTGGCCAATGCGCTGGTATCCCATGAGAGGCCTTTGTAGGGTACAGCAGGCACAATCTTCACTGTACCATTGACTGTCGCGCCAGTAGAGAAAACTTGGAAACTCTTGCCTGCTGACAAAGAACTATCAGACTCTCCTTCACCAATTTGAATCACAGCACCATCTTGTAAAATTGGTGCTGTAGCAACAATTGTATTACAAGTGTTATAGTCTGTCAACACATTTACAACACCGCCTGTTGCCACTGTCAATGCGCCCTTCAGCGTCAGCTTGGTTCCGTAGTCTTCATCTTCAATGTCTCCAGCTTGCAAAGTCGCACCATTACAAATCTTCACAGTTCCAGCAATACTACCTTTACCTGAAAGTGTACCACCTGCATTCACTGTAACTGCACCAGTTCCACTATTGGTTCCATTAACAATCAGATTTCCACCATTGACAACTGTACCTCCCGCAAAATCGTTGCTTCCAGTCAAACGCCAATAACCTGTACCAGTCTTGATAATCTTAGTCTTACCTACATAGCTATGACCTCCAGCAGACCAGTTGTTAATTTTACCTTCAAAAGTTTCATCAGTATTGGCACCGCCAATAGTCCATGTACAATTAAAGTTTTTGGTATTCTTGCTTGAACCACTCAGGTAGGTTGTCTTTGCGCCTGACAGACCGCCAATTGTCACAGAAGCATTTGTGTCCCAACCAACCAAACGAGCATTGCCCGCAGCCTCAACTACTGTCTTTGGCATATTAATTCCCTTATTAAAGAGAAGTAATGATCCATCTTTTTCCGAAGAAATGCCATTAGCAATCAAACGTCCAGTAAAATCAGAATAGTCTCCCTGAACGTATTCACGCAAGTAAGGTATATTATATTGCAATGTTCCAGAACCTGTCAAAGTGCTTTTCCAATAGCAGCAACGATTAGGAGAGAACTGTGAAACCGTGCCGGCTTCTATTTCCATCGGGAACGAATAAGTCTCATAGCCATTAGTTTCGCCTTTGGTTTTCAATTCGCCGCCGGCCATCACCAACTTCGAAGAAGAGCCTATACCGGCTTTCGCTATATCGGTGGTAGAAAGATAAACCGTTCCGCCACGAAGAATTGTGGCACCCTTATAACCGAAGAACTTATTGGTGCCGATTGTCACCTGACCTTCACCATTGAAAGCCAAATCGCCGTCACCCTCAAAAGTTCCGTTCATGGTCACAACAGCCCCCTTGGTCGCCACGTTAAACTCTGTTTTGTTCTTGATTTGAGCAGCTCGGTCAGTAGATGTGGAAGCGCCCGTATACTTATACACGCCACCGTCAAACACCCAGTTCTGTGCAAAGTTCGTGCTGGCACCCAGACTGCTTTCCACTCCGCCATTCTTCAGGCTGTTGAAAGCAAGAGTACCATTATGAAGCACTGTTGCACCCGTATACTTGTTGACAGTGTTCAGTGCAAGGGTTCCTTCTCCGCCCTTGTTCACTGAGCCTCCACCTCCAATGGATCCAGTACCTGTGATGGTAACATTGGCATCGCCCTTGGCAACAACAGTTTCGGGAGAAACTGTCACGTCGTTAAGCGCCACTTCTGCATTGGCAGCACCGTCAAAGAGCACTTTCTTGCCATCGGCAAAAGCATCAGCGCCCTTGTTCCAACTCTTGGTTGACAGATCCCAAGCAGTCGCAGTATTGTCCCAAGTCAAATCAGGCACATAACTATCGATATCTATGCCACCCAAATCCTTCGGACGTGTGGCCATTGACACTTCAGAAGAATAGTCTGAATACTTGTCATCTGCAAAGGCGCGCAAACGTACCAAATACTGCACACCATCTGGAAGGCCTGTCAATGTGTAAGAGGAAACATTCGCTTCTGTACGTGCCACTTCCTTCCACTCTGTATCGCCCAATTTCTGGATTTCGATGGCAAAGCCATCCTCGCCGTAGGTGTAGTCAGCCCACTGCAGTTTAATGGTAGATGTGGTGGAAGAAACATGCTCCACACAAAGAGGAGCACGAAGGAAATAGTCACGATCGTCAACCGTAATACTATTGATGTAGTTCTCTATGTTGGTATAACCGTTGTCGGCAAGCGTAAGTGCGTCGTCCTTGTTGGGGTCAGTTCCATGAGCCGTTTCCCAAGCATCAGGCATTCCGTCGCCATCAGTATCCACACGTGTGTTGCCGCCCCACACCTTCCAGGTATTAGGAGCGCCATAAGGAAGATTCTCTTCATTGGAAATCAAAGCACCTTTCTTGCCTACAGAATTGACCTCATCAATCATATAGCAGTCACTGGGGTCTCGATATGGGAGAGACGCACCAACGGTAGGAATCAATGTCTGGAGCAAACTCTTGCCTTCGAATTTAGGCAATTCCGGGTAGTCATAAGGTGTGTCCACACGGTTACCGGCAGCATAGTTGGTCACTTCATAAGGGTCAAAGACCCCATCCATGTTGCTGTCCTGCCAGTTGTCATTGCCGTAGAAACTGAACACGCCATCACCACCACCGCCAGAAAAGGCATTACCACCTTTTGAAGGACCGTTGATAAAAAGATTGCTTTCAATGTTACAGAATGAATCGCCTGAAGAATCTCCACCCATGTTGTAGGCCATGTTTGCCCAGTTGTAGACCACATTGTTGACAAACTGATTGATACCTTTCACCTTGTTGTTACGGGTAGAGTTGTCACAATAAAGGTTGCGGTAGAGCGTGATGTAGTCACTCTGCATCAAACCGCCGGCGGAGTGAGGCATCAAGCCCTGTCCCATAATGGAGTTGGAGATGGTGATATTCTGAGGCAAAGAGCCCTTGTTATCAGGATTGATAGAGAATGTTTCATCTTGTCCCCAAGAAAAAGAACAATGGTCGAATATCATATTTTGTCCGTTGGCTATTCCCGCAGCATCCTTGCCCGACGTCCCTATGTGTCCCATGCGGAAACGCATGTAGCGAACAATGATGTTGTCGGCACCAGAAAAAGACACGCCGTTACCATAGACAGTCACACCCTCACCGGGTGCTGTCTGACCTGCCACATAAAGATTCTTGGAGAAAACCAGACGATCACTGATTTTGATGACACCTGCCACATCGAAGACAATAATGCGGTTTGGCTGGCTGATGGCATCACGGAGCGAACCTGTGCCCTTGTCGTTGAGGTTGGTCACATGATAAACCTTGGCAGAGGCAAGGCTGGCACGCGCTCCTTTTGCGAACCGTCCCCAACCCGCTGCATCAGGGAACGCCAACTGCTGGGCACTGGCGCTCAGACTTCCGCCAGTGAGCAGGGCAGCCAACATGAGTTTGGTAAAGTTGTTGTTCATTTGCTTTTGTTATTTAGTTTTAGTTTTTATCTTTTTTCGTCGGAGGTTATTCCAATATGCAAAATTATCCCATTCTTATAATGAAGTATTTATAAAATAGTTCACAAGCATATCAATCCGTACACTTTTTCAAGTACAGATTGGCGCAATATTTTAGTCTTCAAGATGTTGTAGAAGTCCTTGACAGCCATCTTCTATGAGGTCAATGGCAAGTTCAAAGTCACGGTCATCACCATAGTAAGGGTCTGGAACAGAGTGGTTTTTACGATGATGGGTAAAATAGTCTGCCATTCGACAAACCTCTGCCCTGCCTCCGACACGATCTTTCATTCGGGTAACTGCCTTATAGTTTTCCTCGTCCATCACGATGATATAATCAAAACGGTCAAAATCGGCATCACATATCTGACGCGCATGATGGTCGAAAGTGTATCCGTGCTTGTGTCCATGACTCCGCATACGGCTGTCGGGAAGGTTGCCCACATGCCAAGCACCGATACCGGCACTGTCTATCTCGTAGGTTTCCGCCACCCCTCGTTCATCCACCAAATGCTGCATGATACCCTGTGCCGCCGGTGAGCGACAGATATTTCCCAAACATATAAAAAGGAGCTTTTTTCTTCTCATTATCTCAAACAATAAAATTCTGTGTTTGCAAAATTACGAATTTTGCCCTTAATATCCGCAAAAAGCGCATGCTATCTTCTATGGTACACCAAGGATGGCATACAACTGTTCCACAATAGTCATGCCCAAGAATACAAAAAGCCTCGGTATGGAGTTCTATGGACTCCACACCGAGGTCAATTGTCAAGGTTTTATATATGTCTTAAAGTGTGAGCGTGATGGTCTCGCCGGCACGAGTCTGGACATCATAGAGATGGGTGGCTGGCAAGATGCGGAAAGCTTGGGTAACTCCAGGAGTCACTTCTGTCTGCATGCTGAAGGTGGTGAACAAAGGATTGTTGTTCTCGCCTTCCGCTTTCTGAAGTGAAGAGGATGACTTCACCTCGTTAGGCAGGCGCAAGCGGAGATTGCCACCGATAGTGGAACGAATTACGGCCTTCACAACCTTTCCATCTTTCCACTGCAAGTCTTCGACAACGAAACCGCCCACAGTGCGCAAGCCTTTCACCTCGCCCTGTGATTTCCATTCGTCAGGAATAGCGGGCAGGAGGTTGACGCAACCATCGTGGCTCTGCACGAACATCTCACCGATACCGGCGCAGCAGCCGAAGTTGCCGTCAATTTGGAATGGCGGATGAGCATCGAACATATTAGGATAGGTACCACCTCCCTGTCCCTGCTGAGATACTGGGGAAACAAGGCTCAACTGATCTTTGATAAGTTTATAAGCATGGTTGCCGTCAAGGCTGCGTGCCCAAAGACACACTTTCCAACCCATGCTCCAACCTGTGGAAGCGTCGGAACGCTGAATCAATGAGGTCACAGCACCATTGAATGCCTCTGGTGTGCGATAAGGGGAAATCTCGTTACCGGGATAGAGAGCCCAAAGATGTGACACATGACGATGGTGGTCACGAGGATTGTCCCAATCTTGTGCCCACTCCTGCAGTTGGCCATATTTACCCACTCGCAAAGGAGTGATATAAGCTCGCATATTGAGAATTGTATCGGCAAAAGCCTGGTCCTTACCCAAGATACGGGCTGCAGCAGCCGTATGGGTAAAGAGGTCGGTCACCAATTCGTTGTCCATCGTGATGCCGGCGAAAAGATGCGCCTTGCTGTCTTTGAGTTTCGGACCGTTCTCAGGAGAATTGCTTGGGCATACCACCAACTTGCCTGTAGTAGGATCACAAACCATAAAGTCCACGAAGAACTCGGAAGCGCCCTTCATCAGCGGATATACTTGGGCAAGATATTGCTTGTCTCCACTATAGAGATAACGGTTCCACAAATGCTGACAGAGCCAAGCATTGGATGTGGGCCAAACGCCACAATAGCCGCGGTCTACAGCGCCTGTCATGCGCCAAAGGTCTGTGTTGTGATGTGCCACCCAGCCTCGGCAGCCATACATTTTCCTTGCGGTCTCCGAACCAGCTTCGGCAAGTTCCTCCACCATCTTGACAAGAGGCAGATGAAGTTCCGAAAGGTTAGTCGGCTCAGCTGGCCAATAGTTCATCTCGGTATTGATATTGATGGTGTAGCGGCATTTCCAAGCAGGATTGAGCTTGGCATTCCATTTTCCTTGCAAGTTAGCCGGCTGACAACCTGGTTGCGAGCAACTGATGAGCAAATAACGGCCAAACTGGAAATAAAGAGAAACCAACTGGTTGTCCGTATGCTGACCAAAGGTGCGGATTCGCTCGTCGGTTGGAAGATTTTCATACTGACTTCCACCGAGATTGAGTTCCACTCTTCCAAACTGCTCTTGATATTTCTTCAGACTTTCCGCAAAAGCCACATCGAATGGACGGGCATTCTTCATATAGGCGGCATTGCGCTTGTATGGATCTGCGGAAATATCCTTGTAGTTGACAAAATTGGTGGCGATAGATATATATAAGGTCACATCTGTGGCACCATTCACCACGAGTGCAGTGTCTGTACGGGACACCTTGCCATCGGCATTGCGCAGATTGAGCAAGTTGACAAAATGCAGTTTTCCACCTTCCACTGCTTCCGAACTGCCCGTATAGCCTTCCATCTGCAAGCTCTTCACCCCTCCTTTTATAGCAGATGTGCGTTTCATCTCTTGTGGACAAGTGAAATAAGTTGAGAAATTGAGTTTTCCTTTTTTGGAAGCCTGCAAGCGCACGATGACGAGTTGGTCAGCGAGGGAGACAAAAGTCCGTTCCGTATAATCCACACCATTCACCCGATAGGTAACGGTAGACAAGGCCTTGTCAAGGCTCAGTTCCCTGCGATAGTTGGTAAATCCCTTGTGGTCCTTAAACGCTATCCGCAAACTGCCCGCTGTCTGATAGCGGCATCCATTGCTAGTATTTGGAGCAAGGAAATCCCGAGTGGCCACGGCCTGGGCAGAATCCGCCATTCCCTGGAAAATGAGTTTGCGCACATCTTTCAAAGAAGACAGAGCCTTAGGGTTGTAATTCGTATAAGGTTGGCCTTGAGAAATAGTTTCCTCATTAAGTTGGATTTCCTCATTCTCAGCCCCGCCATAGACCATGGACGCAAGACGTCCATTGCCCAAAGGAAGAGCTTCCTCCCAATAGACAGCAGGTTTCTGATACCATAGTTTCAGGTTGTCCGCCGCCCATGTCGAAACAGACACAAGAGCCAAACAGACTACAGAAAATAGTTTCTTGTTCATTGTTGTATTGGTTTTAAATATATACTTGTTATTCCGATGGCAAAGTTAGTCTTTCACCGCAATATATAAAGGCATTTTCTTCCGCAATAAGGAGGAAAATCTTCCATCTCACGGCTAAAAGCCTGTCCCTGGCTATGGTAACGCATTTGTTCTTGTTTCACATGAGAAAGAAATCACTCTCCCACCCTGAGCAACTGGTCGCAATAATCGACCACCGCAGGACGGTGGGTGATGAAGATGACGGTATGTCGGTGCTCGGCAAGCAGATTGTGGAGCAACTGGCGTTCGGTTGTTGGGTCGAGAGCACTGGTTGCCTCGTCAAAGAGCATCACCTGTCCCCTTCTCAGCAAGGCTCGGGCTATAGCGATGCGCTGAGCCTGGCCTTCACTCAGTCCTCCCCCTTGTTCCGCGCAAAGGGTGTCAAGTCCCTTGGGCAGGTTGAAAACAAAATCGGCACAAGCCTGGTGAAGGGCTTCCCCCATCTCCTCGTCGGTAGCATCCAACCGTCCCAAACGCAGATTGTCCCGGATAGTGCCACTCATGAGAGTGTTTCCCTGAGGCACATAAACGAGATTGCAGCGCAACCGAGGGGTCATGACTCGTTCTTCATGAGCATTGTAGAGTGAAATCTTTCCCTCTCTCGGAGACAACAAAGCGAGGACAAGGCGAATAAGCGTGGTTTTTCCGGCTCCTGTCTCACCGAGAATGGCTGTCGATGTGCCTGGACGGAAATCGAACGAGAGGCGGTGGAGCACGTCGCCATCGCCATCGTTGTAGGCATAGCTCACATCGCTGAACCTCACTCCACAAGGAGCTTTCATCATCAGAGGTTCGCCTTGCTCTTCAAGTGGACTGTCCTCCAGTTCCATGAGTCGCTCGGCAGCCGTAAGTACCGCTACAAAAGCGGGAGCAAGTTTGGTGAGATTTCTGGCTGGAGTTTGTATTTTGTTGACCAATTGCAAGAAGGCGGTCATACCGCCAAAGGTGAGTGAATGGGCAGACATGCGCACTGCCGCCCAAGCAAAAGCGACAAGATAGCCCAACGCAAAACCGAGGTTGAGCACCGTGTTGGAAAAAACGGAGAACACCGTGCGCTTGATTACATTGCGACGCAATTGTCCTTGCGTGTTTTCAAGGCGGTCAAGCATGGGCTGCTCGCCTTCAAGAGTTTTGATGAGCACCCGATGCTGGATGGTTTCCTGAAGCACGCTCTGCACCTGGCTGTCCGAAGTTCGCACATGCCGGGTAAGAAGCCGCATGCGGTTGACATAGGCCCTGCTGACCAGTACGAACAAGGGGATAATCGCCACCACGATGACCGCAAGCAGGCGATCCATCGCGAACAGATAGAAAAAGGCGCCAAGAAATAGTGCCAACACAGACAACGTGTTGGGCAGAGTCTCAGTAAGAAATGTGACTACAGTCTGCACATCCGTCTCCAACCTGTTGAGGGCATCACCACTGTGCATGCGGTCTTTGCCTTCCCATTGGGCATGGAGTATATGGTCGAGTATGCGCTGTTGCATTCGGTTTTGAGCCCGCACACCCAAAATGTTTCTCACCCAAATGGCTGAAATATTGAGAGCGAAGTCCGTCAAGATAAGTGCGCCCATCATCACTACACTCCAAAGAATGGATCCCTTGGATGTTCCCGATGCCACATCAATGGCATGCTGCACCGCCCACACCGAAGCGAGGCTCACGCCTACACCGGCAATACCGATAGCGGCGTTGAGCAACGCCTGCCGTCGGTTTCCATGCCATGCGCCCCAAAGCCATTGGAACAGTTGTCGGGCGGAATACTGGCTGCGTTCGATGCGCAGCATTTTCTTGAGTCTGGACATTTTCAGAAATCTCTGATGTCAAACTGTCGTCTTCCGTCCATGCCCCACATCATCTTCTCCCTCAGTGTTGAGAAATAACGCTGTCCCAAACGCTTGACCACATGGGCGGCAAAAGGAGCCTTGCGGATAGTTATCCGTGTGCCTTCAAGGAGTTTTTCCGAGCGACCGTCGATGGCGGCAAGAAAATTGTGTGACCGGCTTTCCACCTCGAGTGTTATCTCGCAGTCATCCGGAATAACGATGGGGCGGATATTCAAGCTATGAGGAGCCACAGCGGTCAAGCAGAGCGTACCTGTCCGTGGCACCATAATCGGACCGCCATTGGACAGCGAATAGGCAGTAGAACCTGTCGGGGTGGTCACGATAAGACCATCGGCCTGATAGGTGACAAGATAGTCGCCCCCGATGGATGTCCGGATGGAAATCATCGAAGCCGTGTCCCGTTTCAGCAGTGCGATGTCATTCAGAGCATACGGATTACCCTCTATGGGTTCACCCTCTGCCTCAATCTTGATGACTGTCTGTTTCTCCACTTCATAGGTTCCGTCGAACAAGAGTTTCAATGCCTCGTCAATCTCCGTCGGTCCCACGTCAGCCAAGAATCCGAGTCGTCCGGTATTGATGCCCACAATGGGAATACATTTCGCCCCCACCCGGGCTGCCGTCTTGAGGAATGTACCATCACCGCCCATGGAGATACAGAAATCCACGTCAAAATTATAACCGTCAAAAATTCCGTCCACACGATTTTTTATCCCCAACGTTTGTGTCAGGAATTCGTAAAACGGGCGGTCTATATAGATTTCTGAATTATGTGCCACAAGGGAGTCAAGCACACGTTGAATGGACGCGGACTTGCGAGCCTGGTATTCATTGCCGAAAAGGGCGAACTTAAGTTTCTTGTCTGCCATAGTCATTCTTGCTGTTTACTCTTTGCAAAGATAGTGCAAATGAGTGGAATACAAAACAAATTCATTTGTTTTTATTTTCGAATGCAGCCGATCTTATTCAGAGATAGTGCAAAATGAGAAAAGAACGAAATAAAATTATTTATTTCCAAATGCAACCTCGTAATGCGCTCCTTCATTTCTATATGTTCCCGAACTTTTATTTGGGAAACTCTTTTACGCGCGCACGCGCGCGTAAAAAATTCAAGAAATATCATACATCCTACACAAAAGTTTCGCAACTGTCTGATTTTTAGACTGATGACTTGTGTATAATCCTACATTTATCATACACAAATCATACATAATCCTACACAAATCATTTTCTGTTTTCCATATCAAGAGACACAATACGCACCACGGTCTGTAAAGTAATTTCATATTCAAGAATTCTTACTCGCCCACTTTCGAATCGTTAGTGTGCCATTAGCGGTGGCTTAGTGTGCCACTAACGGAATTTTCACCGTGGTGAAAAAGTAATTAGTCCGCCTGCTCTATACAAGCGACCCTTTTGTAGCATATAGCGAATCGGTCAGTAGAAAAACAATAAAGATTTTTGTAAAATAAAATCAGAGCTTACAGTTGTTGCTCTGCTGCGTTTCCCTCTATAAATATCATTTGCCAAAAATAACGACTGAGCATTAATATTCAAAGGGAATAAAACAAAAAGAGCCGGGTAGCTTCACAGCAACCCGACCCCATACTACAGAGTAAATTATAGGTATGAAATTTATATTTTTCCTATGATTCCGAGCTTCGTGGTAGTGATGAAGTTCACCACGTTGCGCACGGCATTACCGTCTGGCACCTGTTCCTTAATCTGGATGGCCGCATCGAAGACGCTGGTCTGACCGTGGAACACAAGACGGTAGGCATTGGCGAGGTGGCTAAGCACCTTTTCGCTGATGCCATGGCTCTTGAGGAGCTCTTGGTTAAGGCCTGCATAGCGCACAGGATTGTCTGTGGCAACGATGAACGGAGGAACATCCTTGCTCACGCGACAGCCGCTGGTAATCATCGCAGCGGTGCCGACACGTACCTGGGCGTTGACAATAACACCGGAAGAGAAGATGATGCCGCTATGGATTTCGCAGTCACCGGCAATCTTGGTACCGTAACCGAAGACACAATAGTCGTGTACGTCGGTGTCATGGCTGATGTGCACACCCTCCATGAGGAAGTTGCGGTTTCCGATATGTGTCTTGCCTGTTGCATATGTGGCACGGTTGATCACCACATTCTCACGGATGATGTTCTCGTCACCAATCTCGAGAGTGGTAACCTCGCCCTTGTAGTTGAAGTCTTGAGGCTCGGCGCCAAGAACCGTATTCTGATACACCTTGTTGCCACGGCCAAGACGGGTGCCGTTCATGATGCTGACATAGGGATAGATGACACAGTCGTCACCAATCACCACGTCACCTTCGATGTAGGCAAAAGGATAGATGGTAACATTGTCGCCAATCTTAGCCTTTGGATCTACGTATGCTTGTGGACTTATCTTGTTCATAATCTTAATACTTTAAAGGATGAATTAATCGCGGCCTCCACCGAGTGCATAGTAAAGGTTGACTACAGCCTGCATCTTGTAGAAGTCGTCAGCCACCTTGGAGAGTTCGGCGTTGAGCAGACTCTGCTGGGCGGTGATTACCTCAAGATAGGTAGAGCTTCCTTCATTGAAGAGCATCTTGGTGTATTCCACATTCTTCTTCAAACTCTCTACTTGCTTAGCCTCTAGCTGACTCTTCTCATCGGAAGAGTTGTAAAGAACAAGGGCGTTGCTCACCTCACTGCCGGCAGAAAGCACAGCATTCTGCCAGGTGTTGTAAGCTTGCTCCTGCTGAGCCTTGGCCACCTTGAGTCCCGCGATGAGTTGACCATGCTGGAAGATGGGCTGCACAAGGCTTCCCACAGCGCTAAGCAACCATTTGCCTGGATTCACAATGCCTGCGCCAGCACTATTGGTATAGGCGCCTGTACCGGAAATGGTGATGTTTGGATAGAAACGTGAGCGGGCGGTATTGACGTCGTAGAAGCACTGGGCAAGACTCATCTCGGCATAGTGTACATCCGGACGGTTGTTGAGCAGTTGGATGCCCACACCTGTGGCAAACTGAGCGGGCAACTGCTGTCCCTCGAAGGTGCCACGGGCAATCTGCTGGGCCGGCTGGCCGATGAGCAGAGAAAGAGAGTTCTCCGTCTCGCGAATCTGACGCTTCAGGTCTGTAGCCTGCGCGAGCACAGAGTAGTAGTTGCTCTCGGCACTCTGCACACTGGTTTCCTTGGTGCGGCCCAGTTCCTTCTGAATCTTCATGATGTTCCAAGTGTCCTTGGTCAAGTTTGCCATATTGTTGACCACCTCAAGCTGCTTGTCGAGCATGAGGAGGGTGTAATACATGTTGGCGATGTTGGAGATGAGCTTGGTCTTCACCACCAACTGATAGTCCTTGGTGGCAAGGAGAGACATCTGGGCACTGCGCTTCTGGTTGAGCAGATTGCCGAAAAGATCAAGACTCCAACTGGCTGTGATAGGCAGAGAGTAGGTCTTGGTGGCCTTGTTGCCATCCCAGGAAGAGATGGTACCCTGTGGAGAGAAGGTGAACGACGGCACAAAAGCGAGTTTAGCCGCTGTGAGTTGTGCCTCTACCATCTGTACGTTGAGGGCGGCATTGAGCATGTTGGTGTTGCACTCCAGACCTTTCTGAATGAGAGACTGAAGTTGCGGGTCGGTGAACACACTGCGCCAAGGCAGGTTGCCGAAACTGGCAGTGTCTGCCACAGCGAGCGTATCAGACACAGAGGCGGAATCGCGCACAAGGCCTGTAGTGTTCACGTCGGGACGCTCATATTTGGTGTAGATTCCGCAGCTGCTCATTAAAGCAGCTGCGAATGCTAACGGAATGATATTTACAAATTTCATCTTTATCGTCTTTTTACAAGTTTGGATTTACATTGTCACCACCGAGTTTCTCCTCACCTGTGCGGAAATTGGCAGCAAGCGGGTTGGTGTATTGCTTCAACTCAGTAGCCACGTCAGCGTTGTCATCCTCAAACTCGATTGGTTTGATCTTCTCCTGCAAGGTCTGGAAGATATAGAACAGGGCAGGCACAATCATAATCTGACAGAGCATACCGATGAGCATACCTCCGATAGCGGCGGCACCAAGGGTCATGTTTCCGTTGTAACCTACACCCCAAGGCATCAGCATTGGGAGCAGACCGATAATCATGGCCAACGAGGTCATCAATATAGGACGCAGACGGGCGGTGGCACCGAGCACGGCTGACCAGGAGATGGCCATACCAGTCTGACGACGCTCAAGGGCGAACTGCACGATAAGGATGGCGTTCTTGGCAAGAAGACCCATCAACATAATCAAGGCGATCTGCATATAGATGTCGTTGTTCTTTCCGAACAGGTTGGTGAACAGGAAGGCTCCAGCCAAACCGAACGGGATAGAGAGGATTACAGCCAACGGCAATATGTAAGACTCATACTGAGCTGACAGAATCAAGTAAACGAATGTCAGACAGAGAATGAAGATGAGTGCCGTAGAGTTGCTGGACTCCTGCTCGGTACGGGTCAGACCCGAGAACTCGTAGGTGTAGCCTGCAGGAAGAGCGGTCTTGGCCACCTCGGACATTGCCGTGAGGGCATCACCTGTGGAATAGCCGTCGGCAGCCGAAGCATTCACGTTGATGGAGGTGAAGAGGTTGAAACGGTCAATCTCCTGCGGACCATACACACGGCTCAAGCTGACATACTCCTGAATAGGAGCCATCTCACCCGTTGAAGTGCGCACATAGATGTTGCTCAAACTCTTCAAGTCGGCACGGTCTTTTGGATCGGCCTGGATATACACACGGTAGAGTTTACCATAGGAATTGAAGTTGCTGGCATACATACCTCCATAATATCCCTGCATGGTGGTGAGCACGGTAGAGGGATCGATACCACTCTGCTTACACTTGGCCACATCCACATCAATCTTGTACTGTGGATACTTGGAGTTGTAAGAGGTCATGGCGTTGGAGATTTCCGGACGCTTGTTGAGTTCTGCGATAAACTTCTGCGTCACATCATAGAACTTGTTCACATCGCCACCCGTACGGTCCTGCATAGAGAAGGTCAAACCGTTGGTTGCGGAGAAACCTTGCACCATAGGAGGCTGGAATGCCAAAATCTGAGCACCCTTGATGGCTGCGGTCTGCTTGTAGATCATACCGAGCACCATGGTGGAGCCGAGGTTGTGCACACCAATATATTTCAATGGACCTTCTTCTTTCTGACGATCTTCGAATGATTTCAACTTAATAATGAAAGTACCCTGGTTGGAACCCTGACCGGCAATGAAGTTGTAACCTGTCACACGCATACGGCTCTGGATAGCAGGGTTGGATGCGAGCATGCGGTCTACCTGGTCCATCACCTCGTTGGTCTTCTTCATAGAGGTGCCCGGAGGAGTGGAAACAGTACAGAACACAGTACCTGTATCCTCGTCCGGCACAAGACCGGTCTTAGTGTTGGCCATCAAGATTGCCATGGCTGCGATACCGACCAGCACAGCTGCGATAGCGATGACTGGACGCTCCACAATGCGGCGTACACCGTGACCATACTTGGTCTGGACCTTACCGTAAGCGGCATTGAAAGCGGTATGGAAACGGTCGATGAACGACATCTTGCGTTCAGAACCATCCTCGTTCTTCGGTTTCAGCAACACGGCACACAAGGCTGGTGACAAGGTCAAGGCGTTGAGGGCGGAGATGACGATGGAGATAGCCATCGTGATACCGAACTCACGATAGAAAGTACCGGAAGTACCACCCATGAACGACACAGGCACGAACACTGCGGACATCACAAGCGTGATGGACACAATGGCACCGGAAATCTCGTTCATGGCATCGATGGAAGCCTGACGGGCAGACTTGTAACCCAAGTCCAACTTGGCGTGGACCGCCTCGACCACCACAATGGCATCATCTACCACAATGGCAATGGCCAACACGAGAGCGGCAAGAGTCAGCAAGTTGAGCGAGAAGCCGAACACATAGAGGAAGAAGAATGTACCAATCAACGACACAGGAACGGCAATCAACGGGATGAGGGTCGAACGTGTATCCTGAAGGAAGATATACACCACAATGAACACAAGGATGAATGCCTCAACGAGGGTCTTGACAAGGTCTTCAATAGAAGCGAAGAGGAATTCTGTCACATCCTGCATGACATCGAAGTGGAGACCTGGAGGCATGGACGCTTCTTGTTCTTTCAAGAGTTTCTTGATATTGGTAGCAATCTCGGTAGCGTTGGATCCGGCGGTCTGAGTCACCATCATGGTCACAGAAGGTTTGCCGTTGTTCTTTGACTCAACGGTATAGGACAACGCACCCATCTCTACTCTCGCCACATCCTTCACACGGATGGTCTGTCCGTCCTGTGTGCTCTTGATAATCATGTTGCCGAACTCCTCAGGAGTCTTCAGACGTCCTTTGTAGCGGAAAGTGTATTGATATTGGTTGTCGCTCTGTTCGCCCACGGAACCCGGGGCAGCCTCAATGTTCTGCTGAGCAAGAACACCAGTGAGGTCTGAAGGAATCAGACCATAGTTTTTCATTCTCACCGGGTCAATCCAAAGGCGCATGGTATAGTCCTTCTGCGAGAAAGACTGACACTCACCCACACCGTTTACACGCTTGATAGCGGGAATCACATTGATGTTGGCGTAGTTGGCAAGAAACTCGTCGTCATAGCGATCGTCATCGGCGGTAAGACCGAAGAGGATTACTGTGGACGACTGACGTTTCATCACCGTCACACCAGCCTTGGTCACCTCGGCAGGCAACAAAGCTGAAGCCTGGGACACACGGTTCTGGACGTTCACCTGACACATATCAGGATCCATACCCTGTTTGAAGTACACCGT
>CAKPTK010000028.1 GCA_934190685.1 uncultured Prevotella sp.
CAAGATTGCCAAGAAGAACGCCAAGATTGTCCACTTCAACGACATCGACTCTTTCTATCCCACGCTGCTCGCTATCAATGTGGCGACGGCAGCCACTTTCTACGCCCGCATTCAACTCTTCGCCCCCGACACCTGGCGCCACTTCTATTATCATCCCACGCTCAATCCTTTCTCCGTGCCCACCATCCTGAGCATCTTCCTCTGCTCCGTGTGGGCGATGTTCATCGTGGCGATAGCCGTGGTGGAAGACGTGCGCAAACAGATGCCTTTCGGCGAGGCCGTGCTCTATCTCTGCGGACTGGCTGGCGTGTGCGCCATCGACTACATCGTTTTCAGCATCACCACCTTATATTATATAGGCTACATTCTATGGACCGCCTATATCTTCTTCGCCCTGTTTCGCTATTGGCGCTATTCCCGTTGCTGTTTCCTTTGCGGCAATTGTGGCGCCCAACTTCACCGCAAGGGACGTTGTCCCTACTGCGGAACGTGGAACGACTGATGAAAATCCTCATAAATTAGGATTTCCCATTTCATCACATTGTTGTAACTTTGCACCCGGAAAAAAAAATGCAAAAGACAATAATGACCCGTAAGAAGATTGTATGGTCGCTCGCGGCGGCCCTGATGACACCCACTTCCTTGAATGCCACGTCTGTCTGGACGGGCGACACCCACCTCATATTCCCCGGGGCGGAAGTCACTCCCGAAACCTTGTTGAGCGACTCCTCCCGTGTGCACGACATCGATGAGGTGGTCGTCGTATCACAACCCAAGGAGACCCTTCGCCTGCGTCGGCAACCCATCAGTTCCTCCTCCTATTCACAATTGGAATTGCAGCGTCTTCATGTCGACGACCTGCGCTCACTCTCTTCCTATGTGCCATCGCTGACGATTCCCGCCTACGGCTCCCGACTCACCTCTTCGGTCTATGTTCGCGGCATCGGCTCGCGCATCAACAACCCCGCTGTGGGACTCTATGTCGACGGCTTGCCCGTTGTCTGCAAGTCGGCCTACAACCTCCACACCTATCAGCTCGACCGTGTCGACGTGCTCCGCGGCCCTCAGGGCACCCTCTACGGACAGAATACCGAGGGCGGCCTGCTCCGTCTTTATTCCCGCAATCCGTTCCGCTACCAAGGCACGGACGTCCGCCTCTCCTGGACCACCCATTTCGGGCGTGAGGCTGAGATGGCGCGCTATGGCAAGATCGGTTCCCGGTTGGCTTATGGCGTCAGTGGTTTCTATACCGGGCAGAATGGTGCCCTGCGCAACCTCCATACCGGCCATCGCGCCGAACGTTCCAACGAGGCGGGAGGCAAGTTGCGCCTCGTCTATCAACTCACTAGCCGTCTCTCGTTCGACTTCCTCGCCGACTATCAGTTTACCCGCCAGAACGCCTTCCCCTACGGACAACTTGACGCCACCTCTTCAGAGGCGCAAGCTCCCAACACCACCTTCGACAACACCTATCGCCGCCATGTGCTCTTGAGCGGACTTACCACCAAATACCAGGGTAGGGGATTTGAGTTGACATCGACCACAAGCTATCAGTATCTCGCTGACAACATGCGGATGGACCAAGACTATCTGCCTGCAGACATGATGCGCCTCACCGAGCGCCAGTGGCAGAACGCTCTGACGCAGGAAATCATCCTCAAGAGCACCACCGACCACTTCTGGCATTACACCTTCGGCGTGTATGGCAGCCAACAGTGGTTGAAGACTTCCGCCCCCGTCGACTTCGGCGAGGCGATGACCACCAAGATTGCCGCCCCCATCCAGACCGCCATGCAGGCGTCGATGGCGTCTTCGATGGCAAGACGCTTCGTGGCGCAAGGCATGAGCGAGGAGGCTGCTTACCAAATGGCACTGCAGACCATCGAGCGGGCAGGCGGTGTCTCGATGGACGTGTCGATGGCTGTGCCCGGACTGTTCCATACACCACAGTTCAACCTCGGCGTGTTCCATGAGTCCCACTTCGATCTCACCAGCCGTCTCACCGCCACCCTGGGTTTGCGCTACGACTACAACCATGTGAAAATCGGCTACGACACCGAGGCGCTCATGGCGATGACAGCCCACGTGATGGGGCAGGTGGCCACCAACCATCTCGTGTCGCGGCTCAGCCATGCCGCCTGCAACCATTTCAACCAACTCCTGCCTAAGGTGGGGCTTTCCTATCGCATTGGCAACTTGGGCAGCATGCTCTATGCCGTGACGAGCAAGGGATATCGTGCTGGAGGCTACAACATACAGATGTTCTCAGACATCCTGCAGAGTGAGCTTAATGCCAACCGTACCAATGCCATGCGCGGAGACTACGAGGTGCCTCACACAACAGACGACTATAACCGGGTTGACCGCACCATAGCCTACAAGCCCGAGACCAGTTGGAACTATGAGTTGGGCGCCCATCTCAATCTACTGGGCAATGCCCTCCACATGGATTTGGCTGCCTATTATATGCAAGTGAAAAACCAGCAGCTCTCCGTCATGGCGGGCACCTACGGCTTCGGTCGCATGATGGTCAATGCCGGACGGAGTCGCAGCATGGGTGTCGAGGCATCCCTTAGGGGCAGTGCCGACGACGACCGCCTGTCGTGGACCGTTTCCTATGGCTACACCCACGCCACCTTCCGTCAGTATCGGGAAACGCAGACCGTTGACGGCGTCGACAGGGAAGTGGACTATCGGGGCAAACGTGTGCCCTATGTACCCATGCATACTCTGGGCGTCACTTCCGACTATCGCTTTCCGTTGTCAGGCCCTACACTGCATGCCCTTACCTTGGGTGTCAATGTCAATGCCCAGGGCGGCATCTATTGGGATGAAGCCAACACCCAGTCGCAACCCTTCTATGCCGTGTTTGGCGCCCATGCCGACTTGGACTTGGGCATCGTTCAACTCTCCGTATGGGGCAGAAACCTCACCCAGACACGCTACAACACGTTCGCCCTATCGAGCGGTGCCTCGGGTGAAAAACTGTGGTTCGGCAATCGTGCCAACCCGCGCCAGATAGGCGTTGACGTGCGACTGCATTTCTAAGCAATACTTAAAAGTTGGTAAAATCCGCAATACCCAAAATCCCAAATTTTGAGTATTGCGGATTTTTCGTCTTATCCCTACCTTTGCATTCGATTTTTAACACCATATAAAGATAGTATGCAAAGGATAAACACTTTATTATTGATGATGCTTCTCGCCCTCACCACATGGGCGCAGAACACCCCTTCCTCTACAACCGGAATACTCGTGGTACACTATGGAACGCAGAACGACGCCAGTCGCCATGCTACCATCGACCGCCTCAACACCCTCGTGGCGGAACACTTCAAAGACACTACCGTCATGGAAGCCTATGTGGCTCCCGCTGTCATCAAGGCACTCGGTCGCAAGGGCATCTCCAAGCTCACCGTCGGCGCGGCCCTCGACTCGCTCAAGGCGCGCGGATGCCGCAATGTGGTGGTGCAGAGCACCATGCTGCTTGATGGCAACATGACCGATGTACTCGCCGCAGCCGTAGACAAGAAGCGGGGCGAGTTCGCCCGTATCGAAGTTGGAAAACCACTGCTCTGGTCGGTGGACGACTGTCGCACGATGACCGACATGATCGCCCGGCATCTGGGCAACCGATATGGAAAGTCGCAAGTGGTGCTGGTGGGGCACGGCACGGACAATGCCGCCAACGCCATGTACAGTCAGGTGGACTACCTGCTTCAGGATGAAGGCCGCAGCCAGTGGCATGTGGGCACCATTGAGGGATATCCGTCATTGGCTTGTGTGGAACGCCGTCTGGCTGGCAGCAAGCAGAAGAGCATCGTGTTGGTGCCGCTGCTCTATATTGCCGGAAATCATCTCCGCGAAGACATCGACGGTGTGTGGCGCAAGACACTCGAAGGCAAGGGTTACAAGGTAAGCGTGGTCAAGGAAGGATTGGGAGAGATGTCCGAAATCCAGCAGATGATTATTGACCGCATCGGAAAGATGAAAGAGAATATCAAATAGAATCACCAACAAAAAGAATAAAGAAACAAAAGAATATGAAAAGCAGAATCATTGTCATGACGCTTGCCGCTGCCCTCTTCATGGCACAGCAGGCTGCCGCCCGACAGGGTGGCGACAACAACACAGACAACAACGCAACGGCTCACGAGGTGGACCTCAACCCCGTGGTGGTGACAGGTAATGGTCACCACCAGTTGCTCAAGTCTACCACCACACCTGTGCACGTCATCTCACAGAAACTCATCAAGGAAACCGGCGTCACCGATTTCCAGGAGGCGCTGACACGCCTGATGCCGCAGATTTCTTTCTCGCCCAACACCATGGGAAGCTATATCCGTGTCAACGGCTTGGGCAACAAATATGTGCTCATTCTCGTCAACGGAAAGAAACTCATCGGTGACATTGCCGGCAACGTGGACCTCAACCGTATCGACATGTCGCGTGTGAAGCGTATCGAGGTGCTCGACGGCGCCGCTTCTGCCCTCTATGGCTCCGACGCCATCGGCGGTGTGGTCAACATCATCACAGACCAGCCGGTGAAGGACAATGTGGCAGCCTCTTCAGACACCCGTGTGTCGGGCAAGGGACAGTTCTCCCAGGGTGTCAACCTCGACGTTACCTCCAAGTATCTCAACTCCCACACCTCGTTCTTCCACCAGGAGGCGGATAGCTATCAGAACAATGACAAGACCATCGACAAGAAAGGCAACGAGCTGACCACAGTCGATCCGCTCTTCGTCGGTTTCTCGTCCAACATCATCAGTCAGCGTCTCGATTTCAATCCGCTGAAGAACCTCTCATTCTATGCCTTGGGCAGCTACAACTACAAGGTGACCGACCGACCTATACCTGTGGAGGGACTCGACGGCGGGTCCAAGTATGACCTGCGCTCGGAGGGAAACCGTTGGGAAGTGGGCGGAAAATACAACTTCGGCAAGCACAGTGTGCAACTCGACTTCGTCAACGACAACTATCATTACGGCAACCTCTACCGAGTGGAGTCCAAACCCTACAAGGTGGGTGATTTCTCACGCTCGAAAACCCAGAAATATTTCGACACAGAGCTGAAAGGCATCTTCCACTTCTATGACAAGGGAACCACCATTATCGGTGCCGACTGGCGCAACGACTTCCTCAATGCCACCTCAGGAGATGTCAACAATCATGTCTACACCGTGGCTGGCTATCTGCAGCACGACATGGAAATCGTGCGCAACGTCAGCGCCACTCTCGGCGCACGCTATACCCACCATGGCACGTTCGGCAACAACTTCACCCCCAAGGTGTCACTGATGTACGCTCCAGGCGACTTCCGTTTCCGTGCCGCCTACTCACGCGGCTTCCGTGCTCCGGGTCTTGACGAACTCTATTATCACTATTTCAAGCTCATGGCAGGCCGTCCGGTCATCACATTCGGCAACAGCAACCTGGAGTCGGAGAAGAGCCACTACGCTTCGTTCAGCGCGGAATACAGCAACCGCATCTTCTCGCTCTCAGTGATGGGCTACATGAACTTCGTGAAGAACATGATTGTCAAGGAGAACATCGCCATCAATGACGACAACCTCCAGATGCTCAAGCGGGAATTCCCCGAGGTGACCGATGCCCAGTTTGGCAAGATGACCACCTACGGACAGTATATCAACGCCAACAAGGGTGTTGTCAAGGGGGTGCAGGTGAACGCCACGGTCAACGTGACTCCCGATCTCTCCCTCATGGCCAACTATGCCTACACCTATGGCCGCTCGAAAACCGGTGGTGAATGGATTGCCTTGGAGCGCACTTACAAGAACAGCGT
Source organism: uncultured Prevotella sp. (assembly GCA_934190685.1). Classification (GTDB taxonomy): domain Bacteria; phylum Bacteroidota; class Bacteroidia; order Bacteroidales; family Bacteroidaceae; genus Prevotella. The sequence goes on from CAKPTK010000028.1 coordinate 5,807, forward strand.
GACGGCTGCCGCCAACTATAACCACACGTGGAAGATGTACACGCTCAATGTCAACCTTAACGGCCGTTTCCAGTCGCGCACCTTCTATCCCGGTTATGAGGACGCTCCCGGCTATGGCGTGATTAATCTGAACACCACCCATACGTTCAACGTCAACCGCATGTTCGACATCATTCCAAGTGTAGGTGTGGACAACCTTCTCGACAAGACCGACCATCGTATTGACACTACCACTCGCAAGTATGCCCTCTATTCTCCAGGCAGAATGTTTGTGGTGGGGCTGAAAATCAACTTCAAGAAATAAATGACAAGACAGACACTTCTCCGCATCCATCTGTGGCTTTCTCTTCCGTTGGGCATCATCATCACCCTGATATGCCTGTCGGGCGCCACACTGGTGTTCAAACATGAGATAAGGGCGGCTTTGGGGATGCCCACTGTGGTGGCGCCCCACGGCACGCATCATTCGTCGTCGGATAAGTCTTCCACTACCCTCCAGGGTGGTGGAAGACATTTTGTCAAGGGACAGGGTAAGGTAAACGGCCACAAGCATGAAATGAAAGGTCATCATGCCCCCCACGGCACCACGACGAAACGCGACTTTTTCAGTTATGTGACCCGTTTCCACACCTCACTGATGATGGGTCCCGTGGGCAAGGTTATCGTCACCTACACCACGCTCTTCTTCCTCGTCATTCTGGTGAGCGGCTTGTGGATTTGCTGGCCGCGGAATGGCAACCAGTGGCGTCGGCGGTTCAAGGTGGCGCATGGCAAAGGCATCCGCCGTCTGATGTACGACCTGCACGTCAGTCTCGGCTATTGGACGGTGTTGTGGCTGGTGCTGCTGGCTGTGACGGGTGCTGCCTTCGGTCTCCACCTTCTGCCTCACGGCTCCACCACCATCAAGGTGTTCCATGTTTTGCATGTAGGCGCATGGGGCGGTCTCCTGACGAAGGCCATCACTTTCTTGGTGAGTATTATCGGCGCTTCTCTCCCCATTACCGGCTATTGGCTCTATTTCAAGAAAAGGAATAACGGCACTGTAAAAAAGTGAGAATGGCGGGCCGTTTGTGGATTACAGGCGGACTAACAAAATTTTCACCGCGGTGAAAATTTTGTTAGTGGCACACTAAGCCATCGCTAATGGCACACTAATCTGGTATAAACGACAACCGGGGCTGCACTCAATAGGAGTGCAGCCCCGGTTGTCGTGTTTGTTTTAGCTTCCTCGTAAGTGGAAGGAAAATCAGTTGAAGAAGTTCCAACTTAATCCGAAGCGGAAAATGCGGCTGTTGACAGGGTAGTGGGGGACGAGGAATGCGGCGGTGCCTGAACTGGCATTGACATGGCTCATCATCACAAAGAAGCGCGTGTGCTTGAGGTTGAAGTTGATGTAAGCGTTGACCACGGGGAAGTTGCCCACCTTCACACGGCTTTCGCCCTCCTGCGTGGTGTACTGTCCGAGGGCAGGACTGTAGTCAGGCGCATAATATTTGGTGAAGTAGCGCGCATCGGCACCCAGGTCGCAATCGAGCACATGGGCAATCTTGAATCTCAGATAGAGATTGGTGTAGACATTGAGCGAAGGGAGGGGCAGGGCGTCGTCGTCGGTCGACTTCTGATAGGTCAGCACATTGTCCCAATGGAGCGGACCGAGACGGAAATCCTGTGCCAGCGAAGCGGTAAACACGCTGATGTTGCTCTTTGCCTGTTTGACGCTCACCCAGTTCATCGTACGCTTTTCCCCTTCGGTGGTGTACGACTGGGCAAGATACGTGTAGTTCTGCAAGTTGTCGTAGGCCACACGCAGCCGGGTGTTGGTGCGCTTCAAGGTGAAGCGGCCTTCGACACGTGTATGGATGGTCTTGGCGAGGTCGTCATCGTTCCACCAGAAATGCTTTGACTGGTAGTGGCGATAGTAGAACCCCTGGTTGTCACGGTGGAAGAATCCGTTGGCGGCGAGCTGTACGGTGTCGCCGAGCAGCGGGAAGTTGAGGTCGGCAGTGGCGTCGATGTGGAGTTGTCCCGCATCCTTGCCAACGACCCAGGCCTCTCCTGTGACATTATAGTGGAGCGTTGTGCCCTCGGTCTTCGACAACTGTCCGCCCACACTGAGGTTGTGCTCGGTGAATGCCGTGTTGGTGCCGTCGGTCTCGGGCAGGGTGAAGTGGCGCAGGTCGGAGGTGGCGAACGCCTTGAGTCCAGCCTTCGCCCATTTGTTGAATCCCTCGAGCAGGGCGATGGCGAAGGTGTTTTTCAGCGAATAGTGCTGAGTCTTGTCATAGATGCTGTCACCCAATGCCGCTCCCACACCGTTGAAGGTCTGTGCATAGAAACCTTCGGGTGTCTCGTAGGCCTGGTAGATGCGTGAGTAGGTGTCGAAGCGTGCGGTGTGGATGAAACTCGTCACCGGCACATATTCCGTTTTCATCCACTGTTCGGCCTCCTCTTTCTGCTTGTCGGCGGTGAGGATACTGTCGGCGGCCGCTTGGGTGTCCACCTTCACACGCTCTTGCTTGGTGGAATCGGTAGCGGTGGCGGTGAGCTGGCTCTCGTCACCGGCAATCTTGGCATCGTCGGGACGGCCCGAGAAAGTCTGTGTCTTGTCGTAAGCCTGCTCGTCGAAGTCACGCCCCTCGCGCTTGGCACGTCGGCGTGCTTCCTCCTTGGCATCGGCGGCATCGTTCTCTTTGCGGGACGCCATGGCGAACTTGCGTGCCTTGATCTCATCCTCGGTCATAGGCACCTTGCGGCTGAATCCGAGGCTGTAGCGGTGGGTGAGGAAGAGATGGGTGTTGTTGTTGCGGTTCCAGTTGCGGGTGAGCATGGTCGGTATCTCGTTTTCACGGTAGGAGTCGTTGAAACTCTCGGGGTGTGTGATATAGTCGTCGAGGGTGATACCGCCGTTCTCCGCCACCTTCTCATGATTGGTCTGGATGAGCAGATGGGCTTGGTAACGGTTGCCCATGTAGCTGCCCCACATTGAGTAGTTGAAGTGTGAGGTGCTTTGGTCGGCATAGAATCCTCTACCGTATATATAGTCGAACTTGAATCCAACACCGATGCGCTTGCCTGCGTTGACGGCGAAAAGTGCCTTGAAATGGTCCTCGCCGTTGGTGCGGTTGCCGCAGTTGTTGTACACCAGGTTGGTGATGGGTGAAAGGGTGTTGGTGAAATGGAAGTCGCCAGGGCGTGTGACGAAAAAGTCATACGGCTGTGTGAAGACAAACTGTCCGTCTGTCCTGCGGTCGGTGAAGATGCGGTTGATACGTGGCGAACCGAGATTTCCGAGTGTGTTGTATTCTCCCCGTCTTCCGGAGGTGAAGATAGAGTTCATGAACATGAAGGGAATGGTGTCGGGAGTAGCGGCTGTTCGGTCGCCAAAACGCTCGTCGATGGTCCATACCTTCATGCCCCGAGGTATTTCCTGATGTCCCGCTTTTGTGCTGTCAGCTCGTGCGGACCGTCGCTGTTCGGCTGTGGTCAGTTCTCCGTCGTCGGTGAGCTGGTTGTAGTCTTGTGCATGGAGGGCGGTCGCTGCTGAGAGTAGGAGCAGGACGGATATGAGAAGTCGTGTCATTCTATTTGATGAATCGTAGGCAGCACTCGATGACCTTGAAGACCATCGAGGCCATGATGATGATGATTCCGGCGGTCGTGCTGGAAGCGGTGAGATAGACCACCACACCGACGATGGCGCCGATCATGAAGATGATGTTCAGGGCGTTTCTCACGCCGAAAAAGCGGTCGTCCTCGCGCAGTCGCTTGCGACGACGGGTATTGTTGGGCAGGGTGGCCTGGTCGACCGTCTGGTTGATTTCCTCTTGTGTCATGTCTTGGTGTGTGTGTTAAAGGGCAAACTTGGCGTTGATGTCATTGAAGATTTGGTGTACGCGGTCGATGGTTTTGCGACGGAATTTGCCAGTGATGGGTAAGAGCTTGGTATTCTTCTTGTTGACGGCATACTCGTCGGTAATCCATTCCTCGGCGGTGTAGGTCTCTTCCTTGCCGGCGGTGTTGTAGCGGTAGCTGATGCGGTAGAGTTTCAAGTCAATGGCTCCGTCGCGACAAGTGGCGACGAAGGTGTAGTTCATCAGCGTGCGGTCGAGCGAGATGAAGTTGGCTTTGAATACCATCCATTCATTGAGGCGTGCCACGATGATATGTTCTTGCTTGTTGACCAGGGAAACAATGCTCTCCTTGGTCTGGTTTTGCTGCTTTGTCATGTCGGTCATGTATTTCAGCATGTGCTCATAGATGTCTTCCGCACTCTTGCCGGTGCAGCAGATGGTCGTGTCAAACTCCACGCGTCCGTCAATCACAGGAATGTTGCCTTTCAGATAGGGCAGGTCGGCCTGTCTTTGTAAATCCTTCTTGGTGGGCTGTTTGACAGTCGTTGTGGTCTGGGCGGGTTGTTCTTTCTGCGTGTCGGGCTTCTCCCACACGTTTTGCGCCATGAGAATTTGTGGGGCGATTGCGAATATGCAAGCTAAGATTTTTTTCATCATACTATTTGTTTGAGTTTTGATTCTTTGATATATTAATGTGCAAAGTTACTATATTTTTCTTTACGAATGGTAGCACCGTTGCGGTTTAACAAAAATTTGTGTGAGGTGAAGACTCCTATCTGCAATGGTGACAATCTGCGCAACACCATATATCTTTCCTCAGCCTTCTTTTCTTCTTGGATTTTATACTGTTGACGATGGAAAACAATTCTAAATCAGAAGAACATCGTCTGAAATCGCAATCTTTTAGCCTTTGACGCGTTTTATGTCAGAAAAAAGTGGTAATTTAGCACCTTGAAATGAAAGGGACTAATCGCTTAGAGCGAAAAGAAAGCCCCTTAGAACGAATTTACAGATTAAAACAAAGATAAAAATTAATGGACGAAAATCAGACAATTGATCAAGACAGAATCCAAAAGGTCAACATAGAGGAGCAGATGAAGCAATCCTACATCGACTACTCTATGTCGGTCATCGTCAGCCGCGCCCTCCCGGACGTGCGCGATGGATTCAAGCCTGTGCACCGCCGCATCCTCTATGGTATGCTCGGAATCGGAAACACGAGCAATAATCCTTATAAGAAATGTGCGCGCGTAGTAGGTGAAGTGCTCGGTAAGTTCCACCCTCATGGCGACAGCTCCATCTACGGAGCTCTCGTGCGTATGGGACAGGACTGGAATATGAGATACATGCTTGTGGATGGACAAGGTAACTTCGGTTCGGTCGATGGTGACTCTCCTGCCGCCATGCGATACACAGAGTGCCGACTCTCCAAGATGGGTGAGCATATCATGGACGACCTCGACAAGGATACTGTCGACATGGAACCCAACTTCGACAACTCGCTCATGGAGCCTTCCGTGATGCCAACCAAGGTTCCAAACCTTTTGGTCAACGGATCCAACGGTATCGCCGTCGGCATGGCCACCAACATCCCTACACACAACCTCTGCGAGGTGATAGACGGATGCTGCGCCTATATCGACAATCCAGACATTGACACAGAAGGCTTGATGCAATATATCAAGGCTCCAGATTTCCCGACAGGTGCCTTCATCTATGGCATCCAAGGTGTGAAAGACGCTTATGAGACCGGCAAGGGCCGCATCGTTATCCGCGCCAAGGCGGAGATTGAGACGGGCGAGACGCACGACAAGATTGTGGTCACGGAAATCCCTTACGGTGTCAACAAGGCACAGCTCATCGAGTATATCGCCGAACTGGTCAAAGAAGGAAAGATTGACGGCATCTCCAATGTCAACGACGAGACAGGCAGACAGGGTATGCGCATCGTCATCGATGTGAAGCGCGATGCCAACGCCAATGTCATCCTCAACAAACTGTTCAAGATGACCGCCATGCAGAGCTCGTTCTCTGTCAACTGCATCGCTCTGGTCAAGGGCCGTCCACGTTTGCTCACGCTGAAAGACTGTGTGAGATATTTCGTGGAGCATCGTCATGATGTCACCATCCGCCGCACCAAATATGAATTGCGCAAGGCGAGAGAGCGTGCCCACATCCTGGAAGGACTCATCATCGCCTGTGATAATATCGACGAGGTGGTGCACATTATTCGCGCCTCCAAGACTCCTGCCGACGCGCAGCGCAATTTGGAGCAACGCTTCAACCTCGACGAGCCTCAGAGCAAGGCCATCGTCGACATGCGACTCTCGCAGCTCACCGGTCTGCGTATGGATCAGTTGCACGCTGAATACGAGGAACTCGAGAAGACCATCGCTTACTTGGAGCAGATTCTTTCCGATCCGGAACTTTGCAAGAAAGTGATGAAGGACGAACTAAACGAGGTGAAGGAGAAATATGGCGACGCACGCCGCACCGAAATCAAATACTCAAGCGAGGAGTTCAATCCCGAGGACTTCTATCCGAACGACCCCGTGGTCATCACGGTCAGTCATCTTGGCTATATCAAACGCACGCCGCTGAGCGAGTTCCGTGAGCAGGCGCGCGGTGGTGTTGGTTCCAAGGGAGCGCACACTCGCGACCAGGACTTCACCGAATATATCTATCCCGCTACTATGCACAACACCATGCTCTTCTTCACCAAGAAGGGCCGTTGCTACTGGCTCAAGTGCTACGAGATACCGGAAGGTGCCAAGAATTCCAAAGGGCGTGCCATCCAGAATATGCTCAACATCGAGGCTGATGACAGCGTCAACGCATTCCTCCGTCTCAGCAGCATCAGTGACCAGGAATTCCTCAACTCACACTACGTGGTGTTCGCTACCAAGAAGGGTGTGGTCAAGAAGACTTGTCTCGAGGCCTACTCCCGTCCAAGAGCAAACGGTGTGAACGCCATCAATATCGTCGAGGGTGACGAAGTGGTGGACGTGAGACTGACCAACGGTCACAACGAACTCATTCTTGCCGACCGCAACGGACGTGCCGTGCGCTTTGACGAGGAAACCGTGCGCACCATGGGACGTGTGTCCACCGGTGTACGTGGTATGAAGCTCGACGAAGGCGACGACGAGGTGGTTGGCATGATTGTGGTCAACGACGCACAGACCGAAAGCGTGATGGTGGTCAGCGAGAATGGCTACGGCAAGCGCTCGCTGGTTGACGACTACCGCAAGACCAACCGTGGCGGTAAGGGTGTGAAGACCATGAATATCACCGATAAGACCGGTAGACTCGTGGCAATCAAGAATGTCACCGACGACAACGACCTCATGATTATCAACAAGAGCGGTATCGTCATCCGTCTGGCTGTGGCAGACTGCCGCGTGATGGGACGTGCCACACAGGGCGTGAGACTCATCAACCTCACCAAAAAGAACGATGTCATTGCCAGTGTGTGCAAGGTGATGAGCTCTGCCAAGGAGGATGACGTAGAGGAGGAAAGCCGTAAAGACTTCGAGCAGACCCGCGAGGCCATCCGCCATGAGACCATTGCCGATGTGACGGTAGGCGATTCTACAACACCATCGGAAACGCCAGAAGAAACAGATGAGAACACAGAAGATTAACATAACTAAATTTTCAGGAATATGAAGAAAATCATGATTGCGGCTTTGTTGATGGCAACTACATCGACAGCCTTCGCACAGGACGCCTTCAAGCAAATCTCCAAAGTAAAGGATTATGCTGAGGCTGCAAAAATCTTGGAGCAGAATCTCGGTTCGCTCAGTGCAGAACAGAAAGCTAAGTGCTACAACTACCTCGTCAACCTCGCTATGGAGAAGGTGACAAAGGAGCAGGGCACAGAAACACAGAACCAGATGAACCGCCAGCTCAAGCAGGGCAAGATTGAGGCTTTCGACACCGTAGGTCTCTACAACTCTGTCTACAATGCTGTCCATGACGGTTCTATGGCCTACAAGTTTGACCAGGAGCCTAACGACAAGGGAAAGGTAAAGCCAAAGTTTGCCGACTTGGGCGAGAAACTTTATGTAATCCGTCCACAGCTTATCAACGCTGGTGTGTACTATCAGAACGCACACAATGACGCTCTGGCTTACAAGAACCTTGCCTACTACGTGGAGACAGCTTCTGACCCTATGTTCAAGGCTCAGATCGAGAAGACTCCAGACGCCAACCTGACACAGATTGCTTATTTTGCAGCTATCTATGCTTACCAGGCTAAGGACTACAAGAATGCAGAGAAATATGCCGGAATGGCTGTGAACGACAAGGATCATGGCAAGGACGCTTTCAACATCCAGCTCGCTGTGATGCAGGCTCAGCTCAAGACCCACGAGGACTCAGTAGCTTACGCCAACAAGGTGAAGGCTCTTTATGAGAAGGATCCTAAAAACGATATGCTCTTCGGCACATTGCTCGGTCTTTACTCTTCATTCAAGGATGAGGCTGCTGCCAACCAGCTCGTTGAGGCTAAACTCGCAGAAGATCCTAACAATTTCACTGCATGGGCTGTGAAGGGGCAGAACCTCATGATTGCCCAGAAACTGGAGGACGCTATCGCAGCCTTCAAGAAGGCACTTGAGATTAAGCCAGACAATCCACAGGTGAACGCTTTCATGGGTGCATGTCTCTTTGACCGTGCACAGAAAGCTGAGGACCGCGCCGCTGGTAAGAGTGGCCGTATCAGTCCTGCCGCTGAGGCTCAGATCAAGCCTGTATTCGAGCAGGCAAGAACCTACCTCGAAAAGGCTAAGAGTCTCGATCCAAACCGCGAACAGTCTAATTGGGCTTATGCGCTCTACCGCTGCTACTACAAACTTCTTGGTGCCAACGATCCTATGACCAAGGAAGCTGAGGCATTGACCAAGTAATTATTTAGAATGAATCTATAGGGTTGTAGGAGATAGCTGTCTGTCAATGATGGCATCTCCCACAACTCTTTCTTTCTTTTTCTCGGAAATCTCACCTTTTTATATTGTATTCAAAATAACATCATGTACAGATTCAGATATTTCATGGCCGTTCTGTTCCTTCTTTTGGTATTGCCTTTGTCGGCACAGAAGAAGCAACTTTCGCAGGCCCGAGACTATATCAAGAGCGGCAACAACCTTGACAAGGCGGAAACGATGATGACCGACTTGCTCAAGGACTCTTCCAACCGTGACAACATGAAGATATGGATGACCCTCTTTGAGGCGGTCAAGGGACAATATAACCAAGGCAACGAGAAACTCTATCTCAAGCAGCAGTATGACACGGCATCACTTTTCAATGCCACCATCAAAATGTTTTCCGTGCTTGAACAGATGGACTCTGTTGACGCCATGCCCGATGCTAAGGGCAATGTCAAACTGAAGTACCGCAAGGGACATGCTGAATATCTCAACACCTATCGCCCCAATCTCTACAATGGGGGGGCTTATTTCATCAGCAAGAAAAACTATCAACGGGCGTTCGATTTCTTCGACACCTATTTGGACTGCGCCCGCCAACCTCTATTTTCCAACTATCGCTATGACGAAAAAGATGTCAATATGCCGGAAGCAGCCTATTGGGCATCCTATTGTGGATACAAGGAGAATGATGTGGCAAAGACCGGAAAATATCTCGACATGGCTTTTCGTGACTCGACAAGGCGCGCCTTCCTGCTCCAGTTTAAATGTGAAATGCTGAAGCAGAAAGGCGACACGACAGGCTATGTCAACACCCTCCGTGAGGGATTCAGCAGTTATCCTTCGTTTCCGTTCTTCTTCCCCCGACTGATAGACTACTATGCCGAGCACGATATGCAGAAAGAGGCAATGGAAGTGACCGACAGGGCACTTGCTACTGACAGTGCCAATGTGCTCTATCGCTTCACCAAGAGCACCGTATTGCTCAACACTGGCCGTTACGATGAATGTATCGATATCTGTAGGCAGTTGCTTGCGGAGAACGATTCTTTGGCGGATGCGTATTTTAATCTCGGTTTGGCATATTTCAATAAGGCGTCGCAGAAGTATGCTTCGGCGCGTAAGAAAATCTTGGAGAATTATACCAAGAGTCGACCTTATATGGAACGTTACCGCCAGTTGGCGCCCGGCCAAAAGCAAAAATGGGCACCTGTGCTCTATACTATCTATCTGAATCTGAATATGGGCAAGGAGTTTGATGAGATAGACAGACTCTTGAAGAAATAAATCAAGAAACTATATGTTGTATGCGTTCTTGCGCTAAACAACTTATGAAAAAGAAAACGCTTTGCGCTCAATCGAGCGCAAAGCGTTTTCTTAATATTCCTTCTTGTCCGTTTTTTCACGCCACATATCGAAGGCTTTTATGGCTTCTGTGCGGAGCAGAATCTCTGATGGCTTCTTCCGCTTTTGAGGTTCAAGGGCGATTTCCTGGTAAATGAAATCGTCATCGAATCCAATGTTGGCGGCATCCTTTTTGTTGTTGGCATAATAAATTTTGTCCAGATGCGCCCAATAGATGGCACCGAAACACATGGGACATGGTTCGCAGGAAGTGAAAATCTCACATCCCGACAGGTCGAAGGTGTGGAGAGCCTTGGCGGCTTTGCGGATGACTGACACTTCTGCATGGGCAGTCGGGTCGCAGTCTATCGTCACGCAGTTGGACGCCTCGGCGACAATCTCGCCATTCTTCGCTATGACGGCTCCGAATGGACCTCCGCCATTTCTCACGCTTTCTTCACTGAGGGCAATGGCCCTGAGCATCAATTCTTTGTTTGTCATATGATTTCTTCTTTTTGTTATTGTTGAGATGGGGTTGCGTTAAAAAGGGCATATCCGAGATATGGTTCCCTGATATGCCCCTGAGAGTCTATGTTTGTGGCTAAAGGATTTTATACAAGTCCTTTGCCGTGGCAGTCTTTAAACTTCTTGCCGCTACCGCATGGACATGGGTCGTTGCGGCGAGGCATCTTGTCTTTCACATAGGGGGTGTGGTTTACTTCCTGATTCTCTCGAGTGTCTTGGTTAGCGGCAGCCTTCTGTGCCTCTTCTTCCAAGTCCTCTTTTTGCTCGGTGTAGCGCTGGCTGTGCTCTTCTGGAGCTGCCTGATGCACTTCCTGTTGCTGCAGTTCTGGTATCTGGGCACGCATGAGGATGCTGACCGTACGGTTGTTCATGGAGTTGACCATGTTGTCGAAGAGTTTCACACTCTCGAGCTTGAATATGAGCAATGGGTCTTTCTGTTCATAGGATGCGTTCTGCACACTGTGCTTCAGTTCATCGAGTTGGCGGAGGTTCTCTTTCCACTCGTCATCGATAATCTTGAGGATAATCACTTTCTCAAACTGCTTCACCACACTCTTGCATTCTGTGTCATAGGCTTCCTTGAGGTCGCAAGGGATGTTGTAGCCGTTCTTGCCGTCCACGATGGGCACCATGATGCGCTCGAACATCTGTCCTTGCTCTTCCTCTACTTGCTTGATGACCGGCCAAGCCACACTCTGGATGCGGTCGGTCTTGCGCTTGAAGGCTGCCATAGCGTCTTGGAAGGCGCGCTCTTCGAGGTCTGCATGGTTGTTACTGTTGATGAACTCTTCCTCTGTGAATGGACATTCCATGGCGAGCACCTTGAGGAATTGTTCACGGCATCCCTCGTAGTCGTTGGTTTCGATGATGTTGACCACACGGTCCCAAATCATATTGGTGATGTCCATGCCGATGCGCTCACCCATGAGGGCGTGACGGCGCTTCTCATAGACTACGGTACGCTGCTTGTTCATCACGTCATCATATTCGAGCAGGCGCTTGCGGATACCGAAGTTGTTCTCTTCAACCTTCTTTTGGGCACGTTCAATGCTTCTGGAAATCATTGGTGCCTCGATGCGCTCGCCCTCCTTGAAGCCGAGTTTGTCCATGATGGAAGCGATGCGCTCGGAGGCGAACAAACGCATCAGTTTGTCTTCGAGAGATACATAGAATACGGAAGAACCCGGGTCTCCCTGACGGCCGGCACGACCACGGAGCTGTCGGTCTACACGACGGCTTTCGTGCCGCTCTGTACCGATGATGGCCAGACCGCCTGCCTCCTTCACTTCCGGTGTCAGTTTGATGTCGGTACCACGACCTGCCATGTTGGTGGCGATGGTCACTGCTCCGAGCATACGCTCTTCTATGTGTTTGTTTCCGTCTGCGTCAACAATCTCCACTTTGCCCAGCGAACTGCGTCCGGCTTCCTGTACGATGTGAGCCTCGCGCATGTGCTGCTTGGCGTTCAGGGTATTGTGGGGAATATGGCGCATGTCGAGCATCTTGCTCAACATTTCAGAGATGTCCACCGAGGTGGTGCCGACCAACACTGGACGGCCAGCGTTTCTCATTGCTATGATCTCATCGATGACAGCCTTGTATTTCTCGCGGGCGGTCTTGTAGACACGGTCGTCGAGGTCCTTGCGGGCGATAGGCTTGTTGGTAGGAATCTCCACTACATCGAGTTTATAGATATCCCAGAACTCACCAGCTTCTGTCGAAGCTGTACCTGTCATACCGGAAAGCTTGTGGTACATACGGAAGTAGTTTTGCAGGGTGATGGTGGCGTAGGTCTGCGTAGCAGCTTCCACCTTCACGTGCTCCTTGGCTTCCACAGCCTGATGGAGACCGTCGCTCCAACGGCGTCCCTCCATGATACGGCCTGTCTGCTCATCGACGATTTTTACCTCGCCGTCCATTACCACGTATTCCTCGTTGTTGTTGAACATGGTGTAGGCCTTGAGCAACTGCTGAAGTGTGTGTACACGTTCGCTCTGAACTGCGTAGTGGTTGAGGAGGTCATCCTTCTTGTCCAGTCTTTGCTGGTCGTCAAGATCCTTCTCGTTCTCCAAAGCCGACAACTGAGAAGCAATGTCGGGGAGGACGAAGAGCTCTTTGTCGTTCACTTGGTTGGAGAGCCATTCCGTACCTTTGTCGGTCAAATCGCATGAGTTGAGTTTCTCGTCCACCACGAAGTAGAGCGGTTCCACTGCCTCAGGCATCTTGCGGTTGTTGTTCTCCATGTAATATTCCTCGGTCTTGAGCATGCCGGCCTTGATGCCTTCCTCAGAGAGGTATTTGATCAGTGGCTTATTCTTTGGCAGTGCCTTGAAGGAACGGTAGAGTGAAAGGAATCCCTCGTCGAGTGTCTTCTGGTCCTTGGTCTGCTGGCCTTTGGCGATGAGCTGCTTGGCGTCTGCGAGATACTGTGTGGCGAGCTTGCGCTGCACACCTACCAATTTCTCTACCAGCGGCTGGTATTCCTCATACATCTGGTCGTCACCCTTGGGTACAGGACCGGAGATGATGAGCGGAGTACGGGCATCGTCAATCAACACGGAGTCGACCTCATCGACAATGGCGTAGTTGTGGGCGCGTTGCACGAGGTCGGCAGGAGAGATGGCCATATTGTCACGCAGATAGTCGAAACCGAACTCGTTGTTGGTACCGAAGGTGATGTCTGCCATGTAGGCTTTGCGACGCTCGGGTGAGTTGGGGCGGTGCTTGTCGATGCAGTCGACGGAAAGTCCGTTGAACTCATAGAGCGGTCCCATCCACTCGGAGTCACGTTTGGCCAAGTAGTCGTTGACTGTGACCACATGCACGCCATTGCCGGTGAGGGCGTTGAGGAACACAGGGAGAGTAGCCACGAGGGTCTTACCTTCACCAGTAGCCATTTCGGCGATTTTGCCTTGATGGAGCACCACGCCACCGAAGAGCTGCACATCGTAGTGGACCATTTCCCATTTCAGGTCGTTTCCACCTGCAGTCCAATGATTGTGATAGTATGCCTTGTCACCGTCGATGGTGATGAAATCGTTCTTTGGGTCGGCGGCGAGCTCGCGGTCGAAGTCGGTGGCGGTCACCACGGTCTCTTCGTTTTCGGCAAAACGGCGGGCGGTGTCTTTCACGATGCTGAACGCTACGGGAAGCACTTCGTTGAGGGCTTTCTCATAGACCTCGAGCACCTCTTTCTCAAGATTGTCGATTTGGTTGAAGAT
>CAKPTK010000029.1 GCA_934190685.1 uncultured Prevotella sp.
AGGCCACTCTTCGCGATGTCTTCGCTAATGTGCCCCACTACGATCTCGACAAGAGTATGCTCGGTGGTGCTGCGGTGGATTTGTTCAATCAAGAGGGTATGGAAATCTTCCCCAGCAAGAGTGAGATGCGCAAGCTCGTCAAGGGTGGCGGTGTGTCGCTCAACAAGGAGAAGTTGCAGGCCTTCGACCAGGCTGTTACGGTTGACGACCTGATTGACGGCAAATATCTCTTGGTGCAAAAAGGAAAGAAAAACTATTTCTTGATCACGGTGAAATAAAAAAGATTCGAAATAATTTGGTAGTGGCGTAAAAAACCACTACCTTTGCACCGCAATTGTCCTATGGTGTAATGGTAGCACTACAGTTTTTGGTTCTGTCAGTGGTGGTTCGAATCCGCCTGGGACAACGTGAGAATCCGCAATTTCTTGCTCTGCAAGGTTGCGGATTCTCTCGTTTATACCGGTTGGATCTTGCAATCCCCGTTTATCATATGGCCAGTAAACATGAAATGAAAAAATCTCCATTTTCTTTTCGTTTACTCAGAACTTTACACTATCTTTGCATAAGTATCTTGTTAAAAAGCAGATAAGCTAATCTTGAATATGAAAACAAACTATGAATTGCGCTATGCCGCGCATCCCGAAGACGCTAAAAGTTATGATACAGCCCGTTTGCGACGCGATTTTCTGATAGATAATCTCTTTGTTGACAACGAGGTGAACATGGTCTATTCCATGTATGACCGCATGATTGTCGGCGGTGCCAAGCCTGTCGGAGAGACTCTCCTCTTGGAGGCTATTGATCCCCTCAAGGCCCCTCATTTCACCACACGCCGTGAAATCGGCATCTTCAATGTAGGTGAAGGCGAGGGTGTCGTTACAGTAGGCGACGAGCAATATGAGCTGGGCTATAAGGACGCACTCTATATCGGAAGTGGCGACCGCGAGGTGACTTTCGCCTCGAAAGAAGCCAACCATCCCGCCAAATTCTATTTCAACAGCACCACGGCGCACAAATCCTATCCCTGCCGGAAGGTTTCCAAGCAAGAGGCGGTGAGTGTGCATATGGGTTCACTTGAGATGAGCAATGAACGCACCATCAACAAAATGCTCGTCAACCAGGTCCTTCCCACTTGCCAGTTGCAGATGGGCATGACCGAACTGAATCCCGGCAGTGTATGGAACACCATGCCCGCCCATACTCATAGCCGTCGCATGGAGGCCTATTTCTATTTTGAGGTGCCCGAAGACCAAGCCGTGTGTCATTTTATGGGGCAACCTCAGGAAACCCGCCATATCTGGATGAAGGAAGACGAAGCCGTGCTCTCGCCGGAATGGAGCATTCACAGTGCCGCCGCTACTCACAACTATACCTTCATCTGGGGCATGGGCGGTGAGAATCTTGACTATGGCGACCAGGATTTCTATGCTATAACAGACTTGAAATAACCCGAAAAACCCAATTAAAACATTGAATATGGATACATTTTCTAAGAATTTCTCACTTGAGGGCAAGGTTGCCCTCGTGACAGGCGCCGCCTATGGCATTGGCTTTGCCATCGCTGAGGCTTACGCCAAGGCAGGTGCGAAGATTGCGTTCAACTGCCGTTCTCAGCATCATCTTGACCAGGCACTTGCCGACTACAAGGCCAAGGGCATCGAAGCCAAGGGCTATATTGCAGACGTGACCAAGGAAGACGAGGTGAAGGCCATGGTGGCTGACATCGAGAAAGAACTCGGTGTGATCGACATCCTTGTCAACAACGCAGGCATTATCAAGCGCATTCCTATGACTGAGATGAGTGTGGAGGATTTCCGTCAGGTAGTTGACATCGACCTCAATGCCCCCTTCATCGTTTCCAAGGCAGTGCTCCCCGGCATGATTAAAAAAGGCCACGGCAAGATTATCAACATCTGTTCTATGATGAGTGAGCTGGGTCGTGAGACGGTGTCGGCTTATGCAGCAGCCAAGGGTGGCTTGAAGATGCTCACCCGCAATATCTGCTCAGAGTTTGGCGAGCATAACATCCAGTGCAACGGTATTGGCCCTGGCTATATCGCTACACCTCAGACTGCTCCTCTTCGTGAGACTCAGCCAGACGGCAGTCGCCATCCATTTGACAAGTTCATCATCTCCAAGACTCCTGCAGCCCGTTGGGGTACACCAGAGGATTTGATGGGTCCAGCTGTGTTCTTGGCTTCCGATGCTTCCAATTTCGTCAATGGCCATGTGCTCTATGTCGATGGTGGCATCCTCGCTTACATTGGTAAGCAGCCCTGATGAAATATTAACAATTCGAATTCTCAAGAAGCACATCCTTTCCGGGTGTGCTTCTTTTGTTTCTTTAGACGGATAATCGGCTATATTGCGGATTGGATTGATGGGTAAACATTAAAACAAAAAAGAGGAAATGCATGAGCACTTCCTCCTTATTCTTGTTGAATAATCTTTACAATGTTACTTGTTTACAGCATCAGCAAGTTCGGCACCGGCCTTGAATTTAACGTTCTTCTTGGCAGCGATTGTAATCTTCTCCTTTGTACGTGGGTTGAGACCCTCGCGGGCAGGACGCTCGTTAACGCTGAATGTGCCAAAGCCGATGAGCTGGATCTTGTCGCCTGCAACGAGAGCTTCAGAGATTGCTGCAGTAGTAGCCTCAAGTGCTTTCTTAGAGTCTGCCTTGCTCAAGCCGGCAGCGGCTGCGATCTTCTCGATTAATTCTGTCTTGTTCATAATTTTGAATTTATAATTTATAAAATATTGATTTGTTTGCGCATTTCTTCCGCAAATATAGGAGAATAGTTTTACAAATCAAACAAAAAATAAAAAAAAGTGATGAATTTAATGAAAAAAAGTGGCGTTGTGCCCTTTTTTATGCGCTATGAGGGGATTTTTTCGTAATTTTGCGGTCTGACAACAACTTTTTAAAGGATATACGTATGCGCAATTTACCCACGATAACAAAAAACCTCTTGATCATCAACGTGCTGGCGTTCCTGGCCTCCTACGTGTTCAGTACAAGAGGTGTTGATTTCAACAATATCTTCGGACTCCATTTCCTGCTGGCGTCCGATTTCCGTATCTACCAGTTTTTCACCTACATGTTCATGCACGGCAGTTGGACCCACTTGTTTTTCAACATGTTCGCCCTGTGGATGTTCGGTTGTGTGATGGAAAACACATGGGGACCGAAGAAATTCCTTTTTTATTACATCGTGTGCGGTATCGGTGCCGGACTGATACAGGAGACCGTGCAGTTTGTCCAATATGCCATGGAGGGATTGGGCGCCTATCAGCAAGTGCGCGTGTCGGCATACTCGATTATGACGATGGGGCAATACCTCAATTCTTGGACTACGGTGGGTGCCTCTGGCGCTATCTATGGCATTCTTTTGGGTTTCGGAATGCTCTATCCCAACGAGCGCATCTTCATCATCCCCATTCCATTCCCCATCAAGGCCAAATGGTTTGTGCTCTTCTATGTAGCCGTTGAACTGTTCTCCGCCATGTCCACCTCAAACGACGGCGTGGCCCACTTCGCCCATTTGGGCGGAATGTTGTTTGGCTATCTGCTCATTCGCTATTGGCGCACCCATCCGCAGGTGACACCCTTTGAGGAATGGAACCGCAAGCGCAGTGCTTTCGACCGCTTCAAGGATTATTTTGGCAAGCGCAACCGGGAGAATTTCACTTTCCACCGCAACGACAAGTTTAAGGGCTATGACCATCAGGACAACCATAACCCTGAAAAGGAAGCGGAAAAACAAAAAGAAATTGACCGTATTCTTGACAAGATACGCAAAAGTGGCTATGACAGTCTGACCCCGGAAGAGAAGAAAACGCTGTTTGATGCAAGCAAATAGGTTTAGGGTCATTCTCTCATGTTCAAAGGTTTCAAGACATTCACCCTGCAAATGGTGGCTGGAGCCAATGTGGCTACTGTCGCCGTTTTGTTGTTGACAGGCTATGCCAGCTATGTTGATCCGGTCAGCCATCCTGTGTTGGCACAGGCAGGATTGGCCTTTCCGTTGTTCCTTTTCCTCAACTTCGGTTTTTTTCTCTTTTGGTTGTTGTTCGGGTTGAAGCAGGTGATGATTCCCATCGCCGGTTTCCTCTTGTGCTGCGTGCCCATCCGCATTTATTTCCCTGTCAATATTCCGCACAGTGCTCCAACAGATGCTGTTAAAGTCTTGTCTTACAATGTTCTGGGATTTAATCCCTTGGAAGGAAGCCAACCCGACTCCAATCCCATTATGGACTATATCGCCAAAAGCGAGGCGGACATCGTCTGCTTACAGGAATGCAATCTCGGAGGCGACCATCAAGTCTATTCCGATAGTGTTTTGGCACCCATTTATGCCTACCAAGACACCATGCTTATTCCCAACGGCGACTGTATCGGCATCTATTCCAAATATCCTATTGTTGCCAAAGAGCGCATTCCCTACCAGTCGAAGACCAACCTCAGTGCTGCCTATTGGCTCAAGATTGGGGCGGACACCGTGATGGTGGTCAACAACCACTTTGAGAGCAACGGCCTTACCCATGATGAAAAAGAAAACTTCAAGGAGATGGTCAAAGGTGAAATGTCCGGCAAGCAGATGAAGACAGAGTCTGTAAGACTCCTTGACAAACTCGCCGAGACCAGCCGCAGACGAGCCCCCGAGGCAGATGCCGTGGCACGCTTTCTGGCGGAACACGAGGGCGAGAGCACCATCCTCTGTGGCGATTTCAACGACAACCCCATCAGCTATACCCGCCGAGAGATTGCCGCCCACCTGACCGACTGCTATGTGGCGACCGCCTTCGGTCCCGGCATCTCCTATCATCTGAGCGGATTCTATGTGCGGATTGACAACATCATGTGCTCCAGCGACTGGAAACCTTATGGGTGTCGGGTGGACAGCAAAATCAAAAGCTCCGACCATTATCCCATCTATTGCTGGCTGCAAAAGCAACGAAAACATTGATTTTGGTATAATAAAGCGGTATAAATTTTCCAAAGTGTGAAAAAATAACTATCTTTGCACACTATTAGCAAGGTTTTATAAACGAAACAAATAATTAATAACATAACAAACAAAATGCAAAACAAAGGAATTGTAATTGTAACTGCCGTCTTACTGACGCTTGCAAGCATCTTCTACCTGTCATTTTCAGTAGCCACAAGCTACTATGACAGCCAGGCAGCAAAGATTAAAGATCCCATTGCTCAGCAGGACTACAAGGATTCTGTGAAGTATCTGGGTATTTATTCTTACCAGAAGTGTCTTGAAACTCAGATTGGTCTCGGACTTGACCTGAAGGGCGGTATGAACGTTATCCTTGAAGTTTCTGTTCCCGATCTCGTTGAGAACCTCGCCGACCACAAGACCACTCCCGGTTTCGTGCGTGCGATGGAGATGGCTCGTGCAGAGGAGGAGAAGACTCAGGGTGACTTCATCTCTATTTTCGTTAAGTGCTATCATCAAGCTGCCCCCGGTCACAGCCTCGCTGAAATCTTCGCTACCCAGGAGCTGAAGGATGAAGTGAAGACTACCAGTTCTGACGCAGATGTGGAGAAAGTGCTCCGCAAGAAAGTGGCAGACAACGTGACCGATGCCAAGAACGTCATCACAAAGCGTATCGACAAGTTCGGCGTGGTTCAGCCCAACATCCAGATGTTGGAAGGTCAGGAAGGCCGTATCATGGTCGAGATGCCTGGTGTGCGTGAGCCTGAGCGTATGCGTAAGCTCCTCCAGGGAAGCGCCAACCTCGAGTTCTGGGAGACCTATAGCTCTGACGAAATCGTTCCTTACCTTGTCCAACTCGACCAGCGTCTTGCCGGTGGCGACGAGGAGGAAGCAGACTCTGCCGCTGTGAAGAAAGACAGCACAGCTGCTCCTGCCAAGGCTAAGTTCCAAATCAAAAAGGCAGACAATGCCAAGACTGTCGCAAGCCAGGAAGCTCTTGCCAAGAAAGAGCATCCGTTGCTCTCCGTGCTCCAGACCATGAACCAGCAGCTCAGCATGGTGGGTATGGCAAGCATTCGCGACACCGCTGCCATCAACAAGATGTTGCACTCGGCTGTTGCCAAGCAAGTGTTGCCTTCCGATGTCAAGTTGTTGTGGAGTGCCAAGCCAACAGACTTGATCAAGAATAATAAGAAAATCTACGAACTGCACGCTATCAAGGTGACTACCAGCGACGGTCGCGCTCCTATTGAGGGTGACGTTGTGACAGACGCCAGCGACCAGTTCAATAACCTCACGGGTCAGCCTGAGGTAAGCATGACCATGAACCAGGAAGGTGCCCGTGAGTGGGCAGCCCTCACCAAGGCGAATGTCGGTCGTGCCATTGCTATCGTGCTCGACGGTGCTGTATATAGTTCTCCTCGTGTGAACGGAGAAATCAGCGGCGGTCAGTCTTCTATCAGCGGTAACTTCACCGTTGAGGACACCAAGGACCTCGCCAACACCTTGAAGTCAGGTCGTATGAAGGCTCCTGTACGCATCGTTCAGGAAGAAGTGGTTGGTCCTTCTCTGGGTGCTCAGTCTATCCAGCAGGGTCTCACTTCCTTCGTGATAGCCTTCGTACTTTTGATTATCTTCATGATTATGCTCTATGGCTTCATCCCTGGTATGGTGGCCAATACAGCGTTGATTCTCAACCTCTTCTTCACTTTGGGTATCATGGCGTCGTTCCAGTCGGCATTGACTATGCCGGGTATTGCCGGTATCGTGTTGACCCTCGGTATGGCAGTGGACGCTAACGTACTTATATATGAACGCACGCGTGAGGAACTGAAGGTGGGCAAGAACATCCAGCAGGCCATCGCCGAAGGTTATGGCAATGCATTCTCCGCTATCTTCGACTCCAACCTCACCTCTATCATCACCGGTGTCATCCTTCTCATCTTCGGTACAGGTCCTATCCGTGGTTTCGCCACTACATTGATTATCGGTATCATCTGCTCATTCTTCACCGCCGTGTTCTTGACACGTCTTGTTTATGAGCGTCAGATGAAGAAAGAAAAGTGGTTGGGCATAACCTTCGACACTGGCTTCTCTCGTGGCATCTTCCGCAATCCTACCTATCGCTTCATGTCGATGGCCAAGAAGACTTTCGTCTTCACAGGCGTTGTCGTAGTTCTCTTCTGCATCAGCTTCGCTGTTCGTGGATTGAGCCGTAGCATCGACTTCACCGGTGGTCGCAACTATGTCATCAAGTTTGAGAATCCTACTCAGCCTGAGCAGATTCGTGAGGTGCTCGCCAATGCCTTCCCGGGCAGCAACGTAGGTGCCTTGGCACTCGGAACAGACGGTATGACCATCCGTGTGTCTACCAACTATAAGATTGAGAGCAACAGTCCTTCTGTAGACAACGAGGTGGAGAACATCCTCTTCAAGAACTTGTCAAAGGCAGGATTGGTAACACAGAAGAGTGTAGAGGCTTTCAAGAACCCTGATATCCGTCAAGGTGGTTCCATCATCAGCAGTACCAAGGTAGGTCCTGCTGTGGCTAAGGACATCACTAACGGTGCCATCATCAGTGTGATTATCGCCCTCTTCGCAATCTTCATTTACATCTTGATCCGATTCAGCAATGTCGCTTTCTCTGTAGGTTCTATAGTGGCACTCGCCGTAGATACCGTGATTGTGATTGGCTTCTTCTCCGCATGTTGGGGTTGGATGCCGTTCTCACTCGAAATCGACCAGTCATTCATCGGTGCTATTCTGACCGTTATCGGTTACTCTATCAACGATAAGGTGATTGTCTTCGACCGTATCCGTGAGAACCTCAAGCTGCATCCGAAGCAGGAACTCGATGCCCTCTTCAACGAGTCTATCAATCAGACTTTGGCTCGTACCGTGAAGACCTCAGCCACCACATTGCTCGTGTTGCTGTGTATCTTCTTCCTCGGTGGTGAGAGCATCCGCAGCTTCTCCTTCGCTATGATTATCGGTGTCATTTTCGGTACTTTGAGTTCTATCTTCATCGCTGCTCCTGTGGCTTACCTCACATTGGGTCGCAAGCGCAACAAGCAGAGCAAGAAACTTGTAGCGGCAGAGGCTTAATCCTCTATCCAACGATATAAAACAAAGGCTTCGTCCCTTGAAGGGCGAAGCCTTTGTTTGTATTCAATGATATACAAAAAGCGAAGCCTTTGGGGCCTCGCTTTTTTGATGTACTCCCACCGGGAATCGAACCCGGATCAAAGGTTTAGGAAACCTACGTTCTATCCATTGAACTATAGGAGCGACACTTATATTGATGCAAAGTTAGTGGAAAAAGAGCAATTTACAAAATTATCCGATTATTATCTTCTTCGATTGGCGAAAAAGCAGTACTTTTGCACCTATTATATAAAATTAAGAAATGAACGAACAGAAGAATCCTGCCACGGGATTGATTTATGGCGTTGACGACCGTCCGCCCCTTCGTGATTCGGCGTTCGCCGCCTTCCAACATTTGCTTGCCATCTTTGTGGCAATCATCACACCGCCCCTGATTATCGCCAAGGCTTTGAGTCTTGATCTTGCCATGACGGGATTCCTAGTTTCCATGTCCTTGTTTGCCTCAGGCATCGCCACCTTCATCCAGTGCCATCGGTTTGGGCGCGTGGGATGCGGCATGCTTTGCGTCCAAGGCACCAGTTTCTCCTTTATCGGTCCATTGATTTCCATCGGCATGGTGGGTGGGCTGCCCTTGGTCTTCGGCGCCTGTATGTTGGGCGCTCCTGTGGAGGTCATCGTCAGTTGCACCTTCCGCTATCTTCGCCGCATCATCACCCCGTTGGTCAGTGGCATTGTCGTGATGCTGATTGGACTTACCCTCATCAAGGCAGGTGTGACGGCTTGTGGCGGAGGCGATGCCTCAGCCCCCGATTTCGGCTCTCCCCAGAACCTGCTGGTGGCAGGTGTCGTGTTGGTGAGCGTCATCTTCTTCAACAATATTGGCAACAAATATCTGCGCATGAGCAGCATCTTCCTCGGCGTGGTCATCGGCTATATTCTCGCCTACTTCCTGGGCATGGTCGACTTGTCGGCAGTGGATGCCTCGATGTTCAAATCGTTCAATGTGCCTATGCCGTTCAAATACGGTTTCAAGGTGAACGTGTCCTCCGTCATTGCCGTGGGCATTGTCTACTTGGTGACCGCCATTGAGGCAACAGGCGACGTGACCGCCAACTCGATGATCAGTGGCTTGCCTGTGAAAGGACAGGAATACATCCGCCGCGTGTCAGGAGGTGTGATGGCAGACGGTATCAACTCGTTCATTGCCGGTGTGTTCAGCTCTTTCCCCAACTCCATTTTCGCCCAGAACAATGGCATCATCCAGTTGACCGGTGTGGCTTCGCGCTATGTCGGCTATTTCATTGCCGTCATGCTCGTGTTGCTTGGTCTGTTTCCCGCAGTGGGCATCGCTTTCTCGTTGATGCCCTCACCCGTGTTGGGCGGAGCCACTCTGCTCATGTTCGGCACGGTGGCAGCCGCAGGTGTGCGTATCGTCGCCTCTCAGCAGTTGGGTCGCAAGTCGGTGCTTGTGCTCGCCTCCAGTCTGGCTTTCGGCATGGGAGTGGAACTGATGCCCGACGTACTCCGTCAGATGCCCGACAGCGTGCGTACCATTTTCTCAAGTGGCATCACCACCGGTGGCTTGGTCGCCATTCTGCTCAATGCCGCCCTTCATATCAAAGAACTTAAACCCAACAAAAATAACCAATAATATGGATATATTAAAACAGCGTATCATGCAGGACGGCAAGTGCTATCCTGGCGGAATCTTGAAGGTGGACAGCTTTATCAATCATCAGATGGATCCCAACCTGATGATGGAATTGTCCAAGGAGTTTGTCAGCATCTTCGGCAAACTTCCCATCAACAAGATTATCACTATCGAGGCCAGCGGCATTGCGCCCGCCATCCTTGTGGGCTATTTGATGCAACTCCCTGTCGTGTTCATCAAGAAAAAACAGCCCAAGACCATGGACAACATGCTCACTTCGGTGGTACACTCCTTCACCAAGGATCGTGACTACACGGTATGCATCAGCAACAGTTTCCTCACCGCCGACGACCATGTGCTCTTTATCGATGACTTCCTCGCCAACGGCAATGCGTCGAAAGGAGTGATGGATCTCTGCCGTCAGGCTGGCGCCAAGATTGAGGCGATGGGCTTCATCATCGAGAAGGCATTCCAGCATGGAGGCGATTTCCTGCGTGAGAATGGCATTCGTTACGAGGCGCTTGCCACCGTGGAGAGCCTTGACGACTGCAAGATTGTGCTGCGCTGATTTTATGTGGATTACAAAAAAAATAGAATTGAGTTCGTTGCCGACTTATGAAGTCTGTGGCGAACTCAGTTTCATAAGAGCGTCATCATGAAGAATAGGGGAGGGCATTCGTTTGTTCTGTTAGCTGTAGCGTTGAGCTTTGTGTTCGGCGTCTTGGTGGCGGGACATTTGTGGCTCCGTATGCCCGTGGGGGTGTGGTTGTCCATGCTGCTCACTGCCCTTGTGCCAACCTTTCTGCTGTATAAGTATCAGTTGTCGCAGAGCTTTATGATATGGGTATGCTTCTTCTGCTTGGGCGGTTGGTTGTGCTCCTTGCATATTGATAGAGGCATGGTGAAGATGCCACAAGGCTATGTGGCTTATGAGGCGGTTGTTTCGGACTGTCCGAAAGCGGATGTGTGTGAACTGAAAATCATGCGGATCAACGTTGGACACATGAAGGTGCCGTTCAAGGTGCGAGCCAAGGTGGACAGTGCAAGCCATCTTCGTGTGGGTGATGGAATTGTGGCATCCTCAAGACTCTACGGCATCCATCGCCCCAGAAATGCTGACGACTTCTATCCCCGCTATCTTCTCAGCCACGGCTTTACCGCTTCTACGCGCCTCTACCCAGGCTATTGGCAGAAACGGCGGTTGAGCACAGACCGATTGTCTATGTTTGACAAGACGGCCATCCTTTGCCGAATGTTTCGTGACCGCTTGTTGCAGAAGGCGAACCAAACGAGGATGAGCGCCTCTTCGCGTGCCTTGCTCTATGCCATGACCGTCGGTGACCGCAGTTTGATTACCTCCTCTTTGCGCGAGGATTTCTCCCGTTCCGGTGTAGCGCATGTGCTGGCGTTGTCGGGATTGCACTTCGGCATGGTTTACGGTATCTTCCTGTTGCTCCTTCATCCTTGGCGGCGCAAGGTGTTCGCCTCTGTCCTCATCTTGTTGGCGGTTTGGGCATATGCTTTCTTTGTCGGTTTGTCGCCCTCCGTGTTGCGCACGTCGACGATGCTTACCGTCTATGCTTTGCTCGACCTGGACTATCGCCCCCATGACGCTGTCAGCGTGCTATCCTTTGTCGCAATGATGTTCCTGCTTTTCAATCCGCTGATGCTCTATGACGTGAGCTTTCAGTTGTCTTTTGCGTCAGTGCTTTCCATCCTGCTGTTCTATCCCCTGCTTGGCAGCCTTTTACCTTCCCGTTTTCTCTATCGGCATCGGTTCATCGGATGGCCCGTCAGTTTGGGCGTCCTGTCGATTGCCGCCCAGTTGGGCACCGCTCCCTTGGTGGCCTACCATTTCGGCACCTTCTCTACCTATTTTCTCCTGGCCAACTATGTCGCCATCCCGATTGTAATGTTGGCTGTATATTTAGGCTTTTTATTTTTCCTGACGCTGGGCATACCTTGTATTAATGCCCCAGTGTCCTTGCTCCTTGACCCCCTGTTGCAGTGGCTGGCCTCTTTCACTCATTGGGTGAATGCCCTGCCGGGTTCAACGCTTGGTGGTATGCATCCTGCCGCATGGCAAGTTGCGGGATGCTATATGCTTCTTGCCCTCGTTTATTATGGCTTGAGACGCGGGTTGTCCGTTGATGTAAGATAAAAATCCACCGGAATCCATCACAATGTTCTGTGGTGAAATCCGGTGGATTCCTTGTCCTTTATCAAGTTTTCCTTGAAAACTACTTGTAAGCGTTTACGATGTCGAGCACATAGATGTCGTGGTAACCGCCCTTTTCGCCATACCATTTCTCAATCTCCGGGTCGAGGAACGACTCAGGTTTGATGGCGTCTTTGTAGAGCTTTTTGCCTTCCAGGGTAAGCCGTGCCTGTTCGTAGGTGATGTTGCCGAGTTCGGTCTCTACAGGTTTCAGTCCCGTCTCCGCCACTTTGTCCATGTCGCGTCCCGACTTACTGCCGCAGAAGTTGTAGATCTTGCGTGCCTCCTCGCTATTGCCGAGGAACGAGAGCGTCACATATTCATTGTGCTCGATGAGATGATGGGTGTAGCGTTCCGGGCGAATGAAGATGACTGCAACAGGTTTGTTCCACAGCCATCCGATGCATCCCCAGGAAACGGTCATCATATTAAACTTATCCTTGTCGCCCGCCGTGACGAGCATCCATTCCTTGCTGATGGTCTCAAAGAAGTTGTCCTTGAGCGTTTTCACGTCAATCTTTTCCATTATTGTCTGTGTTTATGATTTTCCTGCAAAAGTAGTAATTTTTCTCAATTTATGTTTCTTTTGCCCGGGATTTATTCCCATTCATCTTTATAAGGGGGGACAATACGTGTATGTGAAAAATGAGTGCGGGCAAGCAAAGGACAAGGGAAGTGTCTCTATGTTATGATTTTATTTTACAAATATTTTTTGTTGCTTTTTACAGGCCACTTCGCCGCCAACTACAAGCGGGACTGCTTGTGAAGAAAAGACGGACTAATGATTTTTTCACCGTGGTGAAAATTCCGTTAGTGGCACACTAACGACCCGTTAATGGCATATTAACGTATCGCTAATGGCGGACTAATGATTTGCTATAGGGCGAGTAAGTTTTTAAACATGAATTTAATTTACAAACGATTGGCGAGACGCTTACGATTTATCCATGTAGTTCGTGTATGATAAATGTATGATTTGTGTAGGATGACAAATTTGTTGTTCTATCTGAAAATCAGATGTTTATGACGGTTTTGTGTAGGAATGTATGATTTTTCTCAAAAATAAATTTTTCGCGCGCGTGCGCGCGTAAAGATGCTCGTTCAATGAAAGTTTTGGGAAAAGACATAAAACGGCAAGGCTTGGATACAAAAAGCGAAGTGGAATTTCTCTATTCCGCCCAATTGGACTATCTTTAAATAAAATAGGCGGCATCTCAACAATAAAAATAAAAGTCCAACATGTTGATTTTTATTTTATATTGTCTCCGATTTGCACTATCTTTGCATGTCCTTTATATAAAAGATGGAAAATCGGATGAAAACAGAACTTGAGAAAATGAGGAGTCAGGAAATGTATCATTTCTCCGACCCAGAGATATTGTCGCATTTGGTGCATGCCAAGAAGGCATGTGCCAAACTGCAAACCATGACTATCTTCGACGAAGAC
This sequence comes from uncultured Prevotella sp., assembly GCA_934190685.1. GTDB lineage: Bacteria > Bacteroidota > Bacteroidia > Bacteroidales > Bacteroidaceae > Prevotella. The sequence goes on from CAKPTK010000029.1 coordinate 13,374, forward strand.
TATCGCAGCGTGATGGAAGACTTGATACCGGGATTTCCCAAGACCTCGACCATTTGTCCTCCGTTTCATTGCGACCATGGTCGGGAGATACATATTGGAGAGCATGTGTTCGTCAATTATAACTGCACCATGCTCGACGGGGGTGGCATCACCATTGGCAACCACACGCTGATAGGTCCCAATTGCGCTCTTTACACTCCCCAACATCCGATGGATCCCATTGAGCGGCGTGAACCGAAAGAAACCGGTTATCCAGTCGTCATCGGAGACGACACTTGGTTGGGCGGCAACGTCACCGTATGTCCGGGTGTGACCATCGGCAGTCGTTGCATCATTGCTGCAGGAAGTGTGGTCACCCGTGACATTCCCGATGACTGTATGGCGGCAGGAAACCCCGCAGTGGTGAAGAAACGTTTTGATCGGAAATAGAAAACGACAAGGGCTTACGTACACAGGTTGATGTACATAAGCCCTATCCGTTTTTTTAGAGGGACAGGACTCCCCTTTAGAGTCTGATTACCTTGAAGGCCTTGGCGGGAATTGTCAGGTTGACAATGTTGCCCCGTCCTTCGATAGAGCTCTCTTTCGGCACCACATTGTCCTTGTGGCGGAGAGAGTTCTCGGCATTCTCGTCTGCCTGCATGGTCAGGCAAGTGCCCAGTCCCAGTTGCTTTACCCCTTTAAAGGTGAGGGTAATATCTTGTTTCTCGGTGGACGTATTGGCAATCTTGACAATATACTGCTTGGTGTTCTTGTCGTAGACTGCCGAAGCATAAAGTCCTTCCGCACCCGTCACAGGCTTGCCGTTTTCGGTGAGTTTCAGCACGTTGGTGCCCTTGTTGGTGGAATAAATCATTTGTACATACCAGTTGGCAGAGCGAACACTCTCCGTATTGTTGAACCAAATCAGGTCGGGCCGCCACTGCCATCCGTCAACGTGGGAGAAGAGTGGAGCGTAGGTGCATTGCCACACCACATCCGCATTGCGCTCCAATCCTGTCATGAATGCTGCCTCGCTGAGGGCTGCTTGCCAGTTGTTGCGACGGTTCTTGTTGTGACAGGCATATTCGCCGGCAAACACCTTGGGACCTTTGCGGTCGTAGTTGTCGTATCGTGCGGCACTTTTCAGAAACCATTCGGGATCTTTATAATAATGTTCGTCCACGAGGTCAACCTTCAGCTCCTTCATTTTGGCCCATCCCTGGTTGAAACGGTCACCGTCGGCGCTTGGACCCGATGAACCGCAGATTTTCATTTTCGGATATTTGGCGCGGATGGCCTTGACGAATGGCGCCAAGCGCTCGGCATACAAAGGTTCCCATTGCTCGTTGCCGATACCAATCTGTTTGAGGTTGAAAGGCTCCGGGTGGCCCATTTCGGCACGCACCTTGCCCCATTTGCTGGTCACGGGTCCATTGGCAAACTCGATTAAATCAAGGGCGTCGTCGATATAAGGTTGCAAATCTTTCGGGTTGACATAAGCCTTGGCGTCTTTCTCACCATTCTGATATTGGCAAGCCATGCCGCAGTTCAACACAGGCAAAGGTTCGGCGCCGATTTTCTCTGAGAGCAGGAAATACTCATAGAATCCCAATCCATAGCTTTGGTAATAGTTGGGATAGAGCCGGTTGGAGATGGCGTAAATCCAGCGGTTCTCGTTGAGTGGACGGTTTTCGACAGGCCCCACTGTGTTCTTCCATTGGTAGCGGGTAGCGAGGTCGGCACCCTCAACGATGCAGCCGCCGGGAAAACGGAAGATGCCGGGATGCAAGTCTTCCAAGTCTTTCACCAAGTCGGCACGCAGTCCGTGCCAGTTGTCGCCGGGGAAGAGCGAGATGTGGTCGGCGTCCACTCCATTCTGTCCTTCCAGGATGATGCGCAGGAAACCTTTCTCGTCGGTGCGGTTGGAAGTCAGTGTGGCGGCGTATTTCTGCCAATCGTCAGTGGTGGTCTCGATTTTCTTGCGGTCGAGAATGTCATTGCTGCCACTGACCAGTTCGATGCGGATACGTGCTTTCTTTCCGTTTACGGCAGGACGCAAGTAGGCAGAGAAATTGTAGGTCATGCCTTTGCGGAGTCCGATGCCGAAGAACCCATGATTCTCCAGTCCGCTCACCTTGGCGCGGTGCCCGGGATAGGCGATGGTCACATAGTGTGGATTGCGTTCGAAGGCAGGGCGTTCGGCGGAAACCGTGACCTTGCCATAGGTGTCCCACCCCATCAGACGTTGTGGAAATTCAAACGACCGGTTCTCGATCAGGTCGGCGTAAAGGCCGCCGTCGGCACCGAAATTGATGTCCTCAAAGAAAATGCCATACATGGTCGGTTGGATGGGGGCACCCTTTTTGCCGGCATCCACCGTGAATTGGTGCTGTGCACTCATGCTTGTCGACGAAAGAGCGGCAAGCAATAGGAGGTTCAGAAACTTGCTTTTCATTATTGTTGGTTGATTGGTTATTTGTTGCAAAGTTAGTGCAAATATCTGAAATAGAAAATGAAAAGCCTCTTTTATTGTTGCCGCGACACTCAAAAGAGAGGACGGAAAGCCCCTGTGGCATAGATAAAGATGTCCTAAAAGGCACAAGAGCTAATAAATAAGGTATATAAAGGAAGAAAAATTTGTCGCATTGAAAAGTTTTCTATACTTTTGCACCGCAAAATAGGTATTACAACATTATTACGATTAGATGAAACGTCAACACGTATTATCGCTGCTGTTGGCAGCATTCGCTTGCACAGTACAAACTCAATCTGCAGAGAAATTTGTTCCCTTCAAGTATGGAAACATGGACCAATGGGTGGTCAGAAACATCAAAGAGTCTGCCGTCATCGGTGGAAAAACCAAGACCCTCTACGAGATAGGTCCCAACCATACCCTTAATGGGAACACCCCCTACTACAATATGGGCGGTTCTCCTTGGGGCACTTCGAATGTGCTCGCCAAAGTGACCGGCATCACCAAGACCAATACTTCAGTATACCGCGACAAGCACGGCTCTGGCTATTGTGCCAAGATGGAGACCCATTTGGAGAGTTGCAAGGTGCTTGGCCTGATTAATATCAAAGTGCTCGCCGCAGGCTCCATCTTCCTCGGCGACATGAAAGAACCCATCACGGGTACGAAAGACGGTCCGAAAGCCCTCAACTTCGGCATCCCGTTCAACCAGCGTCCGAAAGCCCTTCAGTTTGACTACAAAGTGAAGGTGAGCGGAGCCGCCAACCGCATCAAAGAGACCGGCTTCAGCAAGGTGACCACCGTGCCGGGCAAAGACTATTGCGTGGCATTGCTCATCCTTCAGCACCGCACGGAAGATGCAAAAGGCAACATCACCGCCAAGCGCGTGGGCACCATGGTGGCCCGTTTTGGCACCTCGACCAACGGTTGGGTGGAAGGCGCTAAATTCCCCATTCTCTATGGCGACATCCGCAACAATGCTCACTACAACGCATCGTCCATGGGACTGCGCAGTTGTGACTATGCCCGCAACAAGAAAGGCAAGAATGTGCTCGTGAAGGAAGTGGGCTGGGCTTCAGCCAACGAGACGCCGACACATATTGTCGTGCAGTTCTCCTCCAGCCACGGAGGAGCCTATATCGGAACGCTCGGCAACACCTTCTGGGTGGACAACGTAGGTTTGGTATACTAATAAATAACAATCATATATGAGAAGAATCATTGCAACGGCATGGCTTTTTGCAGCGTGCCTCTTCATGGCAAATGCATCGCCGCAACATTCAGCATCAGAAAATGCCGATACATTGACTGTGGGCAATGATTCGGTTTCTACAACTCAGAAGCGGGGAATCATCAACCGATTCCTCGCTTATTTCAATGACGCCAACAAAAACAAGCACCACAAGCGTTTTGACTTCAGCGTCATTGGTGGTCCCCATTACAGCACTGACACCAAGTTCGGTATCGGACTTGTCGCTGCGGGACTCTACCGCACCGACACCCTTGACACCACACTCCCGCCGAGCAATGTGTCGCTCTTCAGCGATGTGTCGACCGTGGGATTTTGGCTCTTGGGCATAAGAGGCACCCACATATTTCCTCAAGACCATTATCGTTTGGCCTATACCATGTATTTCTATTCCTTCCCGGCTGACTTTTGGGGCATCGGCTACGAGATGGGTGACAATGACGCCAACAAGACCAAGATGAAACGTTGGCAGATGCGTGGCAAGGTGGACTTCCTGTGGCGGTTGGCTGATGGCTTTCATGTCGGGCCGACGCTTTCCTATGATTTTGTCAAAGGAAAGGATATTGACCGCCCCGAACTCTTGAAAGGAATGGACCGCATTACCCATAACCTGGGAGTGGGTGTGACCGTCAATTACGACACGCGCGATGTGATGACCAATCCGCACAAAGGCGTATACTTGAGCCTCACCCAGTCTTTCCGCCCCAGGTTTTTGGGCAACAAATACGCATTCACCAGTACAGAACTGCAATTGGATGCTTATAAGCAACTGTGGAAAGGCGGCATTTTGGCAGGCGACTTCCGCACAACCCTCAATTTCGGCAATCCCTCATGGGCGATGATGTCGTTGTTGGGTAGTTCTTACTCCATGAGAGGTTATTATGAAGGTCGCTATCGCGACAAGCACAAGATGGAACTGCAGGCAGAACTGCGCCAACACGTGTGGAAACGCAACAGTCTCACCTTGTGGCTCGGTGCAGGTACCGTGTTTGACAAGTTCAAGCATATCTATGCCGACCGGATTCTGCCCAATTACGGTGTGGGCTATCGCTGGGAATTCAAGAAAGACGTAAACGTGCGCCTTGACTACGGATTTGGCAAGGCGGGCCAGTCTGGCTTCATGTTCAACATCAATGAAGCCTTCTAAAAATTTATAACAAGCAAATATCACATGATTCATATTTCCGATGTCAAGCGGTTTGTCACCGCTCCCAAGACACTCTTTTTCCTCACCTTCCTCACACTGATTGTTCCCAATGTAGCCCTCTGCTTCACCGAGCGGTTGTCTCTGCTCGCCAGTGTGGTGAACGTGTTGCTTCCCCTTTCCGTCTATTGGCTGGTTATGACGTTGAGCGCCAAGCCCGGCAAGATGACGTGGACCTTGTTCGTGTTCATCTTCTTTGCTGCCTTCCAAATCGTATTGCTCTATCTGTTCGGTCGAGGCGTTATCGCAGTGGATATGTTCTTGAACCTTGTCACCACCAATCCGACAGAGGCTGGCGAACTGCTTGACAACCTTTTGCCGGGAGTGATAAGTGTGTTTGCGCTCTATCTGCCCGTTTTGATACTGGGCGTGGTGTCGCTTTGCAACAAAAATCGTCTGGATCCGTCTTTCCTTTACAGGCAGCGCCGTTACAGCCAAGTCACGCTTATAGTAAGCGTGGTGTTGTCATTGGTGTGCAAGGTGACGGACAAGGAATACAAGTTCTCCGACCAACTGTTTCCTGCCAATGTGTGTTATAATCTGTGGCTTGCGGTCGACCGGACAGAGAAAACCAATGACTATGCCGCCACTTCCGCCCACTTCCGCTATCATGCCAAGCCCACCCACAATGCAGACAGTACGGAAGTCTATGTCTTGGTGATTGGCGAGACGGCACGTGCTGGGGAGTTCAGCATCTATGGGTACCAACGCAACACCACACCAGAGTTGGCTAAGACGCAGGGGCTGACCGCATTCACCAATGTGCTCACCCAGTCGAACACCACCCACAAGAGTGTGCCCATGCTCCTGTCTCTTGCCACCGCCGAGGACTATGATGTCATCTATCGAACCAAAGGCGTAATCAGCGCTTTCAAAGAGGCAGGTTTTCACACCACCTTCCTTTCCAACCAGCGTCCCAACCATTCCTTTATCGACATCTTTGGAAAGGAGGCTGACGATTGGCGCTTCATCAAGGAATCCTTGCCCGAGGACAGCAATGTGCTTGACCAATCGTTGTTGCCGATTGTCAACAAAGTGTTGGAACAACCCTATAAGAAGCAGCTCATTGTGCTGCATACCTATGGCTCGCATTTCAACTATCGGGAGCGCTACCCGCAAAGCGAGGTCTTCTTCAAACCGGAGGACAATGCTTCCGCGGAATATGAAAACCGACAGTCGCTGCTCAATGCCTATGACAACAGCATCCGCTATACAGACCAACTGTTGGCGAACATGGTCCGGATGTTGGCGCATAAAGACTGTGCCGCTACGATGCTTTACACTTCCGACCACGGAGAGAATATCTTTGATGACGACCGCCGTCTGTTCCTTCATGCTTCACCGATTCCGTCC
>CAKPTK010000030.1 GCA_934190685.1 uncultured Prevotella sp.
GGTTGCCGAATGCCGGATAGCGGCGCTCCAAGTAGTAGTCGCGGTCTTCCTCAGGAATGTCGCTGCCCTTCTTGGTTCCAGCCTGCAAAGCCTTGGCGTCTTCCAGTTTCTTAGGCACCCAGATACGGCCGTCGTTACGCAGAGACTCTGACATCAAAGTCAGTTTGGACTGCTTGTCGCCGTGTACAGGGATACAGGTCGGGTGGATCTGCACGTAAGAAGGATTGGCGAAGTAAGCGCCCTTGCGGTAGCACTGGAGGGCGGCTGTACAGTTGCAACCCATAGCGTTGGTAGAGAGGAAGTAGGTGTTGCCGTATCCACCGGTGGCGATAACCACGGCGTTGGCAGAGAAGCGCTCGAGCTTGCCTGTCACCAAGTTCTTGGCGATGATACCGCGGGCACGGCCGTCGACAATCACGAGGTCTTCCATCTCATAACGGGTATAGAGCACCACACGTCCTGTAGCCACCTGACGGCTCAGGGCTGAGTAGGCGCCGAGGAGAAGCTGCTGACCGGTCTGACCCTTGGCATAGAAAGTACGGGACACCTGCGCGCCACCGAAAGAGCGGTTGGCAAGCATGCCGCCGTATTCACGGGCGAAAGGAACGCCCTGTGCCACACACTGGTCGATGATGCTGTTGGACACCTCAGCCAAACGATAGACGTTGGCCTCACGGGCACGGTAGTCACCACCTTTCACGGTGTCATAGAAAAGACGGTAGACAGAGTCGCCGTCGTTCTGATAGTTCTTGGCGGCGTTGATACCACCCTGAGCAGCGATGGAGTGAGCGCGGCGTGGTGAATCCTGGATGCAGAAGTTCAACACACGGAAGCCCATCTCGCCGAGGCTGGCGGCAGCACTGGCACCGGCAAGACCTGTACCGACCACGATGATGTCGAGTTTGAGTTTGTTCTTGGGGTTCACCAAGCGTTGGTGAGCCTTATAGTTGGTCCATTTCTCGGCCACTGGGCCTTCTGGAATTCTTGAATCTATAGTCTTATTAGCCATGATTTCTGATTTTAAGATACATTGTAATAATTAATATCACCCGATTAGCAGCAAGCGCAGCAGCCGCAGAGACTTGGGGCAAGCTTGAAGGTGAACGCCAGAACCACGAAGAGGAAGCCGAGCATCAGCAGCGTGGAATAAACGATGCCGATAACCTTCCAACGGCAGAACCAGGTCTTGCCATTCCATCCGAAGGTCTGCATGGCGCTCCAGAAACCGTGTGTGAGGTGGAACCAGATGGCCACAATCCACACAATGTAGAGAACCACATAAACAGGGTTGGCGAACACGTCCTGGATGAAGGCGAAGCCGTCGGCAGGATTGTGGGCCACGGTCATGTGGGTGAGCTCGGCAAACATCATGTTGAACCAGAAGTTGAACAGGTGAAGCAACAAACCGAGCAGGATGATGATGCCCAGCACGAGCATGTTCTGAGACGCCCACTCCACCTTGGCGGGTTTGGCTGTCACAGCGTAACGGTTGTTACCACGTGCCGCACGGTTCTGCATGGTGAGCCAGAAGGCATAGACAATGTGTACCACGGCGAGGAACGCCAAGCCGAGGGTAGCAGCCACTGCATACCAGTTGGCACCAAGAAGACCACAAATCATGTTGTAAGCTTCTCCTGAAAAGAACGCAACAAGGTTCATTGACATGTGGAACGTCAAGAACAGGATAAGCGCAACGCCGGTTACAGCCATCACGACTTTCCTTCCGATAGATGAATTACATAACCACATAAATGATTGAAATTTAAATATTTAACTGTTAGATTTATTTTTCTAAAACTTAACAGAGGTTTCTTGTCCTATCCGGAAAGGGCTAAGACAATACTTGAAAGTAGGTATAACGCCTACATTTCGGGACTGCAAAAATACTATAAAATGGTGATAAATCAAAGTTTTTCTCCGAAAATCCAATTAAAATAATTAATTTTGCCGAAAATTAAAGATGATGCTTTTCAATTACGACGTTATTATTATAGGTGGCGGACACGCCGGCTGCGAGGCGGCCACCGCGTCCGCCAACATGGGCGCGAAGACTTGTCTCATCACCATGGACATGAACAAAATAGCGCAGATGAGCTGCAACCCCGCCGTGGGCGGCATCGCCAAAGGACAGATTGTAAGGGAAATCGACGCACTCGGCGGCAACATGGGCATCGTGACGGATGCCACCGCCATCCAGTTCCGCATGCTCAACCGTTCCAAGGGCCCCGCCGTATGGAGCCCGAGAGCGCAATGCGACCGGGGAAAATTCATCTGGGAATGGAGAACCATCCTCGACCAGACACCCAACCTCGACATCTGGCAGGACCAGGCAGACGAACTGCTGGTGGAGAACGGAGAGGCTGTGGGTGTGAGAACAGTATGGGGCGTGGAGTTCAGAGCGAAAAGCGTGGTCATCACCGCAGGCACCTTCCTCAACGGACTGATGCACATCGGACGACACACCTACCCCGGCGGTCGATGCGCCGAACCGGCAGTGCCCCACTTCACGGAAAGCATCACCCGCCACGGCATCCGCTCCGCCCGAATGAAAACGGGCACGCCTGTCCGCTTGGACAAGCGCAGCATTCATTTTGAAGACATGGAGATACAGGAGGGCGAGAACGACTTCCACCAGTTCAGTTTCTTCGGCAAGCACCGCCAACTGCAGCAGTTGCCTTGCTGGACGTGCTCGACCAACGAGGAGGTGCACGAGACGCTGAAGAAGGGACTGGCAGACTCGCCGCTTTTCAACGGACAGATTCAAAGCACGGGTCCCCGCTACTGTCCCTCGATAGAGACCAAGCTCGTCACCTTCCCCGACAAGGATCACCATCCGCTCTTTCTGGAGCCGGAGGGCGAAAACACCAACGAGATGTATCTGAACGGTTTTTCGTCGAGCATGCCCATGGAGGTGCAATTGGAAGCCATCCGCAAGATTCCCGCTTTCCGAGACGCAAAAGCCTACCGTCCGGGCTACGCCATCGAATATGACTATTTCGACCCGACACAGCTCAACCACTCTCTGGAATCGAAAGTTCTGCCGGGATTGTTCTTCGCAGGACAGGTAAACGGAACGACGGGCTACGAGGAGGCTGGCGGACAAGGCACCGTAGCGGGCATCAATGCAGCCATCCACTGTTCGGGTGGCACTCCTTTTGTGATGCACCGTGATGAATCTTATATCGGTGTGCTCATCGACGACCTGACCACAAAAGGCATTGACGAGCCTTACCGCATGTTCACCTCGAGAGCGGAATATCGCATCCTGCTCCGACAAGACGACGCCGACGCCCGTCTGACAGAAAAGGCATACGAGGCAGGACTGGTCAAAAGAGACCGGTATGACTGGTGGATGGAAAAGAAGGAAAACATCGAGCGCATCCTCCACTATTGCCAGACCACATCGGTAAAACCGCGCGAGGTGAATTCTGCCCTGGAGTCTTTGGGTACCGCCCCACTCCGCGAAGGATGCAAAATCATCGACTTGATTGCCCGCCCGCAGATTTCGACGAAAGCATTGGCGGACATCCTTCCCGAGATGAAGACCTTGCTGGAATCGTTCAACAACCGAAAAGAGGAAATCATCGAAGCTGCCGAAATCAAGGTTAAGTACAAAGGTTACATCGAACGCGAGCGGATGGTGGCAGACAAAATGCACCGTCTCGAGGACATCAAAATCCGTGGGCACTTCAACTATGCGGAGATACACCAAATCTCCACAGAGGGACGGCAGAAGTTAGAGAGCATCAACCCCGAGACATTGGCGCAAGCCAGTCGTATTCCGGGCGTTTCTCCGAGTGACATCAACGTGCTTCTCGTCTTGATGGGACGTTAAAGTAACGCTTGAATGTTACACATGTTCCACGTGAAACAAATTAAACAGCAACAAACTTATAAACGATTGATAATGAACAACAAAACATTGCTTGCCAACTTGAGATGTATTCCAGATTGGCCGAAGAAAGGGGTAAATTTTAGAGACGTCACCACCCTCTTCAAAAACCCCGAGTGTCTCCGCATAATTGAGGACGAACTCTACGACCTTTACAAGGATAAAGGCATCACAAAAATCGTAGGAATCGAGAGCCGCGGATTCGTCATGTCATCTGCCCTCGCCCTTCAATTGGGCGCAGGAATCGTGCTTTGCCGCAAACCTGGAAAGCTGCCCTGCGAGACGGTTCAAGAGAGCTACGCCAAAGAATACGGCAAGGACACCATCGAGATCCACAAAGACGCCATCCAGGAGGGGGACGTGGTGTTGCTGCACGACGATTTGCTCGCCACCGGCGGTACGATGAAAGCCGCCTGCGACTTGGTCAAGAAGTTCCACCCCAAGAAGATTTACGTGAACTTCCTCATCGAATTGGTCAACGAAGGACTGAACGGCCGTTCTGTGTTCGACGATGACATCGAGGTGGAATCTCTCATCAAAATCTAAGCGCACAAGCGTCCGCTCATGCGGCATCGCCATCAGTGCGACAACCGCCCAACAACATGATTCCTGCCATCCCCACAGGCATCGAACAAAAGACGAAGAAGATGTCTAAACCAACAGACACTTCTTCGTCTTTCATTTATAAGACACATTGTAGTTTCACGTGAAACAAAATTATCTTTATTGGCTTGAAATAAACAACTTACGGATATGACAAGAGAAGAAGACGAAAAGCGTTTGGCTTATTTGAAGAACATCGTCCTGAACATGCCAGACAAACCTGGCAGTTACCAGTATTACGACGAGAACCACACCATCATATACGTAGGAAAAGCCAAGAGTCTCAAGAAGCGCGTTTCCTCGTATTTTCACAAGGAAGTGGACCGCTACAAGACCAAGGTGCTCGTAAGCAAGATTCGGGACATCTCCTACACGGTGGTCAACACCGAGGAGGATGCCCTGCTGCTGGAAAACAACCTGATCAAGAAATACAAGCCTCGATACAACGTGCTTTTGAAGGATGGAAAGACCTATCCTTCCATCTGCATGACCAACGAATACTTCCCAAGAATCTTCAAGACACGCCAAATCAACAAGCGATTTGGCACGTTTTTCGGGCCTTACAGCCATACGGGCAGTATGTATGCGGTACTCGACCTCATCAAGAAGCTGTACAAGCCCCGCACGTGCCATTTCCCCATTACGAGGGAGGGCATCAAGCAGGGAAAATACAAGTCGTGCCTGGAGTATCATATACACAACTGCAAAGCGCCCTGTATCGGCAAGCAATCGTATGAGGAATATCAAGAAAACATGCGGCGGGCACGCGAAATTCTTCGGGGAAACACCCGGGATGTGTGCGCAATGTTGTATCAAGAGATGCAGCAAAAGGCGGAAGAATTGAAGTTTGAGGAGGCAGAAGAAATCAAAAAGCAGTATCTGTTGCTCGACAATTATTGCTCGAAGAGCGAGGTGGTGAGCCACACCATCAGCAATGTAGATGTGTTCTCCATCACGGATGACGACGGCATGCACAACGCCTACATCAACTATATGCACGTGACCAACGGCAATGTCAACCAGTCGTTCACCTTTGAATATAAGCGCAAGCTCGACGAAAGCGACGAAGATTTGCTTTCCATGGCGATTCTCGACATCCGTGAGCGTTTCAAAAGCGTGGCAAAGGAAATCATAGTGCCGTTTGACATGGAGTGGAAACTGAAGGAAGCCACGTTCTTTGTACCGCAAAAAGGCGACAAAAAACATTTGTTGGAACTGAGCGAAATGAATGGAAAGCAGTATAAATTTGACCGTTTGAAGCAAGCGGAGAAGTTGAATCCCGAACAGAAATCGGTGAGACTGATGAAGGAACTGCAGGAGAAACTGAGACTCGAAAAGATGCCTTATCAGATAGAATGTTTCGACAACTCCAACATATCGGGCACGGATCCAGTGGCGGGATGCGTGGTGTTCAAAGGGATGAAACCTTCGAAAAAAGACTATCGGAAATACAACATCAAGACCGTCGTAGGGCCCGATGACTACGCCTCGATGCAGGAGGTGGTCAGAAGACGCTATACGCGCATGATGGAAGAGAAAACACCCCTGCCCGACTTGATCATCACGGATGGCGGCAAGGGGCAAATGGAGACCGTCAGAGAGGTGGTCGAGGACGAACTGCACCTCCATATTCCAATCGCAGGACTGGCAAAAGACGACCGTCATCGTACCAACGAACTGCTGTTTGGATTTCCTCCAATGGTGGTAGGAATGAAGCCTGAGAGTGAACTGTTCCACGCCCTGACACGCATTCAGGACGAGGTACACCGCTTTGCCATCACGTTCCATCGCGACAAGCGCAGCAAGCACGCTCTAAAATCGGAACTGGACGAAATCAAGGGAATTGGTCCCAAGACAAAAGACGCGCTTTTGAAGGATCTGAAAACGGTCAAAGGCATCAAAAACGCATCCTTGGAAGTCCTGCAAAACTGCATCGGAAAAGCCAAAGGAGAAATCGTTTTCCAACATTTCCACGCAACGGAAAACGCCCAGGAAGGCGAAAGATAAATAGAGAAAAATATTGGGATAAAAGCTTTGAACTCTACCTTTATTGTCGTATCTTTGCAACATGAGAATCGTTATACAAAGAGTTTCAAGGGCCTCGGTGACCATTGACGGAACCGTAAAATCGAGTATCGGAAAGGGATATATGATTCTGCTCGGCATCACACACGACGACACGCAGGAGGATGCCGACTGGCTCATCAAAAAGGTGATCGGACTACGCGTTTTCGAAGATGCCGAAGGCGTGATGAACCTGCCGATAGAAGCCGTGGACGGCGAGATTTTGGTGGTCAGCCAATTCACGCTCATGGCAAGTTACAAGAAGGGCAACCGTCCCTCTTACATCCATGCCGCCACACACGACATCGCCATTCCGCTCTACGAATATTTCTGCCAGGCAATGTCGAAAGCCTTGGGGAAACCTGTAGGCACAGGGGAATTCGGGGCGGACATGAAGGTGGAACTCGTCAACGACGGCCCTGTAACCATCTGTATGGACACCAAAAACAAGGAGTAGACAATGACTATAGAAGAGGCTCAAAAGGCCGTAGACCAATGGATAAAGACCTACGGCGTGAGGTATTTCAGCGAACTGACCAACATGGCGGTACTCACCGAAGAAGTGGGAGAACTGGCACGGGTGATGGCACGGAAATATGGCGACCAAAGTTTCAAGGAGGGCGAGAAAGACAACATGGAAGAAGAGATGGCTGACATCCTCTGGGTGCTGCTCTGCCTCGCCAACCAAACCGGCACAAACCTGACGGAAGCGTTCAGAAAAAGCCTGGAAAAGAAGACGCAAAGAGACGCTACAAGACACAAGAACAATCCAAAACTCAAATCATAAAATATGGCAATTACACAGAACATCGAACCGCAGAAGGGCAAGCCTCAGGCAGAGCCCAAAATCAGCAAATACGAGGCTGCTCTGCAAAAATACAACACCGAGATTGACGACAACGAAGTGCGTGAAGCCGTGCGCAAGATTATCACGGAAAAGGTGCATGAGAACGACACCCTGGACGTGAAGAAATTCTTGTTCGGCAGCATTGAATTGACCTCTCTGAAGACCACAGATTCAGATACTTCCATCATGGCTTTCACCGAAAAAGTGAACCAGTTTGACGACGCTTATCCCGACATGCCCCATGTGGCAACCATCTGTGTCTACCCCTGTTTTGCAGAGGTGGTGAAAGACACGCTGGAGGTAGAAGGGGTGGAAATAGCCTGCGTTTCAGGCAGTTTTCCTTCCTCTCAGGCACTCATCGAGGTGAAGGTGGCAGAAACGGCTCTCGCCGTGAAAGACGGCGCTACAGAGATCGATATCGTGATGCCTGTAGGAAAGTTCCTCAGCGGGGATTATGAGGGCATGTGCGACGATATCAACGAACTGAAGCAAACCTGTGGCGACAAAGCGATGAAGGTGATTCTCGAGACGGGAGCCATCAAGACGGCAAGCAACATCAAGAAGGCTTCCATCCTCTCCATGTACGCAGGTGCAGACTATATCAAGACTTCCACAGGAAAATTGGAGCCTGCCGCCACGCCAGAAGCTGCCTACGTGATGTGCCAAGCCATCAAGGAATACTATGACGAGACGGGCATCCAAATCGGTTTCAAGCCGGCTGGCGGCATCAACAGCGTGATGGACGCCCTCACCTACTACACCATCGTCAAAGAGGTGCTGGGCGAGAAATGGCTCACCAACAAGTGGTTCCGTCTGGGGACAAGCCGCTTGGCCAACATGCTCCTGAGCGAAATCCTCGGCACAGAGACAAAGTTCTTCTAACCGATTGGACAACAACAGATTAGCCCGACTGATTCTCCAAGGATTCAGTCGGGCTAATTGTCTATAGGAGTCGGAGCAAATGAAACAAAAGTGCTCCTTTTCTATAATGTTCTATCTTATTTATTGCGCAAAATCACATAGTCCAAATAGGCAGACAAGGCGGTTTTAATGGTCTCGTCTGAGGTGTATTTTTCAAGAAAAGCGAGGGCTTCCTGATGGAAATCATGCATGCGTTTCTCAGCATATTCGATACCGCCATGCGCCTTGGTAAAGGCGACCAAACGAGCTATCTCGTCCTTCGAAACGGTGTGGTCTTTGACCTTGTAAGCCAAAGCCTGCATCTCCTCATCGCCCGTACTGTTGAGCGCAAAAAGAACGGGAAGGGTGAGTTTGCCTTCAACCATGTCGTTACCCGTGGGTTTGCCGATGGCAGACGAGTCGTAATAGTCGAAGATGTCATCCCTAATCTGGAAGATGATGCCCAGATTCTGGCCGAATTTCTTGGCGGCTTTCACGGCTTCCTCGTCAGCATCCGCCGACAAGGCACCCATTGCGGCACAAGCCTCGAAAAGGGCGGCAGTCTTTTGCTTGATGACATCATAGTAGACCTCTTCCGAAAGGTTATGGTTCTGAATATTAGACAGTTGCAGAATCTCTCCATCAGAAAGGGTCTGACCCAACTTGGCAAGGTAACTGACAATGCGCTCGGAATGGGTGCGGGAGACATACAGGAGAGCCGTGGAAAGAATATAATCACCTACCAACACAGCCACCTTATTGTTGTAGACGGCATTGACACTGGCCTGCCCTCTTCGCTCAGAACTTTCATCAACAACATCATCGTGCACCAAACTGGCGGTGTGAAGCAGTTCCAAGCCCACCGCCGCACATTGTGTGACCGATGTAATCTTGCCAAAGTTCTTGGCCATCAGCAAGATAAGCATAGGACGCATGCGTTTCCCAGCACGCTGACGAATGTGTTGAAGGGCCTGGGAGAGCATACCATCTTCGTGTTGCAGGGCTTCATCAAAGATTTCAATGAAATCGTGCAACTCTCTCTCAATAGGGTTCTTGATAAGTGATAAATAGTCCATGAACTTAAATTTGATACAAAATTACGACAAATATCGGGATTTACGATAATTTTTTTGTAATTTTACACGATAAAAAGACTTTTACAATGAACAAATTATTCCTCCTTGACGCATACGCGCTGATATACCGCTCTTATTATGCCTTTATCCGTTCGCCCCGAATCAACTCCAAGGGACTGAATACGTCTGCCATCATGGGATTCTGCAACACGCTCAACGAGGTGTTGACCAAAGAGCAACCCACCCATATCGGTGTGGCTTTCGACCCGCATGGACCAACGTTTCGCAGCGAGGCATACCCTGCCTACAAGGCGCAGAGAGAGGCGACCCCTGAAGACATCAAGGCTTCGGTACCCATCATCAAGGATATTCTCAATGCCTACCATATCCCCATTCTGGAAGTGGACGGCTTCGAGGCTGACGATGTCATCGGTACCCTCGCCACGCAAGCGGGCGAGCAGGGAGTTACGACTTATATGCTAACACCGGACAAGGACTATGGCCAACTGATCAAAGGCAATGTTTTCATGTATCGCCCCAGACACGGAGGTGGCTATGAAATCTTAGGAGAGAATGAGGTGGAAGCCAAATATGGCATCTCCTCTCCTATCCAAGTGATCGACCTATTGTCATTGATGGGCGACGCAGCGGACAATTTCCCCGGTTGCCCCGGCGTGGGAGAAAAGACGGCAGTGAAACTCATCAACCAATTTGGCAGCGTTGAAGAGTTGCTCAAAAGAACAGACGAACTGAAAGGGGCTGTCAAGAAAAAAGTGGAGGAACACCAGGAGGAAATCAAACTGTCGAAATTCCTCGCCACCATCCGAACGGATGTGCCCATCAAGCTCGATTTGGAAAAATTGGAATTGGTAGAGCCCGACAACGACGCTTTAGGCAAATTGTTCACCGAATTGGAGTTTAAGAGCTTCGCCAGTCGAGTTATTAACAAAGATAAAATCAACAAACAAAATGTTAACGGGCAACTCGATTTGTTCGCTGTAAATGCGGGCGATTCCCAAGAAACGAGCAAAAACGAGAGTTTTGAGAACATAAAAACCGTACAACACGAATACAAACTCGTTGAAGGAGAAGAGGATAGCCGTAAGCTATGTGATTTTTTATTGACAAACAATATTGTCAGTTTAGACACAGAGACCACTTCTATCAATGCTATCGAGGCAAATTTGGTGGGATTGAGCTTTGCGGTGGAGGAAAAGAAGGCTTATTATGTAGCCGTACCGAGAAATCGTGAAGAGGCGCAAAAGATTGTTAATATCTTTAAACCTCTCTATGAGAACGAAGAAATAGAGAAAGTAGGACAAAATTTGAAGTACGACATTGAGGTGCTTCACAATTATGGCATCGAGGTGAAAGGAAAGATGTTTGACACGATGATTGCCCACTACCTCATCCAGCCCGAACTCTACCACAACATGGATTTCCTCGCAGAGGTGTATCTCAACTACCAGACCATCCACATTGAAGAACTGATTGGTCCGAAAGGAAAGAAGCAGCGGAACATGGCAGACCTCTCCCCCGCCTCCATCTATGAATATGCCGCCGAGGATGCAGACATCACCCTACGGCTGAAAAATGTGCTGGAACCGAAGTTGAAGGAATGTGGCGCCGAAGAACTTTTCTACAACATCGAGATGCCGCTCATGCCTGTACTCGCCGAAATGGAGATGAATGGCGTAAATCTGGACACGCAGTCTCTGCAAGAAAGTTCAAATGTTTTCAATGAGCGAATGCAAGAAATCGAAGCCAAAATCTATGAGTTTGCAGGCGAGAAATTCAACATCTCCTCCCCGAAACAAGTAGGCGAGATTCTCTTCGAAAAATTGAAAATCGTGGAAAAGGCCAAGAAGACCAAACGGGGGCAATATGTGACATCGGAGGAAGTGCTTCAAGAACTGAAGCACAAGAGTGAGATTGTCGAGAAAATATTGGAATACAGAGGATTGAAGAAACTTATCGGCACCTATGTAGACGCACTTCCCAAGCTGATTAATCCCAAGACTGGCCATATCCACACCTCGTTCAACCAGACGGTCACCGCCACGGGACGACTGTCGTCCAGCGACCCCAACCTGCAGAATATCCCGGTGCGCGGAGAAGACGGAAAGGAAATACGCAAGGCATTCATACCCGATGAAGGTTGTAAATTCTTTTCAGCAGACTACAGTCAAATCGAGCTGCGTGTGATGGCACACCTGAGTGGTGATGAGAACATGATTGAGGCCTTCCGCGAAGGCTACGACATCCATGCCGCCACGGCCGCAAAAATCTATAAAAAACCTATTGAAGAGGTGACACGCGACGAGCGCACGAAAGCCAAGCGCGCCAATTTCGGCATCATCTATGGCATCACCGTCTTTGGACTGGCAGAGCGTCTGGACATCGACCGGAAAGAGGCTAAGGAACTGATAGATGGCTATTTCCAAACGTTCCCACGGGTGCGGGAGTATATGGACAAGTCTATCGCCGAAGCCCGGGAGAAGGGATATGCAGAGACATTCTTCCATCGCCGCCGCTATCTGCCCGACATCAACTCGCGCAATGCCACGGTCAGAGGCTTCGCCGAGCGCAATGCCATCAACGCCCCGATCCAGGGAAGTGCCGCCGACATCATCAAGGTAGCCATGATACGCATCTTTAAACGTTTCAAGCAAGAGCATATCCGCTCCAAGATGATTCTGCAAGTGCACGACGAACTCAACTTCAGCGTCTATCCCGAAGAGCAGGAAAAGGTGGAGCGCATCGTGATGGAAGAAATGCAAGGAGCCTATCCTCTTCGTGTTCCTCTGGTGGCAGACGCCGGCTGGGGCGACAATTGGCTGGAAGCACACTGACCTATTTCCGCCCCTGTTGGGGCGTCATTCCTGTGTGCTTCTTGAAGTAGCGACAGAAAAAACTGACATCCGTAAAATGATATTCCCAAGCTATCTCCTTGACACTCTGAGGCGTTCGCTTGAGCTGCATCTTTATCTGAAGGATGACATACTGGTCGATGATTTCCTTAGGCGTATGTCCCGTCACTTGACAGACAATGGTGGTGAGATACTTGGGCGTGATATTCATCAGCGAAGCGTAATAGTTGACATTGCGTGACAGTTTGTAATCACGCTCCATCAGCATCATGAAAAAGTTGAATAGCTTCCGGACTCTGTAGGATTTCACCTCGTCTGGTCTATATTGAGGGTTGCGCTGCAGATATTCATGGAAGCCTATGAAAAAGGCTTTCAGCTGACAGAGCACTAATTGGGAGATGCATGAACACTCGGGCTGACAGAAATACACCTTCAACAGAGCGAACATCTTGTCAATGATAAGCGTCACTATGGGGGTGTTTTGACGGCAACGGTCCTCACGCAAAGAAGAATAAACCGTTTGCTCCAACTGCAGGCTTGCCTCACGGAGAAGCGACGGACTGTAGGTCAACATCTCCACCTGAAAGGGGGAAGAATCTTCTTGCTTTCCAAGTTGAGAAAGACAAGAATTCTTCCCCCTTTCAGTATCTTCCACCAGTTCGACGACATCATTGGGAAAGAGCGTTATCACCGCCCCTTCATACATTTCCCATTCTTTATAATTCACCCTGAATACCGCCTGCCCTGTGCGGCATATCAATATCGCTCCATAAGACAACACCTGCGGGCCACTTCTCCATTCATCCAACTGCGAGAAGAACAAACTCGCTTCCTGCCGCCCTCTAATCTCATAGTTCTCCATTATATCGTCATGTGATTTATTTCTCTTTTTAACTGCAAAAGTACGCAATATATATCATAAAAGAGAAGAACTGTTCGCTAATCGTCCATTCATAGCGATAAAAGTAAAACGACCGGTTGCCGAAATCTCCATAACTTTGCACCCGAAAAAATAAACATGATTTGATGATAAGGAAAACTATGTTAGTAAGTCTCCTGCTATTGGGAGCAACATCAATGGTGGATGCCCAACAAAAGACGTTGACCATCGACCAACTTTTCAAGACCATTGAGGACAACAACAAGAGTTTACGCACACAAAAGTCGGGTGTCGAAGCTGCCGAACTCGGCATAGCGTCGGCCAAGAGCAAACGTTTGCCGGATATCGACGCGTCACTTTCTTTCAGCTATATCGGCAATGTGCTCCTCACCGACCGCGACTTCAACAATGTACACGGACTCACCTCGCCCCATTTCGGCAACAATTTCGCCCTGCAAGCCCAACAAGTGGTGTATGCAGGCGGAGCGATAGACGCAGGCATCAAACTTGCCGAATTGGGCAAAAGACAGGCGGAAACCAGTGTGAGGATAACACGACAACAAGTACGTTTCATGGCTTTGGGACAATATTTGGAGCTATACAAGATAGACAACCAAATAAGAGTTTACGACAAGAACATCGAACTGACCCGCCAACTGATTGCCGACATTCAGGAAAAACAGGCTCAGGGAATGGCACTGAAAAACGACATCACCCGCTATGAATTGCAGATGGAGAGCTTGAAACTGGGCCTCACGGCACTGCGCAACAACCGCAGCATTCTCAACCATCAACTGTGCAACACCCTCGGCTTGACACAAGACGAGACGCTCTCTCCCGACGCTACCATCATCGACAAGATATATGCCAAGGACGGAGAGGAATATTGGCAGAAGTCCAGCGCCTTGAACTCGCCACTTTTAGCGCAAAGCGCCAATGCCATTTCCATCGCCGAACAAAAGGAGAAAATCGCCAAAAGCGACATGCGTCCCAAGGTGGCGATTGTGGCGGCGGACAATTTCGACGGTCCCATCACGTTTGAACTTCCACCCGTCAACAAGAACCTGAATGTGTGGTATGCCGGCATCGGCGTGAAATACAACATCAGTTCCTTGTTCAAAAGCAACAAGAGAATCCGGCAAGCTGCCGTGGAAACCCGCCAAGCACGCGAGGCCAACAACGTGAACATCGAACAACTCAACAACAATGTGCAAGCGGCATACGTGCAGTATCAGCAGACTTATGTGGAATTGGCTACGCAGCAAAAGAGCGTGGAGCTGGCCCGACAAAACTATGAGGTGATGAACGCCAGATACCTGAGCCAGCTGGCGTTGGTGACGGATATGGTGGACGCGTCGAACCTACGACTCAATGCGGAGTTGAAAGAAGTGGACGCACGGATAAACATCGTGTATGCCTACTACAAGATGAAGTTTGTAGCGGGAGAAATTTAGGTCGTAAACAAATATTTATTTCTTAGTATAAGTACAAAAAGATGAACAAGAAAGACATAAAGAGAGTATACAACGTAGTGGTCATCCTCCTTTTCTTGGGAGCTATCGGTTGGTGTTTCAGCCACTTCATCCATGGCCATGACGTGGAATACACCGATGACGCACAAGTGTGCCGACACATCACCCCCATCAACACCCGCGTGCCGGGATTTATCAAGGAGATACGTTTCGATGACTTCCAACACGTGAAAAAGGGCGACACGCTCGTCATTATCGAGGACGCAGAGTTCCGCTTGCAGTTGGCACAAGCCGAGGCGGGCGTGAAAGGCTCCAAGTCCAACTCGTCGGTGGTGTCCGCCAGCATGGGAACGACTGCCAGCAATGTGCAAACAGCGTCGGCCGGCATCGAAGAGGCAAGGGTGGACATGATGAACGCCAAACAAGACTTCGACCGCTTTGCCGCCTTGATGAAGAAGGATGCTGTGACACGCCAACAATACGACAACGCCTATGCCCGCTATCTGGGTGCGAAAGCGCGCTACGAACAGGCCAATTCCCGCCGTCAGAGTGCCGCCTCTGTGCGCAACGTGCAGACACAGCAGTTAGGCGGGTCCCGTGCTGGCGAGAGTGTGGCGGAGGCGCAACTCAATCTTGCCCGGCTCAATCTCTCCTACACTGTCATCGTGGCTACCTGTGACGGAGTGATGGGAAGAAAAGACATCCATGTAGGCCAACTGGTGCAACCCGGACAGATGCTGGCCCGCATTGTCGACGACAACGATGTGTGGGTTATGGCCAACTACCGCGAGACCCAGATGCCGGGCATCACTGTAGGCAAGACTGTAGACTTCACAGCCGACGCCATCCCCGATGTAGTATTCCATGGCAAGGTGGAAGCGTTGTCCGCCGCTGCCGGCTCTGCCTATTCCATGATTCCCGTCGACAATGCCACGGGCAACTTCGTGAAAGTGGAACAGCGAGTGCCTGTACGCATCTCACTCACCAAAGACAATGATCCGAAAAACGTGGCGTTGCTGCGTGCCGGACTGAACGTTGAGACAAAGGTCAAGAAGTAGTTATTCCCATGAAACCACCTATGTTGCAGGGGCCCTTTCGGGTCCCTTCGTTCAATAGCTATATTCCACGCCGCTTGCAGCCGTGGATATACATTTGTTTTGCCTTCACCTTTCTCTTGTCGAGCGGCATCTATGGCGGCGCCATGAGCCAAGTGATGGGCGAATATAGCTTGATGCGTGAGGATGTGCTCATGATCATCATGTTCAATGTCGTGGGCGTGGCGATGCCGTTCCCTTTCCTCTTCAAGATGAAGTTCCACTTCACCAACCGCCAACTGCTGCTCAACGCCGCGCTGGTGGTGGCAGCCTGCAACTTCCTCATCATGTTCACCGATTCCGTGCCGGTGATGTGTATCTTGGCGTATATCGCCGGATTCTTCAAGCTGTGCGGATGTTTCGAGTGCATGTCTACCATACAGCTGTGGATGACGCCCAAGCGCGACTTCACCATCTTCTTCCCCCTACTCTACTGCATGGTGTTGGGCAACATGTTTCTTGCCCCCTGGCTGACAGAACAGCTGATTTATGCCTACCAAGACTGGCGCATCATCAACTGGATGATGACAGGTGCCTTGCTCTCGGTGGCATTCATCGTCTATGTCACCACCCATAACTTCCATTTCATGAAGCCAATGCCATTCATCAGTGTCGACTATCTGGGTTGCCTATTATGGTCGGCGGCGATGCTGGAGTTCATATTCTTCTTCAACTATGGAGAGTATTACAATTGGCTTGACAGTCCGGTGATGCGCACAGATATGCTGATATTTGTCGTGACGCTATATTTCTGCATTCAACGCAGTCGACACATACGCCACCCCTATATAGCGCCAGCAGCTTGGAAATACAAACGACTTGTACCCCTGCTGATTCTCTTCGCTTTCGTTGAGTTCATGGGCAGTACACCGAAGGTCTTGCAGACAGCGTTCACGGGCGGTGTGCTTCATTTCGGCACCTTCACGACCAACGTGTTCAACTTCATTGAGTGGGTAGCGTCAATCGCCGGTTGCTTGTTCTGCCTGGTCTGGATAAAAGTGTTGCGGCAGAAATATACACGACTCCTCACCGTCGGTGTCGCAGCCATGGCAACCTACCCTATCATGATGTATTTCCTCATCGACCCCGGGCTGCCTATAGAGTCGCTGTATCTGCCCATCGCTTTGCGGTCTTTCGGCAACGGCATCTTCTTCGTCACCCTGACCATATACTTGGAGGAGCTCATGCCTTTCGAGCACTTCTTCATGGGATTCACGATTGTCGGAATGGTTCGCAATGGACCGATATCCACCATGTGCAATGGACTTTACAGCTATGCCCTCCGTTATCAGATGGCGGACAATATGGCTCGTGGCCTATCCTACGACGCAACCAACTTGTTGATGGTCAGCATTCGCCAACTCTACGGAACGACTTGCATTATCGGCATCGCCGTGCTCCTGATATTCTTGTTGTGGGACATACAGCCCATACGTAGTACATTGAAAAAGATACCGGCATGGAACTTCGTCGGCAAAAAGATGAAGAAGGAAACGGCGGCATCTCAACAATAAAAATAATAGTCAAACAAGTTGACTTTTATTTTGTATTGTCTTCGATTTGCACTAACTTTACAGAAATTAGGCAGCATCTCAACAATAAAAATAATAGTCAAACAAGTTGACTTTTATTTTGTATTGTCTTCGATTTGCACTAACTTTGCACCTGTAACATAACAAATATAGGTAGTCATGGAACAAAAACTGATCATTTACAACACACTGTCGAGAAAGAAGGAACTGTTTGTACCACTTCATGCGCCCAATGTGGGAATGTATGTCTGTGGACCCACTGTGTATGGCGACCCACACCTCGGTCATGCCCGTCCGGCTGTCACCTTCGACGTTTTGTTCCGTTATCTCAAACATATTGGTTACAAGGTACGCTATGTGCGCAACATCACGGATGTAGGCCACTTGGAGCATGATGCCGACGAGGGCGACGACAAGATTGAGAAGAAAGCCCGCTTGGAACAGCTCGAACCGATGGAGGTGGCACAGTATTACACCAACCGCTATCATGCCGCCATGGAAGCCCTCAACGTGCTTCCACCAAGCATCGAGCCACACGCCTCCGGCCATATCATCGAGCAAGAGCAACTTGTACAGGAAATCCTCGACAATGGATTTGCCTACGAGAGCAATGGCTCTGTCTATTTCGACATTGAAAAATACAACAAGAAATATCACTACGGCATCCTCTCCGGACGCAATCTCGACGACGTAATCAACAACAGTCGTGAACTGGACGGTGTGGGAGAAAAGCACAACCAAGTAGACTTCGCCCTTTGGAAAAAGGCACAGCCTGAGCATATCATGCGCTGGCCCAGTCCTTGGAGCGACGGTTTCCCTGGTTGGCACTGCGAGTGTACTGCCATGGGACGCAAGTATCTGGGCAAGCACTTCGACATCCACGGTGGTGGCATGGACCTCATGTTTCCCCACCACGAGTGTGAAATCGCCCAAGCCGTGGCAAGTCAGGGAGATCAAATGGTGCACTACTGGATGCACAACAACATGCTGACCATCAATGGTCAGAAGATGGGCAAATCGTTGGGCAACTTCATCACCCTTGAGCAGTTCTTCACCGGCAACCATCCTTCCCTGCAACAAGCCTACAGTCCGATGACCATCCGCTTCTTCATGCTCTCCGCCCACTATCGTGGAACCGTAGATTTCTCCAACGAGGCGCTCATCGCCAGCGAGAAGGGACTGAGCCGACTTATGGACGGCATCAACGATCTCGACCGCATTCAACCCGTCCAAGCCTCCGACGAGCAGGTTCACAAGGTGGTATCGGAACTGCGCCAGAAATGCTATGACGCCATGAACGACGACCTTCAGACACCTGTGGTTATCAGCAACTTGTTCGAGGGATGCCACCTCATCAACACGCTCATCGACCGCAAGGCCAACATCTCTGCCGAGGATTTGAAAGAACTGGCAGAAACCATGCGGCTTTTCGCTTTCGACATCTTGGGTCTGAAGAGCGACAAAGGCGACAACAACGCCGCTCGAGAAGAAGCTTTCGGCAAGGTGGTGGATATGGTGCTCGACCTCCGCTCTAAGGCAAAGGCTGCCAAAGACTGGACGACCAGCGATCAAATCAGAGATGCGCTCGCTGAAGCCGGATTCCAAGTGAAAGACACCAAGGACGGTGCCACCTGGAAACTGGACATCTAACGAATTTCTTATATTACTTGATAGTGGGGGCCGTGCCATTCTGTGCATCAGCCCCCACCCTTTTGTTTTTTAGGATAACAGACAATACAGATGAAGAAAAGTTTGATAGCTCTGGCCTTCGGCACGCTCGCCTTGGGCATGACCGAATTTGTAATGATGGGTATTCTCGCCGATGTGGCACAGGGACTCCAGGTGTCCATCCCTACTGCCGGACATCTCATTTCAGCCTATGCGCTCGGCGTAACTTGCGGTGCTCCCCTGCTCACCGTGGCCTATAAATACCGTTTGAAGAGCATCCTGCTCTTCCTTTCCGCTCTTATGCTCCTCGGCGCCCTACTCTGCTCCGTCTCCACCAACTTCTATATGCTCTTGGTAGCCCGCTTTATCGCGGGACTTCCTCATGGAGCCTACTTCGGTGTAGGTTCCATTGCCGCCGTGCGCCTGGCTGACGAAGACCACAAGACGGGGGCGGTGAGCATTATGATTGCCGGCATGACTA
>CAKPTK010000031.1 GCA_934190685.1 uncultured Prevotella sp.
CGATACGGCAGGGCAAACGCATTTTGATGCGTTTGCCCTAACTTGTGGGGCGATTCCTCAACCCCGACCCTGTCATACAGGATGTGGAGAACGGTCAGAATTTCAACAGCTACTCGTATGTTCTGAACAATCCACTGAAATATACAGACAAGAATGGCGAGTTTTGGGGGTTGGCCTTGGCTTTGGGAGCTGTTTGCGGTGCTTACATAGGAGGAAGCGTTGCCAACCACAACGCCAACCCTTTAAAATGGAATTGGAGCAGTGCCGAAACATATTTGGGCATTGTTTTCGGTTCTGCCATTGGTGCGGCAACAGGTGCTGCATTTTCAGGGATGGGATTGGACTTTGTATTCAGCGTTTCAACGCCTTTTATAACAGTTGGGATAGAAGTGGCTTCCAACAAAAACAGCAGTCTTAAAATGATTGATTACGGCTACACAACGGTTGCCGGTGGAGGATACAGCAATGGAATAAAAAAGGCAGAAGAAAATGCCGACAAGGCATATGACAACACTTTAAGTACAGCACAAGATATTGTTTCCACAATAAACAACGACCTCAGCAACCTTCCCATCACATCAATGGATGTCATCTCAAACACCAATGATTTTTTGGAAGAAGAATTGGACAACTGGACAACGGATGTTTTTTACGGAACAGATTTTAAATTCTATGCAAACAGGATGAGTGCTCCTAAAGGTGTCACGCTTTTAAGTGCCAAAAGTACATATAATGCTGTTGGCAACACTTTTTGGGGTATTGATTATTTGGTCATGTACACTGATATTTACCATATTTGGAAATCAAATAAAAGTCAATATAATAAAAACATTGAGTATGGTCAAGAAATCGGAGGCTTTGTCGGGGCTGCCATTGGAAGCAGATTAGGAATTTTAACTGCGCCTATCACAGGATATTGGTCAATAGGAATAGCCATGACATTAGGAGCTTTTGGAACGAACATAGGCACCAATGCAGGAGGAGGATGTGTACAACTTGTATATTTACTGCCATATTTAAAACCCATGTATGAAATAAACAATACAATCAATGAGTTAATAGAAAGCAAACAACCATATTTAAATAGTTATTATCATTTTCCCCACTAAGACCGTTTAGTATTTGTAAAAATAAAATAGGAATCATTCACTATATTTTTAACATTTTGGAACTTTAAAGAAATTGCAATCTCATAAAATTTATAAAAGTATGAAATACATAGTTTATCTTTTTTATATTATTGCCAAATATGAATACTGGTCATTCCACATATTTGACAATATTGGATTTACAGGCGGTAATGACAAAAAGATGAGGAGCGAAAGAATTTTAAACAACGCCACCAATCGCTACACACAGATGGCTTATAAAGGAGGAGAGCTCGCTTATTTTAGTTGTATCCTTATGTTTCTATACAAATTGGGTTACAAACAAGTGGAACTATTATTTTCGAATGTGGTCACCTTGGGAGTCGCTTTCGCATTATTCTCAATACCGTTAGAATATTTTCTACTGTATAAAGATGATAGGCTCAAGAAATACTCGGCAGAGTTTGCACAGTTCTCATCCAAACAGAAATTCAAATACGGCACGGTGGCGCTGGTGCTGTTCCTTCTTCCCATAGTGACGCTCATAATTGAGTTTGTCTGTTTTTAAGAGACACGCTCAATTATGAGCAGGTCGTTGAGCTTGAAATTGGTTTTTAACAGGAACAATATTGTAGCCCTTCGGCGAGAAACTTACGAAGATGAAGGTGCATGATGCCTCCATCATCGTTTTTTGTAAGAAGTGGAGTCATGGAAATGACGTACTTTGGATAGTTGTCCTTGATGATATACCAAGTTGGTTTTTCATCATCACTTATCTTTTATAATTGAAACTTTTTGCAAATATACAACTTTTATCTTTTATAATGGATAAAAGCTTAAAATGTTTTGACTTTATCTTCCATAATAGATAAAAAACTGCATTCTATTAGTAAAGAGCCACTCCAATTCCCTACACCAGCCTGTCAAGCTGCGCCTTCAGGGCCTTCAGCTCGTCACGCACACTGATAAGCCGCTCCAGCACCTCGGCGTTCTTGTCGGCGCCCTCGCGGTTGCTCTGGAGCATCTTGCGGGCTGCGGCGAGCTTGAAGCCGCGCACCTTGACGAGGTTGTAGATGACCTTCAACGTGTCGATGTCCTTGTCGTTGTACATCCGCACGCCGTTGTCGCCCGTCTTGGGCTTCAGCTGCGGAAACTCCTTCTGCCAGTAGCGCAGCGTGCTCTTGTTCACTTCAAACATGTTGGCCACCTCCTCGATGGAGTAATATGTCTTGAGATTCTTGTTCGTGTTGAGTGCCATAATCAGCTCTTTTTGATAAACAAATATTAATTTATTTGCAAAAATACTCAAAAGGACGTACCTTTGCAAAACTTTTATGAAGAAATAGTTGTAATTTCCAGAAAGAATCAAAATTTAAAATACGCAATAAAGATGATGACAGCAAACGAAATCCGTGACTCTTTCAAAAAGTTTTTTGAGTCAAAGGGACACGTCATCGTACCGTCAGCCCCGATGGTTATCAAGGACGACCCTACGTTGATGTTCACTAACGCCGGAATGAACCAGTGGAAGGACATTATCCTCGGCACACGCGACCCCGAGCCGCGCCGCCGCGCCGACACTCAGAAATGCCTCCGCGTGAGCGGCAAGCACAACGACCTTGAGGAGGTGGGACACGACACCTACCACCACACCATGTTCGAGATGCTCGGCAACTGGAGCTTCGGCGACTACTTCAAGGAGGGCGCCATCGACTACGCCTGGGAGTATCTGGTGGACGTGTTGCACCTCAACCCCGAAGACCTCTACGTGACCGTGTTCGAGGGTTCCAAGGAGGAAGGTCTTGCCCGTGACGACGAGGCTGCATCATACTGGGCCAAGCACGTGCCCGCCGACCATATCATCAACGGCAACAAGCACGACAACTTCTGGGAGATGGGCGACACGGGTCCATGCGGTCCCTGCTCAGAAATCCACCTCGACTCCCGCACCCCCGAGGAGAAGGCCAAGGTGCCGGGCCGCGAGCTGGTCAACATGGACGACCCGCAGGTCATCGAAATCTGGAACATCGTGTTCATGCAGTTCAACCGCAAGGCTGACGGCTCGCTCGAGCCACTGTCGATGAACGTCATCGATACCGGCATGGGATTCGAGCGTCTGGTGCGCGCCATGCAAGGCAAGCACTCCAACTACGACACCGACATCTTCCAGCCCATCATCAAGGAAATCTGCGCCCTCTCGGGCAAGGAATACGGCAAGGACGAGAAGACCGACGTTGCCATGCGTGTCTGTGCAGACCACCTGCGCGCCGTGGCATTCTCCATCGCCGACGGCCAGTTGCCCAGCAACGCCAAGGCTGGTTATGTGATCCGCCGTATCCTCCGACGTGCCGTGCGCTATGCCTATACCTTCCTCGGACAGAAGGAAGCCTTCATGTACAAGCTCGTTCCCGTGCTCGTGAGAGAGATGGGCGAAGCCTATCCCGAGCTGAAGGCACAGCAGGAACTCATCACCCGCGTGATGATGGAAGAGGAGGACTCCTTCCTCCGCACCCTGGAGAAGGGCATCAACCTGCTCTCCGCCGCCATGGACGAGCTCAAGGCACAGGGCAAGAACACACTCGACGGTGTGCAGGCATTCCGCCTCTTCGACACCTTCGGATTCCCGCTCGACTTGACGGAGCTGATCTGCCGCGAGAACGGATTCACGGTGGACGAGAAGCAGTTTGACGAGGAAATGCAGAAACAGAAAGAGCGTGCCCGCAACGCCGCCCAGGTGGAAAACAGCGACTGGGTGGAGCTTCGCGAGGGCGAGCAACAGTTCGTGGGCTACGACTATACAGAATATGAGTGCCACATCCTGCGCTACCGCAAGGTGACCCAGAAGAAGAACGTGTTCTACGAGATCGTGCTCGACAACACACCGTTCTACGGAGAAATGGGTGGCCAGGTAGGCGACACGGGCGTGCTCGTCAGCGAGAACGAAACCGTGGAAGTGGTGGACACCAAGCGCGAGAACAACCAGAGCATCCACATCGTGAAGAAGATGCCCGAGCATCCCGAGGCCGACTTCATGGCTTGTGTGGACACCGACAAGCGCGACGCCAGCGCCGCCAACCACACGGCGACCCACTTGCTCGACTATGCCTTGAAGCAGGTGCTGGGCGACCATGTGGAGCAGAAGGGAAGCTACGTGTCTGCCGACACGCTGCGTTTCGACTTCTCCCACTTCCAGAAGGTGACCGACGAGGAGCTTCGCAAGGTGGAGCGCATGGTCAACGAGATGATTCGTGCCGACTATCCGCTCGACGAGCACCGCGACACACCGATCGAGGAAGCCAAGAAGCTCGGTGCCGTGGCACTGTTCGGCGAGAAATACGGCGACAAGGTGCGCGTGGTGCGCTTCGGTCCGTCGGCAGAGTTCTGTGGCGGTATCCACGCCAAGAGCACCGGACGCATCGGCATGCTGAAGATTGTCAGCGAGAGCAGTGTGGCTGCCGGCATCCGCCGTATCGAGGCTCTCACCGGCAAGCAGTGCGAGGAGGCCCTCTATGCTTTGGAGGACACCATGCGCGGCATTCGCGAGCTCTTCAACAACGCCAAGGACTTGAAGAGTGTCATCGCCAAGTATATCGACGAGCACGAGAGCATGAAGAAGAGCATCGAGAAGTTTGAGGCACAGGCTGTGGAGCGTACCAAGAACGTGCTTCTCGAGAAGGCACAGGACGTGAACGGCGTGAAGGTCATCAAAGCGGTGCTGCCGCTCAAGCCACAGGCTGCCAAGGACCTCGTGTTCAAGTTGCGCGAGGCAGTGCCCGAGAACCTGTTCGCGGTCATCGGCACCAATGCCGACCAAAAGCCATTGCTCAGCGTGATGATCAGCGACGACCTCGTGAAGGAGCGTCAGCTCAACGCCGGCAAGATGGTGCGCGAGGCTGCCAAACTGATCCAGGGCGGCGGTGGCGGCCAGCCCCTCTACGCTTCTGCCGGAGGCAAGAACGTTGACGGCCTATCCGCAGCCGTAGACAAGCTCGTGGAACTCGCCAACCTGTAATTCCGCAAAGATATTTCCATATAGAAAGGGCTGCGCTCGATTGAGCGCAGCCCTTTCTATTTTCCTTAAACAATCGTTTGACTATCTATTTTTCCGCGTCATATCCCGACAAGCAAGCGGAGGACGACGGCTCACTTTACTATTCACGATGACGACAAAAAAAGGCTCCCGTGCCTCACCTTGAAAAGGATTGACACGAGAGCCTCGCTGTGTGTTTATCGTTGATAATAGTTTATTTCATGCTGCAGGACGGGCACCATGGCTTCAACTGCTTGAAGAAGTCGTTGCCCTTGTCGTCCACGAGGATGAAGGCCGGGAAGTCTTCCACACGGATTTTCCAGATGGCCTCCATGCCCAGTTCGGGATATTCCACGCATTCGATGCTCTTGATGCTGCTCTGCGAGAGCACGGCTGCCACACCGCCGATGGTGCCGAGATAGAAACCGCCGTGCTTCCGGCAAGCGTCGGTCACCACCTGTCCACGGTTGCCCTTGGCAATCATCACCAAGGAACCTCCATGCTCCTGGAACTCGTCCACATAGGGGTCCATACGGTTGGCAGTGGTGGGTCCCATCGAACCGCAAGGATAGCCCTCCGGTGTCTTGGCAGGTCCGGCATAGAGAATCGGATGATCCTTGAAGTAGGCAGGCAAATCCTCGCCCGCGTCGAGACGAGCCTTGAGCTTGGCGTGCGCGATGTCGCGTGCCACGATGATGGTGCCCTTCAGGCTCACACGGGTGCTCACGGGATATTTGGTCAGTTCCTGGCGCACGGCGTCGATACCCTTGTCGAGGTCAATCTCAATGCCCTTGGCGCCTTCGCCCGGCTTGCGGTATTCCTCGGGGATAAGCTCGGAAGGATTGGAGTCGAGCTTTTCGAGCCAGATACCGTCCTTGTTGATTTTCGCCTTGATGTTGCGGTCTGCCGAGCAGCTCACGCCCATGCCGATAGGACAGCTGGCACCGTGACGGGGCAGGCGGACCACCCGGATGTCGTGGGCGAGATACTTGCCGCCGAACTGTGCGCCGAGACCGATTTTCTGAGCCTCCTTGAGCAGTTTTTCCTCCAGGTCGAGGTCACGGAAAGCACGTCCGGTCTCGTCGCCCGAGGTGGGCAGGGAGTCGTAGTATTTGATGCTGGCGAGCTTGACCGTGAGAAGATTCTTCTCAGCGCTGGTGCCGCCGATGACGAAAGCGATGTGGTAAGGAGGACAAGCGGCTGTGCCGAGGCTCTTCATCTTCTCCACCAGGAACGGCAGCAAGGTGCCCTCGTTCTGGATGGTGGCCTTGGTCATGGGATAGAAATAGGTCTTGTTGGCCGATCCTCCACCCTTGGCGACCATGACAAAACGGTATTCGTCGCCTTCCACCGCCTCGATGTCTATCTGGGCGGGCAGGTTGCAGCGGGTGTTCACCTCGTCGTACATGGTGAGCGGGGCGTTCTGCGAATAGCGCAGGTTGTCCTGAGTATAGGTGTTGTAGACACCACGACTCAGCGCCTCCTCGTCCTCAAAGTCAGTCCACACACGCTGTCCCTTCTCGCCATGGATGATGGCGGTGCCGGTGTCCTGGCAGAAAGGCAGGATGCCCTTGACGGCCGTCTCGGCATTGCGCAGGAACTGCAGCGCTACATACTTGTCGTTCTCCGAAGCCTCGGGGTCTTTGAGAATCTTGGCTACTTGAAGATTGTGCTCACGGCGGAGCATGAACTCTACGTCGTGGAATGCCTGCTGTGAGAGCAGGGTCAGGGCCACGGGAGAGACTTTGAGGATCTGCTTGCCCTCAAACTCGCCCACCGACACGCCTTCTTTCGACAGGAGATAATACTCAGTATGGTCCTCGCCCAACTGGAACATGGGAGCATACTTAAAGTCTGGTGTTGTTGCCATAATGTTTTGCTTTTTATATATAACTATTATTTTATCGTCTGCTGAACGGCGATGCAAAGTTACTGCAAAAATCCGAGTAAGCGAAGAGATTGAAAGCATTATTTCCATTCTTGTCCGGCGAAGAGCCCGACAGAACATGACAAAGATGTGTCAAGCGGAGAAAAACACGACGGCTCCTGCCTTATATAACAATTTTTCCGTAACTTTGCACTCGATTTTCAGCTATGCTGACCATAGACAACAAACAGGCAAGAATGAACAAACAAGCACCACATATCATCGAAATCGCCAACGTGTCAAAACGTTTCGGCGAGAAGACCGCCCTCGGAGGCATCAACCTCTATGTGCGAAAGGGCGAATTCATGACCATCCTCGGGCCTTCGGGCTGCGGAAAGACCACGCTGCTCCGACTACTCGCAGGATTCGAGACCGCCACCAGCGGCACCATCACCATCGGCGGAGAAGACGTGACCGATGTGCCGCCCTACCGCCGGCCGGTCAACACCGTGTTCCAGAAATACGCCCTCTTCCCCCACCTCAACGTGTTCGACAACATCGCCTTCGGACTGAAGCTCAAAGGCATGGGCAAGGAGGAAATCACACGCAAGGTGAAGAACGCCATGAAGATGGTGGACATGAGCGACTATGAATACCGCGACGTCAACTCACTCTCCGGCGGACAGCAGCAGCGCATCGCCATCGCCCGCGCCATCGTCAACGAACCCGAGGTGCTCCTGCTCGACGAACCGCTCGCCGCCCTCGACCTGAAGATGCGCAAGGACATGCAGATAGAGTTGAAGGAAATGCACGACCGACTGGGCATCACCTTCGTCTACGTCACCCACGACCAGGAGGAGGCGCTCACCCTGAGCGACACCATCGTGGTGATGAGCGCGGGAAAGATACAACAAATCGGCACCCCGACAGACATCTACAACGAGCCTGCCAACGAGTTCGTGGCTGACTTCATCGGCGAGAGCAACATCCTCAACGGCACGATGATAGAAGACCACCGCGTGAGGTTCTGCGGACGCGAGTTCGACTGTGTGGACGAAGGGTTCGGCAGGCAGCAGCCT
Organism: uncultured Prevotella sp.; assembly: GCA_934190685.1. Lineage (GTDB taxonomy): Bacteria > Bacteroidota > Bacteroidia > Bacteroidales > Bacteroidaceae > Prevotella. The sequence goes on from CAKPTK010000031.1 coordinate 8,065, forward strand.
GTCGACGTGGTGATTCGCCCCGAGGACATCGAGGTGAGCGCAGACCCCGCACAGGGACAACTCCAAGGACGCATCACGTCGAGCATCTTCAAAGGCGTGCACTACGAGATGCGCGTGGAGAGCGGCGCCTATGAGTTTGTCATCCAGAACTACAAGCACTTCGGCGTGGGAAAGGAAATAGGCATGAGCGTGACGCCGGAGGGCATACACATCATGCACAAGGAGCGCACGGAAAACCGGCTCAAGGGCGTGATGCGCGACCGCGACGTGGTGGAATTCCTCGGCTGCGAGTTCCGCTGCCTCCGCTCCGACTTCAAGGAGGGCGACGAGGTGACGGTCAAGATACCGTTCGACCGCATCGAGCTGACCGACAACGAGGAGGACGGCATGATCAACGGCGACGTGAACTTCATCCTCTACAAGGGCGACCACTACCACCTCACCGTGGGCACCGACTGGGGCGAGAACCTGTATGTAGACACCCAGGACGTGTGGGAGAACTCCGACCATGTGGGCATCAAGATCGCGCCGACAGCCATCTCGCTGGAGCCAAGAGACAAAGAATAGACAAAACATTATAAAGACATTGAAACAGACAAAGATAAGGAGAATGTTCTCCTCGCGCAAGTCGTGGGCACTGCCCTACGCCGTGTTCGCCGCCGTCTTCGTGGTGCTGCCCCTGCTGCTCATCGTGGTCTACGCCTTCACCGACGAGAACGGAGCGTTCACCCTGCAAAACTTCCAGAAGTTCCTCGCCCATCCCGAGGCCATCAACACCTTCATCTACTCCATCGGCATCGCCATCATCAACACCGCCGCATGCATCCTGCTGGGCTATCCGGCCGCCTACATTCTTTCGCAGATGAAGTCGGGCTACGCCCAGACGGTCATCATGCTCTTCATCCTGCCCATGTGGGTGAACATCCTCGTGCGCACACTCGCCACCGTGGCACTGTTCGACTTCTTCAACCTGCCCCTGGGCGAGGGAGCACTCATCTTCGGCATGGTCTATAACTTCATCCCCTTCATGATCTATCCCATCTACAACACCCTCTCGAAGATGGACCGCAGCTATATCGAGGCGGCACAAGACCTGGGCGCCACACCCTGGCAGGTGTTCTTCAAGACCATCCTTCCGCTCTCCATGCCCGGCGTGGCGAGCGGCATCCTCATGGTGTTCATGCCGACCATCTCGACCTTCGCCATCTCCGAACTGCTCACCATGAACAACATCAAGCTTTTCGGAACCACCATCCAGGAGAACATCAACAACTCGATGTGGAACTATGGAGCCGCCCTGTCGCTCATCATGCTCTTCCTCATCGGCGCCACCACCCTCTTCGCCTCTGACGAGGGACACGAGGAGAAAGGAGGCATCGTATGATAAGGAAAACGCTCTGCCAAGGCTATCTGTGGCTGCTCCTGCTGCTGCTCTACTCGCCCATCCTGATCATCGTCATCTGGTCGTTCACCGAGGCGAAGGTGATGGGCAACTGGACAGGTTTTTCCCTGCAACTCTACAGGAACCTCTTCGTGCAAGGCACCCACCATTCGCTGGTGAACGCCCTGGTCAACACGCTCACCATCGCCCTCATCACCGCCACCGTGTCCACCCTGCTGGGCAGCATCTCCGCCATCGGCATCCACAATCTCCGGGGCAAGACACGGAAGGCCATCAGCTTTGTCAACGAGATACCCATCCTCAACGGTGACATCATCATCGGCATCTCGCTGTTCCTGCTCTTCATCTCCCTGGGCATCCACCAAGGCTACATGACCGTGGTGCTGGCGCACATCACGTTCTGCCTGCCCTACGTCATCCTCAGCGTCATGCCCCGACTCAAGCAGATGAACCCCAACCTCTACGAGGCGGCACTCGACCTGGGCGCCACACCCATGCAGGCACTGCGCAAGGTGATACTGCCGGAAATCCTGCCCGGCATGATCTCGGGATTCATGCTCTCCATCACCCTGTCCATCGACGACTTCGCCGTGACCATCTTCACCATCGGCAACGAGGGACTCGAGACGCTGTCCACCTTTATCTACGCCGACGCGCGCAAGGGCGGACTCACGCCGGAACTGCGTCCGCTCTCCGCCATCATCTTCGTCATCGTACTGATCATGCTCGTGGTCATCAACCGACGCGCTGACCGCAAGAAGGAAGGAGGAACCAAGAAATGATCCGTCTACTGAACAAACAACACTGGCTGCGCACCGTTCTGCTGGCGGCAGGCACACTCCTGCTCTGCGCCTGCTACAACCAAGAACCCCGGGAACAGGTGCTCAAGGTATACAACTGGGCGGACTATATCGACGAGGACGCCCTCGCCAAGTTCCCCGAATGGTATGAACAACAGACGGGCGAGAAGGTGAGAGTCATCTACCAGACGTTTGACATCAACGAGGTGATGCTCACCAAAATCGAGCGTGGACACGAGGACTTCGACGTGGTGTGCCCCTCGGAATACATCATCGAGCGCATGCTCCGCAAGAACCTGCTCCTGCCCATCGACACCACTTTCGGCAAGACACCCAACTATCTGCACAACGTGTCGCCCTACATCCGCCACGAACTCGACAAGACAAGCACGCGGGGACGCCTCGCCGAGCGTTATGCCGTGGGCTACATGTGGGGCACCTGCGGCATTCTCTACAACAAGAGCCGTGTGCCGCGTGCCGACGCCCTCACCTGGGGCACCCTGTGGAACAAACGCTATGCCAAGCAACTGCTCATGAAAGACAGCTACCGCGATTCCTACGGAACGGCACTCATCTGGGCGCACAGGAAAGACCTGGCGGCAGGCAAGGTCAGCGTGGACCAACTGATGAACGACTACTCGCCCGAGGCCGTGAAGACCGTGGAGCGGGAACTGAAACTGCTCAAGCCCAACATCGAGGGATGGGAAGCCGATTTCGGCAAGGAGACCATGACCAAGGGCAAGGCATCGCTCAACATGACCTGGAGCGGCGACGCCGTATGGGCCATCGAAGAGGCTGCCAATGTGGGTGTGGACCTGGGATACGAGGTGCCGCACGAGGGCAGCAATGTGTGGTTTGACGGGTGGGTCATCCCGAAATATGCCAAGAACCGCAAGGCGGCAAGCTATTTTATCAACTACCTCTGCCGTCCAGACATCGCCATCGCCAACATGGAGACCACAGGCTATGTGAGTTCGGTGGCCACACCCGAAGTGCTGGAAGCGATGACCGACCCGAAAGAAAAAGGAACCGTCAACGTGGCTTATTTCTTCGGAGGCGACACCCGCAAAGAACATCTCAACCCCATCATGTATCCCGACAGCACGGTCATCGCCCGCTGCGCCATGATTCACGATGCGGGCGAACACACGCCGGAGGTGATTGACATGTGGTCAAAGGTGAAAGGCGACAACCTCGGCAGCGGTGTGGTCATCATCCTGCTCGGCACGGTGGCCGTGCTCACCCTGTTGGTGGGCTACCGCAAATACACCCGATACAAGCATCAGCGTCTCTCGCGACGCCACAGAAGACACCACGTCATCCGTCTGAAAAGATAAGCACACAGGCGCAACATTTGCACGATCATCACATAAGACAGACTGCACCCGGAAGAAGAAATAAAGGATTTTATTTCGTTCTTCTCCCGATTTGCACTATCTTTGCAGAAGATAGGCTGCACTCGGCAAATTGAAAGCAAGCTTTCTTTGCGCTCGTTTGCACTATCTTTGCAAACTATATAAAAAGACAATACCGCTATGAATTATTATATTTTTGTCAATAAGGAACAGCAAGGACCATATTCCTTGGAAGAACTGCGTAGCCGACACATCGCCTCCGACACCTTGGTCTGGAGGGAAGGCATGGAACAATGGATGCCGGCATGGCAAGTGGAAGATTTGCGACCGCTCTTTGAAAACGCACAACAAGCGCAAACCACACCACCACCCGTACAACCCACCTTCGCCGGCAACACGCAGCAAGGCGAAGGCTTCGCCCAACAGAACACCAACAACTACACACCGCAACCGGAGCCACAACAGCCTCAGCCGAAACGCCCGGGCTGCAGCAAGGTGCTGCTCGGCGTGCTCGTTGTCATCGCCCTCATCCTGTTCACCCTCGCCGCCACCTGCCCGTCACGACAAGACCATGAGGAAGCCGTGAAGAAGGAGGTGAGCCGCCTCGTCGAGAAAGCCACGGAAGACAGTGGCAACGACTTATTCAGCACCTTCGGCAAGATGTTTGCCTCCGGACTGACCAACCTCGCCGTGGAGCAGTTGCTCGACGTACACAACTACGTGCTGTGGTCTGTCGGCGAGGTACACTACGGGGGACACACCAAGAATGTGTCGTTCGGCATTCTCAACCACGTGTTCACCTTCGACGCCGACGATCTGGAAAGAGCCATGAAAGGCGACGTGAACATCCAAGAGTCGGAAGAGAGCTCCGACAACACCTCCACTGACGAGTCCAACTCCGGCAATGACGACAACAGTCAGGCTGAAGACACCGTCTCATACAACTAACACGACAAGCCACTAACCCGAAAAACGGACATGAAGAAAGACAATTTCGAATTGCTCAACCATATCAACAGTCCGGAAGACCTGAGGAAACTCTCGGTCGACCAACTGCCACAACTCTGCGACGAACTGCGCCGCGACATCGTGGACGAGCTGTCAGTCAATCCCGGACACCTGGCGTCGAGCCTCGGCGTGGTGGAAATCACCGTCGCCCTGCACTATGTATACGACACGCCGGACGACAGGATCGTGTGGGACGTGGGACACCAAGCCTACGGGCACAAGATTCTCACAGGACGACGCGACAAATTCTGCACCAACCGCAAACTGCACGGCATCCGCCCCTTCCCCTTTCCCGAGGAGAGCGAATACGACACGTTCACCTGCGGACACGCCTCCAACTCCATCTCGGCGGCACTCGGCATGGCTGTGGCAGCCAAGAAGACCGGACACGCCAACCGCCATGTGGTGGCAGTGATCGGCGACGGAGCCATGAGCGGCGGACTGGCGTTCGAGGGACTCAACAACGTGTCGCAGTCGCCCAACGACCTGCTCATCATCCTCAACGACAATAACATGAGCATCGACCGTGCCGTGGGCGGCATGGAGCAATATCTCCTCAACCTCGACACCAACGAGACCTACAACAAGATCCGCTTCCGTGCCGCACAGTGGCTGCACGCCAAGGGACTGCTCAACGAAAACCGCAAGAAGGGCCTCATCCGGCTCAACAACGCCATCAAGTCGGCACTGAGCCATCAGCAGAATGTGTTCGAAGGCATGAACATCCGCTACTTCGGACCTTTCAACGGCAACGACGTGCGCGAGGTGGTGAGACTGCTCCGGCAACTGAAGAACATGACCGGGCCTAAACTGCTCCATCTGCACACCGTCAAGGGAAAAGGCTACAAGCCCGCCGAGGAGAGCGCCACCATCTGGCACGCTCCCGGAAAGTTCGACCCCGAGACCGGCGAGCGCATCATCAACCATACTGCCAACGAGCCCATGAAATATCAAGAGGTGTTCGGACAGACCCTGCTCGAACTGGCGAAAGAGAACCCACGCATCGTGGGCGTCACGCCCGCCATGCCCACAGGCTGCTCGATGAACATCATGATGAAGGCGATGCCCGACCGCGTGTTCGACGTGGGCATCGCCGAAGGGCATGCCGTCACCTTCTCGGGAGGCATGGCAAAAGACGGACTCCAACCGTTCTGCAACATCTACAGCGCCTTCTCACAACGCGCCTACGACAACATCATCCACGACGCGGCGATTCTGAGATTGCCCGTGGTGCTCTGTCTGGACCGTGCAGGACTGGTGGGCGAGGACGGCGCCACCCATCATGGAGCCTTCGACATGGCGTTTCTGCGCCCTATCCCCAACCTGACCATCGCCTCGCCGATGGATGAACATGAGTTGCGCCGACTGATGTACACCGCCCAACTGCCCGGCAAGGGCACCTTCGTCATCCGCTATCCACGCGGCAAAGGCGTGCTCGCCGACTGGCGTTGTCCGCTCGAGGAAGTGGCAGTGGGCACAGGACGCAAACTGCACGACGGCACCGACGTGGCCGTACTGACCATCGGCCCCATCGGCAACAACGTGGAAACCGTCATCAAGCAGCTCGAGGAGGAAGGCTCTCCCGTGAGCGTGGCCCACTACGACATGCGTTTCCTCAAACCGCTCGACGAGCATATCCTCGAGGAAGTGGCAAAGACCTGCAAGCGCATCGTCACCGTGGAGGACGGCGTGCGCAACGGTGGACTCGGCTCGGCTGTGCTCGAGTGGATGAGCGACCACGGACACGACATCCCCGTCAAGCGCATCGGACTGCCCGACGCCTTCGTGGAACACGGCACCGTGGCACAACTGCGCGAAATCGTGGGCATGGACAATGAAAGTATAAAGAAAGCTATCGCACAATGAAAATCATCATAGCCGGGGCTTACGCCATCGGCACCTATCTCGCCAGACTGCTGGCACGCAACAACCAAGACATCGTCTTGATGGACAGCGACGAAGACCGACTGAGCAAAATCGGCAGCGAATGCGACCTGCTCACCATCGAGGCGTCGCCGTCGAGCATCCACGCCCTGAAACAAGCCGGGGCGGAAGACGCCGACTTGTTCATCGCCGTCACTCCCGACCAAAGCCTCAACATGATTTCATGTGTGATCGCCAAGGGACTGGGAGCCAAGAAGACGGTCGCCAAGGTGGACAACTATGAATATATAGAGCCGTCGCAGACCGACTTCTTCAAGGGCATCGGTGTCAGCGCGCTCATCTACCCTGAAGACTTGGCAGCCAAGGACATCAACAACGGACTGAAGATGAGTTGGGTGCGCCAGCGGTGGGACGTGCACGACGGAGCGCTTGTGATGCTCGGCATCAAGCTCCGCGAGTCGTGCGAAATCCTCAACCGTCCGCTCAAGGAACTCTGCGGGCCGCAAGACCCCTACCACGTGGTGGCCATCAAACGAGGCACCGAGACCATCATCCCCGGCGGTAACGACGAACTGAAAGTGTACGACATGGCCTACTTCATGACCACCCGCCAGTATATCCCCTACATCCGCAAGATTGTCGGCAAGGAACACTATGTCGACGTGAAGAACGTGATGGTGATGGGAGCCGGCGAGACGGCACTGCGGGCCGTGCAGACCATGCCCGAATACATGACCGTGAAAATCATCGAGAAAGACGAGCGGCGCTGCGACTATCTGAGTGACGTCATCAGCGACAGCCACGATGTGATGATCATCAACGGCGACGGACGCGACCTCGGACTGCTCCTCGAGGAGGGCATCCACAACACGCAGGCCTTCGTGGCCCTGACCGAGAATGCGGAGACCAACATCCTCGCCTGTCTCACCGCCAAGCGCATGGGCGTGCGCAAGACCGTGGCCATGGTCGAGAACGTGGACTATGTGAGCATGGCGGAGAGCCTCGACATCGGCACCATCATCAACAAGAAGGCCATCGCCGCCAGCTATATCTACCAGATGATGCTCGACGCCAACGTGGAGAACGTGCGGTTCCTGATGACCGCCAACGCCGATGTGGCGGAGTTCATCCCTGTGGTAGGCTCAAAGGTGACCCTGAAACCCGTGAAAGATCTCGGGCTGCCCATCGGCATGACCATCGGCGGACTGGTGAGAGACGGCAAGGGAATGCTCGTGTCGGGTAACACGCAGATAGAGCCGGGCGACTCCGTGACCGTCTTCTGCCACAATATCAACATGAAAAAGATTGAGAAATTCTTCATATAACCCGCACTGCGAAAGATGTTCAACGAAAAAATCATACTGAAAGTCATCGGCTCACTGCTCGGCATCGAGGCGTCTTTCATGCTGTTGTGCCTGCTCATCTCGCTTTACTACGGCGAGAACGACATACTGGCGTTCATCATCTCCCTGGTGGTGACGGCAGGTGTGGCGGCACTGCTGCGCTTCATGGGACGCAACGCGGACAACACCATGGGACGGCGCGACGCCTATCTCGTAGTGACGCTGACCTGGACGTGCTTCACGCTCTTCGGCACCATGCCCTTTCTCATCAGCGGCTACATCGACAATTTCACCGACGCCTTCTTCGAGATGATGTCGGGTTTCACCACTACAGGTGCCACCATCATCGACGATGTGGAGCGGCTGCCCCACGCCCTGTTGTTCTGGCGCTCGCTCTCGCAGTGGATCGGCGGACTGGGAATCGTGTTCTTCACCATCGCCCTGCTGCCCTCGCTGGTGGGCGGGTCCGTGCGTGTCTTCGCCGCAGAGGCCACCGGTCCCATCAAGACCAAGTTGCATCCCCGACTGAGCACCAGCGCCAAGTCCATCTGGATGATCTATCTGCTCATCACCATCGCCTGCATCGTCTGTCTGCTCCTGGCGGGCATGAATGTGTTTGACAGTTTCAACTATTCCATGACCACCGCCGCCACGGGAGGCTTCGCCACCCAGAATTCGAGCATCATGAAGCAGCCTGTGCTCATCGAGTATATCATCACGTTCTTCTGCTTCATGTCCGGCATCAACTTCACCTTGCTTTATACAGCGTTGTTCGGCAAGAAACTGAAAAGTTTGTTCAGCAATTCCGAGTGTCGCTTCTACTTCATCATTGTCGCCGTCTTCACGCTCTTCATCATGTTCGAGCTGATGCACTACCGCAATTACAGTCTTGAGCACGCCTTCCGCAGCGGACTGTTCCAAGTGGTGTCGTTCATCACCACCACCGGTCTCTTCAACGACGACGCCGGTCAATGGCCACACGTGACCTGGATTATCCTTGCCATATGCATGTTCATCGGCGCCTGCTCAGGCTCCACGAGTGGAGGTTTCAAGTGCATCCGTGGCTTGATGTTGCTCAAGGGCGTGAGAAACGAATTCAAGCAGATGCTCCATCCCAATGCCGTGTTGCCGCTGAAGATTGACGGTGTGAACGTGCCGCAGTCGAAGCGCGTCACGTTGTTGGCGTTCCTCACGGTCTACCTCATCCTGTGCATCATCTGCTCGTTCACCATCACCGCCGCGGGCATTGACAGCACCAACGCCATCACCATCACACTCAGTGCCCTGGGCAATGTCGGTCCGACACTGGGCCTGGAGATTGGCCCCACGATGTCGTGGAGCGTACTGCCTGACTTCGCCAAGTGGATCTGCGCCATACTGATGCTGATGGGACGTCTGGAAATCTTCACAATCCTCGTGATTTTCTCGCCCGCATTTTGGAAAAACGTGTAGAAATCAGCAAGCGGTCCTATACAAAACATGCGCCCTGCAGAAGCAAAAGATTCTTTTCACGGTCTATTGTCCGTGTCTTTTGTTTCCGCAGGGCGCGGTGTTTTATCTCTTACGCTCCGTCTGTTCCGTCCCGCACCATGTACGGGCGTAACAGACGGAGCGTTTCAAGGTTGGGAAGCCTGATTGGTTCTTTCCCTCAAAGGCTCCCCACCTTCCCTTTCTCGTCCGAAGACATTCCCTTCCGAAGAGTCGCCGAAGAGCCGTTCCAGGTCATGGCAGAGCCGCTTGTAGGGTTCGCTGCGCTGATAGCCTGTATTCTTTTTGAGCATCTGCGTGATGTCTGCCAGACTGTGGGTGTAGCACGACATTTCGTTATGCTTCTGCACCGTGTGCGCCGCCTTGCTGTAGATTTCGTTCTCCCGCTCCCGGATGAGCAAGTCACAGATGCGCTTCAACATGGGAACCACCACATTGTCGAAGAGATGATGGCCCTGTATATATAAATAGGTGGTCTGGGGAGTCACGCCCAAAGCCTTGAGTTCCTCCTTCAATTTCAGCCAGCTCTCCTTGGCCTTGGGATGGGCACGCTGCAACATCTGCACTTTGCGGCCCACCTTGTGGCGCACATGGGCAATCACCGCGTCAGGATTCTGGAGATTGAAATTGCCGGTCTCTATCACCCGGTTGAAGTCGGTCATGGTGAACTCTCCGTAGTGGGTGTTGCGATAGACCCAGATGTTCCACACGAAGAGAGGGAAGACAGCCTCGGAAAACTTGGTGAGATAGTCCACGAAATCGAACAAAGCGTGATCGTTGAGCGTCACCATCACACACACGTTGTGCAGGCTCGGCGCATAGCACTGATAGTTCTCGATGGCGTAGACATAGGTATGGAAGACATAGCGGTTGTGGAGAATCTTCTCCGACACAGCGGTGGTGCCCTGGAGCAGATAGTCGTAGTCGGCGTCGACACAGGCTATCATATTGTCGCCCACCCGTTCCTCCAACAGATTCATGAGCACCTGTTTCTTGCCTTTGGTCAAGGTCAGGCGCGAGGGCAGCATCACCTCGAAATAGCGGTGTTCGTTTTCGAAGTCGCTGAGCACGGAGCGCCAGAAGAACACATCGTCATAGCTCTCCACGTATGCTACAATTTTCTGCCGCGCCGACTTCGAGTTGAGTTTGTTGGCAGCCTCGAAGTAAAGCGACGACAGGTTCTCGTTCAGTCGCCTGCTCATAAGCCTATTCTTTTACAGTGATGTCGGTCACCTCGGTCACATGGTTCATCCATCCGTTCATGATCACCGCCGGCGAGTGGGTGGTGAGGATAATCTGCACATTCTCGTTGAGTTCCATGATGAGGTCGATGAGTTGTTTCTGCCAGTCGATGTGCAGGCTCACCTCCGGCTCGTCCATGAAGAGCACATAGGGAAGGTTGTCCTCCACCAGCACGGTGAGCAGGATGGCGAGAATCTGTTTCTCGCCGCTCGACAACTGGTAGGGCTGGAGAGTCTCGCCCATTTGGGAGAACTTGATTTCGTTCTCGCTCCGGATCATCTTCTTGCCGGTCTCCTTGAAGAGCCGGTCGATGATGTCCTGGAACTTCCGCTTGGGCTCGCTGATGCGCTGCGCCTTTTCCGCCGCGTCGGCACCACCCTCCTGCAAGACG
>CAKPTK010000032.1 GCA_934190685.1 uncultured Prevotella sp.
CATCTTCGCCCTTCCATTCAACTCATGGGTGTTGGCTATCGCCGTGATGATTGTGCTCGGCATTGCCTTCGGACTCGTACCTTCAGCCATGTGGCCCTCCGTTCCGAAGATTATCCCGATGAAGCTTCTCGGTACCGCCTATGCACTCATCTTCTACATCCAGAACATCGGTCTCGCCCTTGTTCCCGTGTGGATTGGTAAAGTGAACCAAGCCAACACAGCTGCAGACGGCACCATCGACTACACACAGACGATGACCATCTTCGCCTGCTTCGGCATCGTAGCCATCCTCATATCCCTCCTGCTTCTCATGGAGGACAAACGCAAAGGCTACGGTCTGCAAAAGCCAAATATCAAGGATTAATATCATCCTTCTTCCCTTCTAATAAAAACGGTCTACGGATACAGAACATCCGTAGACCGTTTTTATTTTCCTTATCACAAAGATGCTTGAAGAGATGAAAAAGCTCTAAACCATAATCGAAATATGCCCCAAAGTTTGATATCAAACTTTGGGGCATATTCATAAACAACGAGGGAGATTTTCGATGTTTTTCTTTCTATCGCACAACTTTCTTTCCGTCTTTCACATAGACGGTGCCAGGCTGCGGATGGGACACGGGACGGCCTTGTAAATCATACCATGGCGACAGATGGGAGGATGGAGTAGCGGACACATGGGAGATGCTCGTCACGGTGTCGTCGTAGACAGACTCAAGATAGTCCTTGTCTGAGTCATGAAGCAGATAAACGTTCCATGAAAGAACCTTGCTGGTGGTGTCTTTGTAGAAACCACCGTCATTGTTCAGGTTGTAATGGACGAAGAACGTGCTCACAGGCATGAATGTTCCTTTGAAGGGAGTGTCGGTAACAACTAAACCTGTGTAGGCATCCACCGAGGCACCCTCCTCGCAGACAAAGGCTCTGCAGTCGTCATCCTTTCTCTTCACCACATAAGGCAGACCCGGCTCCACCTTTTTTACGGCGTTGAAATACACCTTGTCATTTTCAATGCGCGTGAACGCATAGACGTTGTCCACGCCATAGGCATCGTTGGCCTTCATCTTCTCCACGTCGAAGCCTATCACCTGGCAATAACCGTTATAGGTCTGATTGGCGAGTTGCAAGGTGTATGGCAAGATTTCCTTGTAGCCTTGCACACCGTCTCCACCTAGTAGTGCGGCACACGCCGTTTCGTCACCTTTTCTAACTAATACTGGGGGATAGACACCGTCGGCGATACGAAGGAAATTTTGTTTCTTGGTTTTCACTTGATCGGCAGATGCAGAGAACGACAGGTCTGTCATGACCTGACTAATTACCACACGTTTCAGCCCAATGCAACCAATAAAGGGTGACGGAGCAGTGGTTCCGCTGACGAGAGGCTTGCCACCCATGATTACGGATTTCAATTGGTTGCAACCCTTGAAAGCACCGTCGCCCAACGTCTCGACAGAATGACTGATGGAAATCTCAGTGGGAAGTGCTGTGCAACCTGCAAATGCCTCGTCGCCGATAGCGGTTAGCAGGCCTCCGCTAAAAGGTGAGGAGGTCAACGAGGTACAACCGCTAAAGCACCGTACGCCAATGGTCGTCAAATTGTTGGCCACGGCCATGACCTTCAACTCTGCACAGTCTTTAAACGCCTCGTTGCCCAACTTCTTCACGTTCTTGCCTCCATACACGTTCTTGAGGTTAGAGCCTTCAAAAGCGTTGTCACCAATAGAGGTCACGCCGTCGGGTATCGAGACCATCGAGTTGAAGTGTTTGAAATTCTTCAGACATTTCGCCGCCAGCTTAGTCACGGGATAAATGGTGCCTTCAAAGACCACTTGGTTTGGGATAGTCCAATTTTCTATCGGGTTGGCATTGAAGATAATGCTGTTCCAACGCTTGAGGCTGACCGTGGAGGGGTCGCTGTCGTTGATGCTGTAGACGATGCCGTCAATTGTGAAATCTCTGAGGATGACCGCCCCGGCAGCGAGTGCACCGTTGAGCATGACAAGAAGGACAAGCATTCGTTGCAACAGCGAGTAGTGTTGTTTCATTTTTCCATGTCGGGAGATTATATGCGCATTTCCCATTCGGCTCAAAAGTTTGATATATACCACAAAGATAAAGATTATAACCATATACAACAAGAAAATGTATCAAGTTTTTCAATACTTTAACAAACAAAAGAAAGAAGCGCACCTCGGTCGAAGTGCGCTTCTTTCTTAGGGCTATCAAGGGAGTCCATCAGAATTCATCTGCCGCATAAAGACTGGTAAAGACAGAAGGGGTCCAGTCGAAGATTTCATCGTCACGGAAGAAACGGTGCAGTTCTATGGCAGCGTTTTCCTCTGAGTCGGAGGTGTGGACAATATTCTCTTGGAAACTCATGCAGTAGGTGCCGCGAATGGTGCCAGGGGCTGCCTTGCGTCCGTTGGTGGCTCCAGCGAGGTTGCGCACGGTCTCCACGGCATCGACGCCCGACAGGCACAATGCTACCACTGGAGTGACCATCATCGAGTCCTTAAGCTGCTGGAAGAAGGGCTTGCCGGCAAGATGGGCGTAGTGCTCACTAAGCAACTTATCATCGAGCTGCATCATCTTCATACCGCAAATCTGCAAACCTTTTTTCTCAAACACACTGATGATTTCTCCTGCCAATCCGCGCTGCATGGCGCAAGGCTTAATAAGAACTAATGTTTTCTCTAACATATTATTGTATTTCTTTGATTATTAATCTGTTATCAGTTATCACAGCTCTCCTACTCCCGCATATTGGCATCAATGAACGAGAGGGGAAGCAAATCTTGGATGGAGCGGAAGACGGCGGTACCTTGGGTGCCGTATAGTAAAATGCGCACGGGCGACTGGTAGCGGTCCTCCATCTCGAGAATCACCTGACGGCAGGCACCGCAGGGAGAGATGGGACTGGGCAGGAAGCCATTGTCGTTGCGGGCGGCAATGGCAAGCGCAACAATGGGTTGCTCGGGATGATGCGATTGCACACCAAAGATGGCGCTGCGCTCGGCACAGAGACCTGATGGATAAGCGGCGTTCTCTTGATTGGCCCCAATAAACATGGTGCCGTCAGCCAAGAGCACAGCTGCACCCACATGAAAGTGGCTGTATTTGGCATAACTGTTGTCTGTGGCGGCCTTGGCGCGCTCCACAAGACAACGGTCGGCTTCGTTCAACTCCTCAAGCTGACAAAGCAGGTAATGGATTTCCAATTTCAATTGTTTCATAGTATTTGGTTTTTGATGTCATTTCCTTGCGGGGGGGGGGAATTTTTATTCCTCCTCGTGTTGATAGCAGCCCAAGTCGGGTTTGTCATCGCGACGAACACCCTTGCGGTCTGCGGGCAGCGCAGTCATCGGGTCGGCGAGACCGATGGCGGCAGAATGGCGCGACAAGCGGAAGTCGAAGCGTTGCAAGTCGGCGTCAACGAGACGGAAGAGGCGCTCGCCATAGCGGGCGGTGTCCTTGACGTCTTCAAAGGTAACGTCGGTCAGACGCTCGTCGGTGGAGTCCTTGGGGGTGCGGAGTATAGAGTGGTCGATGTGATAGTCGAAGGCCACAGTGGAATCCTTGACCGAGCCCTCCACCACGTCATTGGCCCACCCTGTAACGATGCTGTTGCGGACGGAGAGCGTGAGGGGGAGGTCGTAGGTATCGTCGTGGTTGGCGAACGCAAGAGCGGGACCGCGATTGGCATCGAAGGGATAGAATTGCGCCAAGGTGCAACCGTTGAGCGACACGTCGCCGCCTTCTGCTTGGAAACAGGCACCGAGCGTATTGGACAATTGGCAATTGTCGAGCGTGGCGCGCACTGAGCGGAGTTTCACACCCGTACCGTTGCAGTTGTGCACGATAGATCCCGTCATAGTGAGTTTCTGGCGGTCGAGAGCGGAGGAGTCGCACACCACACCATCCATCGTGGAATGAATATCAGTGTAGGAGATGACATTGCCGAACGAAGAGGTGCCGAAGCGAACACCCTGCCACTGTCCACTCACGCCATCGTAGGGCAAATAGTCAAACATTCGGTCAAGACGGTCGCCACGCAATGTGACATTCTCCTCGGGCGTACCCTCGGCATGGAGGGTGCCATCAACCCTGAGGCCGGCATCGGCATGGAAATAGAGGGTCACACCTGGACGGAGGGTCAGCGTCCTGCCTTCAGGCACAGTGATGCCACCGTAGACGATGACAGGCTTGCCCTTCTCGAGGGTAGTGTCGCGTTCGAGAGTGAGTGAGCGGATGACATCGGCATCCCACGACAGGGCGCTGAGACACACTTTCTGCTCTACCCCACTCTCAAGGGTGAACACAAGATTGTCCTCCACCTTCTGAGGTGTGTCCTTACCGTTGAACGCCGAAGTCAGCTCGACGAACACACGGCAAGAGTCCTTGTCGCGCACTTCGAGGTCAGAGACCTGAAAGCCGGCAGTAGAAGACAACCAACTGCCGTCAACATTGACGCGGTAGCCAGTCTGATTGCCGTTCTGTAGCCGCACATTGGCGAGACGCAGACCGCTACCAGAGTGGTTGTAAACCCAGAAGGTGCGGGTCGACGTAGGCACACGGGAGAACACGGTGTCAAGCCTCACTGTGTCGGTCGAGAATGTGAGGCGGCGGTTGGGCGAAGTAGAGAACGCATCGCCATCGGTGCACGCCACAAAGGCGACGGACAGGAGCGCGGACAAGAATATAGTCTTTTTCATCACTCTTATAACGGAAGAGACCGCACTTTTATTATATTTGCGAGTAGGGAAAATAAAAAACACAGACAAAAGGAGGAAATCATGGAATTTTTCCGTACCTTTGCATAAGAAACAGGGAGCCAACTTTAGTTGACTCCCGCAAAAACAAGGACTATCAAAATACTTCGACATATCATCAGCATCATCGTGTGGACGCTTGTGGCGCTCTACGCCCTGATTATCGTGCTGCTCCACATCCCGGCAGTGCAGGAGATGGTGGGCGCAGAGGTGGCGGCAGCGCTGGGCAAGAAGCTTGGCACAGAGGTGAGAATCGGCAGGGTGAACCTGGGACTCCCCCTCCGCCTGGTCATTGACGACGTGACCCTGCTCGACCAACAAAACAAACCCATGCTGCAGGCAGCGCGACTGTCGGCGAGTGCGGAGCTGACGCCATTGCTGTCAGGACGGATTTCAATCAGTTCGGCACAGCTCTTCGGTGTAAAAGCAACGCTCTACAAGGAGACCGCCGACGCAAAGCCCAACTATCAGTTCGTGCTCGACTCACTCGCCTCCAAGGACACGACCAAGCAGAAGACACCCCTCGACCTACACATCCATTCGTTGGTAATCCGCAACAGCAGTGTCAGCTATAACCAGTATGACGTGGCGCCCACCCACGGCAGGATCAACCCCGCCCATTTGAAGATGGACGACATCAGCGCCCACCTCATCCTCAACCGCCTCACCCCCGATTCACTCAACCTCAACTGCAAACGTCTGTCGCTCCGCGAGGGCTCGGGACTCGACCTGCTCTCGCTTGCCTTCCGCCTCGTGGCGGGAAAATACGGGGCAAGTCTAACCGACTTCCATCTGTCGCTGCCCCACTCCAATCTGCACATCGACCATCTGCTTGCATCCTACGAACGACAAGGTTCGGGCATTGCCCTACCCTCTCTGCAATATGAAGGGAAAATCGAGCGGTCTAAGATAACACTTTCAGACATAGCCAGTTGTTTGCCTTTGTTCAAGAACTTCAACACCCCAATCCAACTCTCCACCTCTTTCTCGGGCACAAGCACCACACTTCGTGTGGAACGGTTTGGGCTCAACTCGACAGACCACAGTCTGGACATTGCCTTAGGCGGTTCTATCAGCAAGTTGTCGAGCGGCATAAGATGGGCGGCACAGGTGGCACGATTGTCGCTCAGCGCCAAGACCATCGAGCTGATTTCAGAGAACCTCAAGGGCGAAAAGATATCGTTGCCCGACGTGGTCACCCGATTGGGCAACGTGCGCTTCAGAGGCGAATTGGGCGGACTCGGAAAGGACATCGCTGCCAAGGGAACCATTGACACCGATGCCGGCAACGCACACATCGGCGTAGGACTGCACGGACAACACTTCTCCGCACGCCTCGAGACAACGGGCATACAAATAGGGAAGTTGTTCGCTAACCCACACCTCGGACTTCTCGCCACCCACATCAACGTGGATGGAAGACTGCGCCCACACAGCACCCCTGACCTCAGTGTCAAGGGCACCGTGGACAGACTGGAGTGGAACAACCACAGCTATCACGCCATTGCCCTCAACGGCACCTACGCACAAGGCACCGCCACAGGACACGTAAGCATGGACGACCCCAATGCACGCATCGACATCAAGGGACTCTTCACTCACGGAAAGGGAAAGCCGCGCGTGGACCTCACCGCTCTCGTAGACCGCTTCGCCCCCTCCGCCCTCGGACTCACCAACAAATGGAACGGCACCAACTTCTCCGGACTTCTACGAGCCAACCTCTCGGGAACAACGCTCGCCGACATGGGTGGCAACGTGACACTCGAACACTTCAACATGCAGTCGTCCCAGACCGACTACACCCTTGAAAGACTCAACCTCAACGCCGGATACAAAGGCAAGCAGCACTATATCCACATGGACAGCGATTTCGGCAAGATGGAGCTGAACGGACAGTATGACTATAACACCATCGTCAAGAGCATTACCAACCTGGTGGCAAGCAAACTGCCGACCTTGCCGGGGTTGCCCGCCGCCACACGTACGCCAGGCAACACATTCAACATCGACTTGACGCTCAACCGCACAGACTGGCTCCGCGCCCTGCTCGGCGTAGACCTCGACCTGCACGAACCCATGCACCTCAATGCCACGATGGACGATGCACGCCACCAGCTCTCACTCGATGCCTCACTGCCCTCGCTGACCTATGGTGGAACACGATATGAGAACGTGGCACTCAACGTGACCACCCCCGGCGATACGCTACAGGCCATCACACAACTCACAAAGATAGGTACCAACGGTACCCGGACGAAACTTGGCATGAAGGCGCATGCCGCCGACAACCACCTCACGTCCACCCTTGTGTTCGATGACTTCAAGCCCCACGGTATGAGCGGGCACATGAACCTTGACGCTCGGTTCTATAAAAATTCCGACGGGCTTTCGACCGCCGATGTGCGCATCCTGCCCTCGGAAATCATGGTGGGCGACACGGCATGGGCCGTACACCCTTCCGCTATCACTTACCATGCTGGAGCCCTCCACGTGGACAATTTCGCCATCGAACACGAGAAACAGTATTTGCGCATCTCAGGCAACGCCACACACCACGACACCGACTCGCTCGTAGTAGACCTCAAGGATGTGAACGTAGAGTATATCCTCAACCTTGTCAACTTCCACTCTGTCGACTTCTCGGGTCTTGCCTCGGGACAAGCATCGGTCAAGGGCGTGATGGACATTCCGTCGGCAATGGCACACCTCACAATCAACGACTTCCGCTTCGAGAACGGACGCATGGGAACGCTCCATGCCAACGTGGACTGGAACCTTGAGGACAACCAAATCAACATACATGCCCTGGCTGACGACGGGCCGAAGCACAAAACCTATATCCACGGTTATGTATCACCCAAACGAAGCGACATAGACCTGGGCATCGAGGCACGAGGGACAAGAATGGAATTTTTAAACTCATTCTGCTCGAGCTTCCTGCAAGACGTAGACGCACAAGCCACGGGACACCTGCGCATATTCGGCCCACTGAAGACCATCAACATGGAAGGACAGGTGGTGGCTGACGGAACGCTCGGTATCAGCTCACTCGGCACTACCTACACCATGCACCAAGACACTGTCACCTTTACCCCGGATAACATTCTCTTCCAAAGCGACACCATCTATGACACCACAGGAAACAGGGGTATCGTCACCGGACGCGTGATCCATCACAACCTCTCCAACTTCGGCTACGACCTACACGTGGCGGCACACAACCTGCTTGCCTACGACTTCAAGACCTACGGCGACCAGACTTTCTTCGGCACCGTATGGGCGACAGGCACTTGCGACATCAAGGGCAAGAGTGGCGAGGTGAACATCGACGTCGACGTGACCCCCGAGCGGGGAAGTTTTTTGGAATACAACGCCGTGAGTCCCGATGCCGTGAGCCGACAGGAGTTCATCACCTGGCACGACCGCACACCCCGACCACTTGAAGACACAATCAGTGCGCCCGTACAGGAGAGCAATCTGGCGAGCGACATGCACATCAACTTCCTGGTCAACACCACACCCGATGTGACCCTCCGCGTGCTCATGGACCCCCAAAGTGGCGACATGATTGCCCTGGGCGGTAGCGGCGTCATCCGCGCCACCTATTATAATAAGGGGGCCTTCCAAATGTTCGGGAACTATCGCGTCGACCACGGCACCTATCGGCTGACCATCCAAAACCTCATCCGCAAGGACTTCCAATTCCAGTCGGGTTCCACCATCACCTTCGGTGGCAACCCTTATGACGCCGCACTCAACCTCAAGGCGCAATATCCCGTGCAGAGCGTCAGCCTGTCGGACCTCAACGTAGGACGGAGCTTTACGTCAAACACCATCCGGGTCAATTGCCTGATGAACATCACAGGAACAGCAGGTGCGCCACGCGTCGACTTCGGCATGGAACTTCCCAGCCTCTCGGGCGACGCCGAACAGATGGTACGCAGCCTGATGAACACCGAGGAGGAGATGAACCAACAGGTGCTCTACCTACTCGCCGTGGGCAGATTCTACAACTCGGGGGCTGAGAGCAAGACGCAGGAGGGAGCGGCACAACGCAGCCAGACCACCCTCGCCATGCAGAGCCTGCTCTCGGGCACCATCAGCCAGCAAATCAACAGCGTCATCGGAACACTTGTCGGCGGCAAGAGCAACTGGAACTTCGGCGCCAACATCTCCACGGGCGACGAGGGATGGAACAATGCGGAATATGAAGGCATCCTCTCCGGACGGATGCTCAACAATCGACTGCTCTTCAATGGACAGTTCGGCTACCGCGACAATGCCAATGCCACCACCAGCTTCATCGGCGACTTCGACTTGAAATATCTGCTCAAGCCCAACGGAAGCATCGCTGTCAACCTCTACAACCAAACCAACGACCGCTACTTCACCCGAAATAGCCTGAACACCCAAGGTATCGGCTTGCTGCTCAAGAAAGACTTCTCCTCACTGAGCGACCTGTTCGGCATCAAGAAGAAGAACAACAAGGAGGCGAAAGCGAAGAAAAAGAGGAAAACCGTTAAATAATTATAAAACATTATCGGTTATAGACACATACTTACTAAAAAAGCAGTACCTTTGCAGCCGATTTTGAATTAATTCACATAAAGTCTAACTTTATTAATTATTAAACATTTAAATTTTTATGTCAGAACTTAAGAACGTACAGCCATTGGCAGACTTCAATTGGGACGAGTTTGAGAATGGCGGCAGCCTGGGCGCAGACAAGCAAAGCTTGGAAAAGGCCTATGACGAAACCCTCAACAAGGTTTCTGAACACCAGGTAGTAGAAGGTACAGTAATCGCTGCAGACAAGAAAGAGGTTATTGTCAACATCGGCTACAAGAGCGACGGTGTAATCCCTGCTTCAGAATTCCGTTACAACCCAGACCTCAAGGTGGGTGACAAGGTTGAGGTTTATGTTGAAAACCAGGAAGACAAGAAGGGTCAACTCGTACTCTCTCACAAGAAGGCTCGCTTGAGCAAGAGCTGGGAGCTTGTCAACAAGGCTCTCGACAACGAGGAAGTTATCCAGGGCTATATCAAGTGCCGCACTAAGGGCGGTATGATTGTAGACGTATTCGGCATCGAGGCATTCCTCCCCGGCAGCCAAATCGACGTTCATCCAATACGCGACTACGATGTATTCGTAGGCAAGACTATGGAGTTCAAGGTTGTAAAGATCAACCAGGAGTTCCGCAACGTTGTTGTTTCTCACAAGGCTCTCATCGAGGCTGAGCTCGAAGCACAGAAGAAAGAAATCATCAGCAAGCTTGAAAAAGGTCAGATTCTCGAAGGTACTGTCAAGAACATCACTTCTTACGGTGTATTCGTTGACCTCGGTGGTGTTGACGGACTCATCCACATCACAGACCTTTCTTGGGGCCGCGTAAGCGATCCTCACGAGGTTGTTGCTCTCGACCAGAAGATCAACGTGGTTATCCTCGACTTCGACGACGAGAAGAAGCGTATCGCTCTCGGCTTGAAGCAGCTCACTCCGCACCCATGGGATGCTCTCGATCCTAACCTCAAGGTGGGCGACCACGTTAAGGGTAAGGTTGTTGTTATCGCTGACTACGGCGCATTCGTAGAGATTGCTCCAGGCGTAGAAGGTCTCATCCACGTATCTGAGATGAGCTGGAGCCAACACCTCCGTTCAGCTCAGGAGTTCCTCCACGTAGGTGACGAGGTAGAGGCAGTAATCCTCACACTCGACCGCGAGGAGCGCAAGATGAGCCTCGGTATTAAGCAGCTCAAGGAAGACCCTTGGGAAACTATCGAGGTGAAATATCCTGTAGGCAGCAAGCACACAGCCAAGGTTCGCAACTTCACCAACTTCGGTATCTTCGTAGAGCTCGAGGAAGGCGTTGACGGACTCATCCACATCTCTGACCTCTCTTGGACCAAGAAGGTTAAGCATCCTTCTGAGTTCACACAGGTAGGCGCAGACATCGACGTGGTTGTACTTGAAATCGACAAGGAAAACCGTCGTTTGAGCCTCGGTCACAAGCAGCTCGAGGAGAATCCTTGGGACAAGTACGAGGAGATTTATACTCCTGGCTCTGTTCACATGGGCAAGATTACTGAGATGATGGACAAGGGTGCCGTGATCACTCTCAACGAGGGTGGCGAAGGCTTCGCTACTCCAAAGCATCTCGTAAAGGAAGACGGCTCACAGGCTCAGCTCGGTGAGGAACTTCCATTCAAGGTAATTGAGTTCGTGAAAGAGACAAAGCGCATCATCCTCAGCCACAGCCGCACATTTGAGGAGGGCAAGGACGATGTGAAGCCAGCTCGCAAGCACTCTGCCAAGAAGGAAGAGAAGGCACAGATAAACAATGTAGCTGCCGGAACTTCTCTCGGTGACTTCGACGCTCTCGCAGCTTTGAAGGCAAAAATGGAAAAAGGTGAATAATACCTAAGTAAATTCATACATAGCAAAATACCCCTGCATCTTCAAGACGTGTTCTTGGGATGCAGGGGTTTATTTTTATACGACTGTCACGATATCCGGAAACTTTCTTATAAGTGAATTATCTGTCGTGGCTTCATCTTACTGTTATCTAAATTTTCCTTCGTCTTCCTGATACATCGCAGCCGTCTCAAGCACTTTGTCCCTCATATAGTTTACAACTTGACGAGGGTAGATGACTCTGATACCAGCCCCATAGCTCATGAAGACGGAGTACATCTCAAAATTGACTACAACCTCTATCTGAAAGATACAGCTATGGTCTGCTTCATTTTGACTGATTAACTTTTGTGTTCTATGCAGGGGCTTGGTCAAAATATACTGGCTTTGTTCTGCACTTGCCCAAAATCGGATTTTGCGGGGACAGGCACCAATATTCTTGCTGACTCCAATCACATTATCAAAGAAATGCTCCGAATCAAAATTCGGATTCTCCCTAAACGGCACATCCACAGGTTGCACTCTGATGATTCTGTCCAATGCAAAATTGTATAACATAAGATTAGACGCTTGAGAACCAAACAAAAACCAACGATTCCGAAATTCCTTCAGCAAATAGGGACACAGGATGTATTCAACAGGCTTGGGGGCATGGAACGACTTATACAGTACTTTGAGCGTCTGTTTATGCGAAATATAGTTGTAGAGTGGATTCAACAAGCGCAAGCCCCTCAATTGAGGAACATTGTCGAAATTGATAATCGGCTTTCTATTGTTGCGTGAAATGGCGAGTCTGTCACGCAAACGACTCACCACATCGGACATTTCGGTAAACTGGTCAAAATCTTCCAATTCGCGAAGCATATCCACTGCCTCCTGCATAACGTCATAGTCGTTTTGCGACATGGGCATGGACATGATAGAATAGTTACGATCAGCATATCGATAATACTTGTGGTCATACACTTCTATCGGAGCGTTATACCCCAGTTTGTCGGAGCGCATTATCTGTATGTCGCCCTGCACTGTACGTACAGAGACACCTTTTCTGATGCCCTCCGCATCATAAATTGCATCAGAACAAGCATCCACTAAATCGTTCAATGTCCAGCGACGATAGTGGTTGCGAAGACAGTTGTCTATCGTTTTATACCTTATCAAGGCATTCTTATTAGCGGGCATAGGTCTATTGTTTTCTCTATATCAGCTACAAAGTTACGCATAATCATATGCAGTCTATTTGCGCAATACCGAAAAACTTCACTTTTTCGACAGATTTTCAGCATTTTATTTCCATTACGCAGAAAGAATGCGCAGCGAGAATCTAAATTTGCACCCGAAAGAAACAAAACACAAGATTCTCGCCACTACTAAATATAATGTACGAACAAAAACTAAACAACATGGAAACAGAAATGACAATGAAACAGAAGTGGGTGAAAGAAAATGGCGTGTTCTACCCGATTCCTGGAGACACAACCCTGCACACGTCGCCCGGGATGGGCGTGTTCCAAGTATACGAGGAAAAAAGTATGGGAGGCTCCCGTCTCGGACTGTTGAAAATGGCAAACCAATTCACATTCAACTTTAAGATTTACGACCTTGGTGTAGATGACACCATGCAAAAAATAGAGAAGACATGGAACTCTGACGTATTTGTTGAGGGAAACAAGAATCTAGGCGTAATCTTCAATGGACTGAAGGGTACGGGCAAGACCATCGCCTCTAAAATTCTCAGCAACAGGCTACACATGCCTGTCATCATCGTCAACGCTCCCTACGAAGGATTGTTGGGATTTGTACAATCTCTGAATTTCGAATGTGTTGTACTGATTGACGAGGCGGAAAAGACATTCAAACAAAATGGAGATGTGCTGCTGAAGATGATTGACGGAGTGTACAACGAAGCCAGAAAGCTCTATATTCTCACAACCAACAGACTATCTATCGACGAGAATTTGCTCGGACGCCCAGGGAGAATCAGATATATCAAACAGTTCGGAAACCTCACAGTAAAGGCTGTGGCTGACTATATCAAGGATAACCTGCGAGATCAGTCCAAGAAAGAGATGATTATAGAGATGGTTGACTTGCTTGAGATTTCGACAATCGACATTCTAAAATCTATTGTTGATGAAGTGAACATCCATGGAGAAATCTCAAGGAACAGTCTGTTGAACGTACCGAAGGCAACTTACAAAATCGACATCATCCGTTTCGACGACGTGTCCACCAACCAGTTTGATGAACTGAAAGACTTCATCAGGGGAAACCTTTCTCAAGGGGAAACCATCGGACAATGGCTGAATAAACCTTGGACGAACCCGGACGGAGAACGACGCACAAACAGGGAGAATATCGACGAAAAATTCGACGCCGACTGTTACACCCAACAGATTGCCTCTCGCTATCCTGTCTTGCTGAAAAACCAAGAGACGAGAATCGGCACACTGCTTGAACAACCCGACCTCGATGGCTTCTTCACGGTCAAAAACACATGGAACGACAAAGAAGAACTCTGCTGCATCCTGTCTTATCACGATGCCCCCTCACTCTACAGAGGCGGCTTGCAAACACTCTATGCATAGAAGAAACTAATCTATCAACCGGCTGATCTAAAAAAATCCCCGACACTCGCTGCAACAGTGAATGCCGGGGATTTGAATATCTATAGTATTCAGACGTATCAGAACTATACCAAATACTGTGAACTAATGCTTTCGCAATTTTCCACACGACGGATGGTCTCGGCAAACATATCTGCTACAGACAGTTGCTTCACCTTAGCACAACGATTGGAATATGGAATGGAGTCGGTGAAGACAATCTCTTCGAGGGCAGACTGCTGCACACGTTCACTGGCAGGACCACTCATCACACAGTGAGAAGCGCAGGCGCGAACACTCTTGGCACCAGCGGCTTTCATTATGTCGGCAGCCTTGGTGATTGTGCCGGCGGTGTCGACCATATCATCGATGATGACCACGTTCTTGTCCTTCACATCACCGATAATCTGCATGCTCTGCACCACATTGGCACGAGCGCGGGTCTTGTTGCAAAGCACGAGCGGACATCCCAGATATTTGGCATAGGTGCTGGCACGCTTCGAACCACCGACATCAGGAGAAGCAATAACGAGATCGTCGAGTTTGAGTGACTGCAGATAAGGCAGAATCACGCCTGATGCGTAGAGGTGGTCTACAGGCACATCGAAGAAACCTTGAATCTGGTCGGCATGAAGATCCATGGTAATGAGACGGTCGATGCCTGCCACACTGAGTAAATCAGCCACCAACTTGGCGCCGATGCTCACTCTTGGCTTGTCCTTGCGGTCCTGGCGAGCCCAGCCAAAATACGGAGTCACAGCGATGATGTGACGGGCAGAGGCACGCTTGGCAGCGTCAATCATGAGGAGCAGCTCCATCAGATTGTCAGAGTTAGGGAATGTGCTCTGTACAAGGAACACATCCTTGCCACGAATAGACTCCTCATAGCTGACAGCAAACTCGCCATCAGAGAACTTCGTGACCACCAGATTGCCTAAAGGACAACCGAGGCTTGCGCAGATTTTCTCTGCAAGGTATCTCGTGTTAGTGCCAGAGAATACCAAAAAAGAGTTGTTTTGACTCATTTTCTTTTCTTTATTTTTAATGAAGTACTTTTTATATTACTTATCCGATTGTCTTGCGCAGTTTCTCGAAATGAGCGATTAATTCGGAATAGTCAAGACCGTTGTGGATGTCGAAACGATTCCACAGGTCACCACAGATTACAATACCACCGAATCCCAAGTCTTTCGCCTCCCGGATATTATCCAGACTCATTCCGCCCATGGCATAGACCTTTCGGTCAATCAGTCCCTGGCGGGCGGCTTGCTCCAACTCATCTCTACCAAAAGAAGTCCGTTCGTCAGGCTCTGTGGTGGAGTCGAAGATGTTGCGAAGAAACACATAGTCTGATTTTCGTTTCGTGTCTTTCAGTTCGTCCAATCTTCTACAAGTGCGACTCACATGCCCCTTATATCCTTTGGGCATTTCGGCATTGGAATCATCGAGATGGATGCCTCCAAGTCTATATTCTTCTTTCAAATAATAGTGGTCATGTACCGTAACCTTGCGATAATAATCTTCGGGCAAGAGAGAGAGCAGACGCTCGGAGTAGAGTGGTGAGGAATTAGGCTTGTACAAATGCAAATTGTCCAATCCCTCATCAAAGAGCGTAGCCAGAATTTTGTCTTCCTCCACAAAAAATGTGGGCTTAGTCAGTATTACGAGTTTCATCGTCTTTTCTTTTCTAAGATGCAAAGGTAGTGCAAATCGAGAGAAGAACAAAATAAATTTATTTATTTTTTATTCCGAGATGCAGCCTACATTATCTAAAGGTAGTGCAAATCGAGAGAAGAACAAAATAAATCT
This sequence comes from uncultured Prevotella sp., assembly GCA_934190685.1. Classification (GTDB taxonomy): domain Bacteria; phylum Bacteroidota; class Bacteroidia; order Bacteroidales; family Bacteroidaceae; genus Prevotella. The sequence goes on from CAKPTK010000032.1 coordinate 15,600, forward strand.
ATTTATTTTTTATTATATGAGAAAGAATGTGCTACCTTTGCAATCCAATAACGACAACAAAAAAACGATGAAAACAGACAAGGAGACATTTTCGGGCATTGACCGCCCAATGTACATACTCGAAGAGGAACGCTTGCGCCACAATTTGGCACTCATCAAAAGCATGGCTGACCGTACAGGCGTGGAAATTATACTCGCCTTCAAAGCCTATGCCTTATGGAAAACGTTTCCCATCTTCCGTGAATACATCCATTCGACCACTGCCAGCTCGCTCTACGAGGCACGCATGGCCGTCGAGAAGTTTGGTCATCGCGCCCACACTTTCTCACCGGCATACACGGACTATGAAATCGACGAGATAGCCCGCTGCTCTTCCCATCTCTCTTTCAACTCGCTCTCGCAATACAGTCGGTTGCATCTCAGAGCACAGGCGGCAAACCCAGAGCTGAGCATCGGGCTACGTGTGAATCCCGAATATTCCGAGGTGGGCACAGACCTCTACAACCCATGTGCACCCGGCACCCGTTTCGGGATAACTGCCGACAAATTGCCAGCCATTCTTCCTTCCGACATCGAGGGATTCCACTGCCATTGCCACTGCGAGAGCGGCAGCGATGTGTTTGAGCGCACACTGGCAAAAATAGAAGAGAAATTTGGTGCCTGGATGCCACAACTGAAATGGATAAACTTCGGTGGCGGACATCTCATGACCCGCAAAGACTATGACTTGGAGCGATTGCGCCGACTGCTGCAAGGATTCCAACAACGGCATCCGAACCTTAGCGTGATACTTGAGCCGGGAAGCGCTTTCGGCTGGCAGACAGGACCTTTGGTGAGTCAGATTGTAGATATTGTGGAAGACCACGGCATACGCACCGCCATCGTCAATGTGAGTTTCACTTGCCACATGCCCGACTGTCTCGAGATGCCTTACCATCCCACAGTTCGTGGCGCAAAGACTATCGAAGACACCACAGAAAAGGACATAGCCCAGCCCTACACCTACCGATTGGGAGGCAACAGTTGTCTCTCGGGCGACTTCATGAGCTACTGGCAATTTGACCATGAACTGCAAGTGGGCGAGCGTATTATCTTCGAAGACATGCTTCACTACACTACAGTGAAGACGTGCATGTTCAACGGCATCACCCATCCTTCCATCGCCCTCCTCCACACCAACGGAGAACTTGAGATGCTGAGGGTGTTCACTTATGAGGACTACCTCGCAAGAATGGACTGATTTTCCAAAAACAAAGGGCAAGAACGACAGACACTCGATGTCTATCATTCTTGCCCTTCTATTTTATACTACAAAAAATTTTATTTGATGCTGGTATTCTCGCAGTCCTCCGCAATGCGCATCATCGGACGCTCATCCTTGGCTTGTGGACGGACATCCACCTTGTCGAACACGATACGCTGTGCATGACGCACGTAGAAACCATAGGCTGGCAATCCCTCGCGAGACCACTCTTGAGCGTCGGGATAGCCTCCGGGCTTTTCTTCCACAGGAGCCTCAGCCATGACTTGTGTGCCACCGCCAACTTGGGTGATATGAACGTTTTTCATCACCACATCGCTCACCCGATAGCCTTCCATTCCATTGATCAGCGACCCTTGTCGACGATTGTCCATACCCAGCACATCGTGGATATAAACGCGATGAAGAAGTCCCGGATGCTCCATCACCGACTGCCAACGGCGACCACGGTTACCTATACCCAAATAGAAGGGCGACCGAGCACGGGATATGGTGAGGTCGCAGAGCAGGATGTCGCTCACATTGCCGCCGTCTGTGGTGGCGAGGGTCACACCAGTGCTGCATTCATGAATGTCCTTCCATGAAGGTTTTCCTACAGGTGTTCCGCCCAAGATGAGCCTCCTGCCCACGATGCGGCGATAGGCACCCTGGGAATCCGTGCCGAACTTAAAAGCGTTGCAGTGGGTCTGGAAGACATTGTCCTCCACCAAGAAATTTTCGTTGGCACGACCACTGGCTGTTTTCAGACAGAGAGCATCATCGTGCGAATTGATCTGGCAATGGCGCACAATGACATTGCGGCAGCCATCCAAGTCGCAGCCGTCATTGTTGTAGTTCACCTGGTTGGTGACACGCATGCCGTCGAAAATCAAATTCTCGCACACCAGATAGCACTGCATCCAAGCAGCGGCGTCACGCAAGTGGACACCGCTCACCACCACATTCTTACACTCTATCATGCGGATGCCAAAGGGCCTGCCCTCGATTTCGCTCACAGTCTCGGGACCGGGGAAGTTGTCGCGGGAACCACGGAAATAGATTTCGCCCTCTCCGCTGATGCCCACACGGTCTGCCCGCTCGGCATAAATCAGGGAGATGCGGTAGCGGTGTACGTCACGACACACGCTGTGCAACTGCTCCACATGGTCTGGATAATCCCTCAGCGAAGTGCTGCCCAACAAGCGGGCGCCTTTGTCGATATGGAGCATTACGCCCGACTTGAGCACAATGGTGCCCGTAACATAGTCGCCACCACTCACCACCACACTGCCGCCACCGGCCTTGAAACAGGCGTCGATGGCACGCTGGATAGCCCGTGTATTCACCCGTTTTCCGTCGGCTTTGGCGCCATACTTCCGAATGTCGAACGAGCGATTGGGAACCTTCCAAGGTTTGAGGTTCTCCGTCAGTGAGTCTGCCATGGCGTTGAGCTGCGTTTCCATCTCCGTGGGATTGAAGGCGGCAGATTGTGCCATGGCTCCATTCATGCCGAACAGAGCCACAATGGCTGAGAACAAAGTTCTCTTCAGTATATTATTTTTCATCTTATTTTAAGTTTCTATTTAGTATACCAATAAAAAACCCGCCGTTCTTCACAGAGCAGCAGGCCATAAAATATGAAAATGAGTTTGTATCTTCACAGACACGCACTCCACAATAAAACTTTTATTTTAAACATTTTCAAATTGCCCCAACCACCGTTGGGACTGTATTGTCAATTATTCTTGTTATCGTATGCGTGGACAGGATAGTCGATGGTATAGTGTAAACCACGACATTCCTTGCGCTCGATGGCTTGTCGAGTGATGAGATAGCCCACATTGATCATGTTGCGCAACTCGCAGATGTCACGACTTGCCTTCACACGCTTGAACAGAGCCTCGGTCTCCTCGTAGAGCAGGTCGAGACGATCCCAGGCACGCTTGAGACGCAGATCGCTGCGCACGATGCCCACATAGTTGCTCATGCATTCGCCCACCTCTTTCACACTTTGGGTGATGAGCACCTTCTCCTCGTTGGTCATAGTACCCTCGTCGTTCCATTCGGGCACACGCTCGTTGAAGTCATACTGGTCCACCACCTCAAGACTGTGCTTGGCGGCAG
>CAKPTK010000033.1 GCA_934190685.1 uncultured Prevotella sp.
AAGAAGAATTGCGTAAGGCGCTGACTCATTTTTCCGAAGAATACAATTTGCCTGATAGTTTTGTCGATATTTTTTCAAAGATGAAACCATATCAGAAAGAATATGGAGCATATTCGGCCAAGGCGGTTAGCAAATTGCTTTCCTTGATGCGGATGGGGAAGTATTGGGATGAAAGTAATATTGATGCGCATACTCGTGAGCGAATGCAAAAACTCATGGATGGGGAAGTGGACGAGAGTATTCGTGCCAAAGTGCGTGAAAAATCAATGAACCTTTCTTCTGTCAAAGACTTTCAGGGTCTTCCTGTATGGCTTGCTTGTTACATTGTGTATAATAGACACAGTGAATCCTCGGATATGATCCGTTGGACTTCACCAAGTGATATAGACGATTATCTGCATCATTTCAAGCAGCATTCTTTACGCAATCCTATTGTTGAGCAAGTTATTACAGAAACGCTTAGAACCGTACGTGATATATGGAAAAAATATGACCACATTGATGAAATCCATGTGGAAATGGGGCGTGACTTGAAGAATCCTGCTGATAAAAGACGTGAAATGACTCGTCGTTTGCTTGAAAATGAATCAGCCAATATGCGCGCCAAACTTTTACTTGCAGAATTGAAGAATCCTGACTATGGAATAGAAAATGTGCGCCCCTATTCTCCTAATCAGCAGGAATTATTGCGCATTTACGAGGATGGAGCATTGAGTCAAAATGAGGAAGATTTAGATGTAGACATTTCTGACACAATCAGCAAATTGTCTCAATATGATCCGAAGAATCTTCCATCCCAACAAGAAATTAAAAAATATATTTTGTGGATGGAGCAAAGATATCGTTCTCCTTATACAGGAGAGATGATTCCGTTGTCAAAGCTTTTCACGTCAGCCTATGAGATAGAACATGTTATACCACAATCAAGATATTTTGATGATTCTTTTTCCAATAAAGTGATTTGTGAAGCTGAAGTGAACAAATTGAAAGATCGTTTGTTGGGCTATGAATTCATCAAGCAACATCATGGTGAAAAGGTACAACTCAGCATGGGAAAGAGTGTGGAAATATTGTCTCCAGAAGAATATGTACGGCATGTGGAATCTCAATACAAGGGGAATAAGGCGAAAATGCGTAAGTTGCTTATGGATGAGATTCCGGATAATTTCATTGAACGCCAAATGAATGACAGTCGGTATATCAGTAAAGTTATTAAATCTTTGCTTTCCAACATTGTGCGTGAGAAAAGTGAGGAGGAAGCGACTTCAAAGCATTTGATAACTTGCAATGGTAGTATAACAGACCGGCTCAAGAAGGATTGGGGTATCAATGATGTTTGGAATCACATCGTCTTGCCTCGTTTCCGTCGTTTGAATGAACTGACAGAAACACATAAGTTCACAACGCTTAATAAGGAAGGTCATGAAGTACCGATTGTTCCGATAGAGTGTCAAAAGGGATTCAACAAAAAACGCATAGACCATCGTCATCATGCAATGGATGCGATTGTGATTGCGTGTACGACACGTAATCATGTAAATCTTCTTAATAACGAGGCTGCCTTATCTAAGAATAATGCTAATCGTTATCAGTTATCGCGTCAATTGCGCAGATATGAAACGATGGAGATTATAAAGGATGGAGTAAAAAAGAAAATTGAAGTCGCAAAAGAATTCCTCGCAACGTGGTCTACGTTCACAACAGATGTGGAGTCTTCGTTGGAAAACATTGTGGTTAGTTTTAAGCAGAATCTAAGAGTCATTAACAAAACCACGAATTATTACCAACATTTTGATCAAGGTAAGAAAGTGTTCACCTCTCAAAGCAAAGGTGATTCTTGGGCTATACGAAAACCTATGCATAAAGAAACTGTTTCTGGTGAGGTGAATTTGCGTCGGATAAAGGATGCCTCAATCAAGGAAGCTTTGAAGCGTCCTAAGGACATCGTGGACAAAGACTTGAAGGAAAAAATCTTAGAGTTACTTACTCTTCAAAAAAATGAAAAGCAAATAAAACAGTATTTTGAAGAAAACAAGGAGGTCTGGTCTGATGTAAATTTGAAGAAGATAAGTATTTATTTCTTTACGAAAGAGACAAAAGATAGATTCTTTGCGACAAGAAAAAGTATAGATGTGTCATTTGATGAAGATAAAATCCGTAATCATGTTACGGATACGGCAATCCAAAAAATCTTGCTTCGTCATCTTGCGAACAAGGGAGGAAAGCCTGAAATAGCATTCTCTCCAGATGGCATTGATGAGATGAACAAGTCTATTGTAGAGTTGAACGGTGGACGTTTTCATCAGCCAATATTCAAAGTGAGAGTATATGAAAAGGCGGACAAGTTCTGTGTGGGTACTCATGGTAACAAAAAGAAAAAATTTGTGGAAGCTGCTAAAGGAACGAATTTGTTCTTTGCTATCTATGAAAAAACACAGATTGATAAGGTTTCGGGACAGCCTGTTACTGTTCGTACTTTCGATACGATTCCTCTTAATGTCGTTATCGATAGATTGAAACAAGGACTTTCTCCTGCACCCCAAAGTTGTGAAGGTCTTGCGCCTAAGTACGTCTTGTCTCCCAATGATTTGGTCTATTTACCAACGGCAGACGAACTGAAACAGCACCATCTGAATACACCATTGGATAAAAAAAGAATATATAAATTTGTGGACGGAAGTGGAAATACGGCAAATTTCGTTCCTTTCAGTGTCGCAAATATTATTTATTCCCTACAGAAGGATGATGCTCAAAAGTTCTGCACAGGAAAAATTATACAGAATGAATTCGGTGAAGGAAGCCCGAAGTCCAAGAATGAACGTGCCATAACTGGAGAAATGATAAAAAAATATGCATTCCCATTCGCGTAAATCGTTTAGGTGAAATATCTTTATAATACTCTATATGCCACAATGGGAACACATACATAACGTGAGTTCCGATTGTGGCATTTTTTGTTCATATTCAAAACATCCCACTTATGATTAAGAAAACTCTTTATTTTGGAAACCCGGCTTATTTATCACTACGAATGCAGCAGATGGTTATCAAGTTGCCGGAAGTAGAAAGCATTGCTGATTTGCCAGAAAGTCTAAAGAGTATGTCTGAGGTTACTAAACCAATAGAGGACATAGGCATTGTTGTACTTGACAACAAACGGATAACAATTACCCAAGGCTTGCTTGAAGCTCTACTTGAAAACAATAGCGCTGTGATTACTTGTGATAGTCGGAGTATGCCTGTAGGTCTGATGTTGCCTCTTTACGGAAATTCTACGCAAAATGAGCGATTCAGAGATCAGTTAAATGCTTCCCAACCTCTTCGAAAGCAATTGTGGCAGCAAACGATAAAAGCAAAAATAGACAATCAAGCAACCGTCTTGTCTGCTTGTTGTGGCAAATCGGTGCGACTTTTGGAAAGAATGTCAGCGGATGTTCGTAGTGGAGATCCGGATAATCTTGAAGCTCAGGCGGCAGCTTATTATTGGAAAAATATTTTCGCAGATATTTCAGGGCTGGAAACATTTACTCGTAATAGAGAGGGTGTACATCCTAATAATTTGTTGAACTATGGTTATGCCATTCTTCGGGCAGTTATTGCTCGTAGCTTGGTGTCCAGTGGCATGCTTCCCACGCTTGGCATTCATCATCACAATCGTTACAATGCCTATTGTCTTGCCGATGATATTATGGAGCCTTATCGCCCCTATGTTGACGAGCTTGTTTATTCAATTGTGAAGGAGTTTGGAATAGATAATTTGGAACTGACAAAGCAAATGAAAATTCGTTTGTTAGGAATACCTACTTTAGATGTGGTAATAGGGGGCAAACGAAGTCCGCTGATGGTCGCAGCCACTCTGACCACAGCGTCCTTGTATAAGTGCTTTTCAGGAGAGTCTCGGCGAATTGCATACCCTATTCGTTGAGATAAATGCTATAGATTATGGATCGATTCAGTGAATATCGGATTATGTGGATTCTTGTATTGTTCGATTTGCCTACCGAGACAAAGAAGGACAGAAAAAATGCTGCACTTTTTCGCAAGAACTTGCAAAAGGACGGCTTCACAATGTTTCAGTTTTCTATCTATGTGCGGCATTGTGCTAGTATGGAAAATGCCGAGGTGCATATAAAGCGGGTTAAATCTTTTCTTCCTGAATATGGCAAGGTGGGTATCATGTGTATTACAGACAAACAGTTTGGAAACATACATTTATTCTATGGTCAGAAGTCTATGCCCCCTAATACTCCAGGACAACAATTAGAATTATTTTAGAAAGAATAACTGTCATTAGTTGAAATGTAGGGCTTTCAGTTATAGAAAAAGTCATGAACTAGTTTTTGTTTAAAAACGGAGAATGCTACACTTTTTGTAGTATTCTCCGTTTTAAACAACTGATTTTTTAATTCTAATACATTGTGCATTTGTCTGATAATGAGTGAATTATAGATTTTCAGTTGTTGATTCTACCACAAAGGTAGTGAAATTTGAGCAAATCACAACTATTTAAATTTAATATATACTTTTGTGACGGTTGTTGATTCTACCACAAAGGTAGTGAAATTTGAGCAAATCACAACTTATGTCTAAGAAAGATGTTATTGTTATCGGTTGTTGATTCTACCACAAAGGTAGTGAAATTTGAGCAAATCACAACTCAAAACTGAACGGGAAAAAGTTCTCAACAGTTGTTGATTCTACCACAAAGGTAGTGAAATTTGAGCAAATCACAACGGTTCGTTGGCAATGAGAAGGTAACTTGGGTACTACAAAGGTAATGAATTTTGTAGATTCATAAGCGTATCTGCGATGCTAGCATTAAATGTTTGCAGAGGAATGATGAGAACAAAGTTTGAAAGATTTTAGTATGATTGTACAAATCAGGTCTATTAAAGCAGTACCAAATTGAAGAAGGTGTCTACTATTATATTTGCATAAAACTGATAGTGTCTACCCTTATAGTTTATAAACTTTAAAAGTGTATAGTCTAATCAGAAAGATTCACTTTTCACTTGCCCAATTTAGGCCCCGAGCAGTGGGCAACTGTTGCCCACTGCTCGTTCAATGGATGAACAAAGTGTTGTTCACATCTTGTTCAAGTCATTTAATGACTTGAAATTTGTTTGTGGCTAGGGGCGATTGTTGACAATGGTGTGAATATGCTTATTTTTTGTGTAGGATGATGTAATATTCGTGTATGATATTTAGCCCATCATACATCGCCATATTCCGCATAAACACAGGGTTTGTGAAAGGTTTGTGTAGGAATGTATGATGATTTGCGAAAAAACTTTGTGGAAATTCAACTCTTGAATGCTCCAAGCAATAAAGGTATAAGAAATATTGCCGCACCTATTCCTGAAATGATGAGCAATACAATGCCGACCATGATTGCTATAAATACTGTAAACTTGAGAACTTTTGCTACTTCTGGATCCATAATATTGTTTTTTACTTGAGCTCAATGCTAACCAATTGTTAATTCTACCACAAAAGTAGTAATTTTTTGTGCAAGTTACAACTTTATTTCGGAAAAAATGGTCTTGCTCAAATTCTGAACGAGTACTATTCTTTAGAAAGAAAATGCCCACCGTTGAGGACGATGGGCCAACCTAATGTTTTCACAAGATTTTATTGTTTGTGGGTAATTCCAAGGTTCTGATTTTCATATTTCTCTGGGTGAGCAACAATCTTGGCCACGAAGTCTGCTATACTCTTGCGGGATATGTCTCTGCCACGCTTAGGTTGGTCCTTATATGTAAGTTGATAGTTCACCTCGTCAACCTCGGTAAATCTGCTGGGGCGAAGAATCGTATAGCAAAGTCCGGACGCCTCAATGCGGTCGGCGAGGCGGCGATAGGTTGGAAACATTCCTCTCATTAATGTCAAGAACACGGAATTGAGGAATCCGGGGGCATGTTTGGGGGCGGTGAGTGTTACTTTCCAATATGCTCCATAAATACCCATACTGCTGATGGCGATGATGCGGTTGGCTTTTTCCAAGTGCATGGCGTCAATCAGGATTTTAGCCATCTTGTCCAAGTCGCCAGACATACCTGTATAAACGATGTCTTGTCCTGCCACGGCATTGCACACATCCAGTGGATTCATGGCATCCCCCACAAGAACCAATCCTCTGTTTTCTCTATCGCCTTTTCTGTTATTTGCCTCATCCATCGAGGTTCCAATATCGCAAGTCCCATACCATGCGTGATGTCGTAGAATGCGCTCAGTTCGTGCTCCATGGCATGAACACCGAATTTCGCAGGCTTATAAAAGACAGTATGGAATAGCGCCATCATCGGTGTCTTGTCTTTGATGGGGTGTAACAAAGGGGTAAAAATGAAAAATGCCAAGGACGTGTGGAGAGTCCTTGGCATTTGGGTATGTAGATGAGTGGGAATTATTCGAAATAGTAGAGGAAGGTGGCCACGCCTGTGAGGGCTTTCTTGGGAGAGTCCTTGATCTCGATGGCGAACTTGATCTGTGCCTTCGTCACACCGCGCAGATTCTCGATGGACTGCAAGTCGGCTACGAGACGGATGCTCTGACCTGACTTCACGGCTTGTCCAAACTTCATCTTGTCCATGCCATAGTTCACCATCATCTTCAGATTCTTCACCTCGATGATTTGGTTCCACAGATAGGGAAGCATGGAAAGGGTGAGGTAGCCATGGGCGATGGTCGACTTGAAGGGGCTTTCCACGGCGGCACGCTTAGGGTCTACGTGAATCCACTGGTGGTCAAGGGTGGCGTCAGCAAACTGGTTGATGCGCTCTTGAGTGAGTTCTACATAGTCTGAGATGCCGAGATTCTTGCCGAGATAAGCGGCAAACTCATCGTAGTTGCTTATTACTAACTTGCTCATTTCTTTCTTTTATTTAGTTTTGTTTGTAAGTATTATACTGCAAAGATACACATTTTCTGTGAAAGTGTGCAGCATTTTGTCCGAAACTTTTGGCGCGGAAGTCTATTCCAACCTTTTGAGGTCATCTTCTTCTCCCACAACCCAGAGCACGTCGCCCTTCTCAAAGCGGTGTTTGGGGTCTACTTGCGTAAGATGTTCGTGGCCCTGTTCGAGTCCCACCGCCATGCAGTTGAATTTATCCCGGATGCCGCTTTCTTGCAGCGTCTTGCCGAGGAAGGGGCTTTTGCCCGAGATGACCAAATGGTGCAGTCGCATCTCTCGCTTCTCGATGTCATGGTCTTCCTGCTGCAGGTCGTTGGCGATGGCGGAGCCAAAGGCTGTCAACTGGTCATCGGCACCGATGGCTTGTATTTTGTCGCCAGGGAAGATGATGCTCTCGCCATCGGGGATGTTGATGCGCTGATGACCGCGCAGAATACTGCTCACGAGGATGCCGAAACGGTTGCGCAGTTGCAGTTGGCGTAGCGTCTTGCCAGCCCAGAGAGAATCCTCGGGGACTTCGAAATCGGCGATGTGTACATTTCTGTCGAGTAGTCTTCCCTCATAGAGCGGTCGTTTCTGACCGAGCACTTGCGCCTCGATGTCACGCGAACGGAGGTTTTGGATAAAGAGACGTTCCAAGCGGATGCTGCGTCGCTTGAGCGAGCGCGAGAGAATCATCAGAACGAGCAAAGCCACGGCGATGCTGATGAGCAAAGCATCGGCGAAACGCGTGAGATAGTTGCACACATAGAATATGAATCCTGTGGCGATGATGACGCGGGCCAAAATGGTGGAGAGCAGCGGAAAACGATTGAGCCGGCTGTGCGTCCAAAGATTTTTGAATTCCTCGCTGTGGTTCTTCTTCATCACCATCGCACGGAGGAACGGCGAGATGAACAGAATGGTGAGCAGACCACAGATGCCGTTGGCCCACCAGTGCAAGTCGGCGCCCATCACATGGCGTATGAAGGGCAGGAAGAAGGAGAACATCAGCACGATGACCGCCGTGGAGAGAATGGAATAGATGACTACGTTGACTGCGATGGACTTGAGTAGTGCCGACCACAACAGAGTCTCTTCGTTGCCAAAAGAATGGCTGGTGGCTGCGTGGTTGAGGCGGCGCACCCACAACTTGGGCAGATGGCTTTCCAACAGGTTGTAGGCAGGTGTGGCGAGGCGAATCATGTAGGGGGTGAGAAAGGTGGTGATGACCGACACCGCCACGACCACCGGATAGAGGAACTCGCCAATCACACCGAGTGACAAGCCGAGTGAGGCGATGATGAACGAGAACTCGCCAATCTGCGCCATGGAGAATCCGCAGCGCATGGCCGACTTGAGCGACTGACCGGAGAGCATGAATCCGAAGGAGCCGAAGATGGCTTGTCCTGCCAGAATGGTGATGACAAGGATGAGAATGGGCAGGGCATAGTTGACCAGCACGGCGGGGTCGACCAACATGCCGACGGAAACGAAGAAGATGGCGCCGAAGAGATTTTTCACCGGCTCGACGAGCTTGATGATTTTTCTTGCCTCGATGGTCTCGGCAAGGATACTGCCCATGACGAAGGCGCCGAAAGCCGAGCTGAAGCCAACCTTGGTGGAGAACACCGCCATGAGGCAGCACAGTCCGAGAGAGACAATGAGCAATGTTTCGTCGTTGATGAGGTTTCTGACCGACCGCAACAGAAGCGGAATGGCAAAGATGCCCACAACGAACCACAGCACGAGGAAGAAACCGATCTTCAGTACCGACCCGAGCAAGGCGCCGCTGTCAGCCCCCGATCCACTTGCCAACGCCGAGAGCATCACCATCATCACGATGGCGAGGATATCCTCGAGGATGAGCACGCTCATCACCATTTGGGTGAACTGCTGTTGTCGCAAGCCCATGTCGGTGAAAGCCTTGTAGATGATGGTGGTGGAACTCATGGCGAGCATACCGCCGAGGAAAATGCAGTCCATCTTGCTCCATCCGAAGGCGTGGCCTACGATGATGCCTGTGGTCATCATGGCAAAGATGATGGTGCAGGTGGCGATGATGGGCGCGGCCCCCATTTTGATGATCTTCTTGAAAGAGAAGTCGAGTCCCAAGGAGAAAAGGAGAAACATTACACCGATGTCCGCCCAGGTGTGGATGTCATGGTTGTCGATGACCGACATGATGTAGGGCATGTGGGGCGAGACAAGGAATCCCGCCACGACATAGCCCAGCACAAGTGGCTGTTTGAGCCGCTTGAAGATGAGTGTCACGGCGCCTGCCACGATGAGTATCAAGGCAAGGTCTTTGATGAGTGTGGTTAGTTCTGCCATAGTCGTTTGTGGTTGGTTTGAGGTGAAAAGCCCAACCAAATTGAAATGAGTGATTGGGCTTGGATTCTTGTTCTATAATATGTGTGCTTGGCGTTAGTCGTTGTATTCTGCGGTCAACTCGCATATCTTCACCACCACCTGCATCGCCTTCTCCATCACTTGGATAGAAACAAACTCATAGGGGCCGTGGAAGTTGACGCCACCGGCGAAGATGTTGGGGCAGGGCAGACCCTTGAACGAGAGTTGCGCGCCGTCTGTTCCGCCACGGATAGGTTCCACTTTGGGTGGAACGCCACATTCCTGCATGGCCTTGACCACGAGGTCGATGACGTGCATGTTGGGGTCTATCTTCTCCTTCATGTTATAGTATTGGTCCTTCACGTCGGCCACACATGTACCCTCACCATATTTCTCGTTCATTTTCTTGGCGCAAGCCTCTATGAAATCCTTGCGGTCTTCGAATTTCTCACGGTCATGGTCGCGGATGATGTAGGAGAGGGTGGCGTTTTCGATGCCGGACTGGATGCCGAGCAGGTGGTAGAATCCCTGATAGCCCTCTGTTTCTTCCGGTGTCTCGGAGGCCGGCAGCAGACTGATGAATTCTGCGGCGAGGCGGTTGGCGTTGACCATCTTTCCCTTGGCATAGCCGGGATGCACGCTGACGCCCTTGATATGAATCTTGGCGGAAGCGGCGTTGAAGTTCTCATATTCGAGGTCACCCAAGTCGCCGCCATCCATGGTGTATGCCCATTGGCAACCAAACTTCTCCACGTCGAAGTGATGGGCGCCCATGCCGATTTCCTCGTCAGGATTGAAACCCACCCGGATGTCGCCATGCTTGATTTCGTCATGGTCGCGCAGATAGCACATGGCCTGCACGATTTCGGCGATGCCTGCCTTGTCGTCGGCGCCGAGCAGCGTGTGTCCGTCGGTTACGATGAGATCCTCGCCCACGTGGGCTTTCAGTTCGGGAAACTTGGACGGTGAGGAGACGATGCCCTCGGAGAGGGTGATGTCGCCGCCGTCATAATTCTTGACGATACGTGGTTTGATGTTGGCGCCGCTGCAGTCGGGACTTGTATCATAGTGGGAGATGAACCCGATGGTGGGCACCTCTTTCTTGGTGTTGGCTTTGAGTGTGGCGTAGATATAGCCCTTGTCGTCCATTTCCACGTCTTCCAGTCCCTCGCGCTCCAATTCCTCTTTGAGGTATTTTGCGAAGGTGAGCTGTTTCGAAGTACTGGGCACAGAGTCGGAGTCTTCGCTCGACTGGGTGTCGAATTGGGTGTAGTTTAAGAATCTTTCAGTTATTTCCATAATTTGTTAGAATGCGATTGTGTGTTGCAAATTTATGCTTTTTCTATGAAGTGTGCAAATTTATGCTTGGATAAACGCCTTTTCTTCTTTCTGAAGTTCCTTGTGAAACCAAATGTAATAGAGGATGGCTGCCGAAGAGAGACCGAAGGGGAAGGCGTACCAGATGCCTACCAGTCCATAGTCCATCACGATGCCGAACAAGTAGCCTAAGGGCAGGGAGATGACGAAATAGGCGACGAAGGCGATATACATCATCGGCTTCACACACGAGAGACCGCGCAGCGAGTTGGCGAAGACATATTGTATGCCGTCGCCGAACTGGTAGACAGCCAGCGGTATCGCCACCTGTGCCACAAGGGCGCATACGGCAGGATCGTCGGTGAAGAGCCATCCCATCTGGTGGCGGGTGAGGAGAATCCCCACGACAAACACAATGATCATCACCAGCGTGATGTGGCACCCCGAGTAGGAGGCACGGCGAAGGGCCGGAAAGTCGCGCTGCCCGTGGAAGAAACTGACACGCACTGCCACGGCTGCCGAGAGTCCGTAGTAAATCATGTAGAACACTTGCGAGATGGTGATGGTAATCTGATGGGCGGTGAGGGCGAGCGTACCGATCCATCCAATCATGATGACGCTGAGACTGAACGATGCCGTCTCCATGCCGATTTGGAAAGCCACAGGCCATCCCATGCGGTTGAGCTTGAGAAAGTCGGGGCGGTTGATGCGGGAGGAGAGGAATCCCCGGCGGTATTCAGCATAGCGTTTCCGGCAGAAGAACCAGGCCAACAGCGTCACTCCCATCATCACACGGGACAGGCAGGTGGACACACCGGCGCCGAAGAGTCCCAATTCGGGCAGTCCCCAATGACCGTAGATGAGCACCCAGTTGCCCAGAATGTTGGCCAGGTTGCTGATGATCATCGTCCACATGGCCACCTTCGTGTTGGTGGTTCCGTCGAAGAACTGCTTCACGGTGTTGAACAGCAGGGCGAAAGGCACGGAGGCGAGGTTGATCAGAAAGTAGGGGCGCATGATTGGCACAAGCTCCTCGGGCTGCCCCATGTGGTCGAGGCACAGATAGAGCACGGTCATGATGGCCATCAGAATGAGTGCCAGCACGGCATTGGCAGCCAGGGCGTTTTTGAGCATTCCGCCGATGCGGCCATGCTTCTCCTGTCCATAGAGACTGCCCACAATGGGGGTGAGTCCATAGGAAAAACCGATGGCGAAGATAAGAGCGAGATTGAACATGTTGGTCACAAAGCTCGCCGCCGCCAACTCCATGGAACTGTGGTGTCCAATCATGAGCGTGTCGGCAAAGCCGAGCACGATGGTTCCGATTTGTCCGATAACGATAGGCACGCCGAGTGAGAGCAACGCTCGATAGTGTGGGGCGTAGTTCTTGAAGCTGTATGCCATGTTCTATTCTTCGTATTCTGTTTTGTCCTCAATGCCTGCCTCGGCGAGCGCCTCCTTCCGTTCGGTGCAGGTGCCGCACTTGCCGCAGTGTTTCTTTCCTCCTTTATAGCACGACCACGTTTCGGTATAGTCAATGCCGAGTGCCTTGCCACGGCGGGCAATGTCTGTTTTTGTGATGTTGGTGTAGGGGGCGAGCACGTGGATGCCGTCATAGGTGCCGGCCTCGGTGGCCATGCTCATCGCCTTGACAAATTCCGGACGGCAGTCTGGATAGATGGCGTGGTCGCCGGCATGGTTGGCGAGCATCACATTTTTCAGTCCGTTGCTCTCTGCCAGTCCAGTGGCGATGGCGAGCATGATGCCGTTGCGGAATGGCACGACGGTCGATTTCATGTTCTCGTCGTCATAGTGACCTTCGGGGATGGCATCGGCGCCCTCGAGCAGCGAACTCTTGAAATACTTGTGCATGAAGTCGAGTTTGATGGTCAGGTGCTTGATGCCCAATCGTTTGCAATGCAATTCGGCGAAGGGTATCTCCCGTGCGTTGTGATTGCTGCCATAGTCGAACGAAACGGCCAGGGCGATTCTTTCTTTCATGTCGTAGAGCAGGGTGATGGAGTCCATGCCTCCGCTCACAACTATCAATGAGTCTTTTTCCATGTCTATATTGTTTTTGTTTTATTTCTGTTGTGAAATCCACATTTCGTCGCCCCGGATTTCAAGAGGCATGGGGATGTTGTCGGTGAAGAGTTGTCCGGTGCCGAGTCCTTGTGGAAAGGCGATGTGAGGGCCGTAGCAATGGGCTGCCAGATGGGCCACGGCGTTGAGTCCCACGTTGCTTTCCAACACACTCGTGATCCAAGAGCCGATACCTCGTTCCTTGGCCAGCTGAATCCATTCCTCTGTTCCGTGGATGCCACCGTGGAGCGACGGCTTCAGTACGATGTAGGCAGGGCGGATGGTGTCGAGCAGTTCGGCTTTCATCATCGGCATGTTCACCCCGATGAGTTCCTCGTCGAGGGCGATGGGCAGGGGTGATTGTCGGCAGAGCATCGCCATCTTCGTCCATTGGTGCTGGCGGATGGGTTGCTCGATGGAGTGGATGTCGTATTGGGCGAGCCGGTCGAGCCGGCTGAAGGCGTCCTCATAGTCGAAACCGCCGTTGGCGTCCACGCGCAGTTCTACATCGTCCTTGCTGAATGCCTCGCGTATATGTCGGATAAGTTCCAATTCCTTCTCAAAGTCAATGGCGCCGATTTTCAGTTTTACGCATCGGAAGCCCAACCGCATCTTCTCCTCCAGTCTGGCCATCATTTCGTCGAACGATCCCATCCAGACCAGTCCGTTGATGGGGATGCCCTCTTCGCCACGACCGAAAGGGGTGTCGAAGAGCACGTGGCTTTGACGCTCAAACGAGAGGAGGGCAGTTTCCAATCCGAAGAGTATCGACGGGTAGGGTTGGAGCATCGGGTAACTGATATTCCCTGTAAGCTCAAACTGTCGGCACACCGCCTCGAGCGTATGTTCATATTCCGGTTTGTCGTCACAACTCAAGTCGGGGAGCGGGGCACACTCACCGATGCCCTCCCGCCCGGGGTGTTGGTCGTCGGTGAGATGGAGCAACCACGATTTCCGTGTGGTGTACACACCCCGTGAGGTTCCCGCAGGCTGCTTGAAATGGAACGTGCGGGGTTCTATCTGTATATGGTAGCTCATGGGTTAGGGCAGTTTTGGAAATTTCTTGAAGTCGGGCTTGCGCTTTTCGAGGAAAGCCTTGCCTCCCTCCTGCGCCTCGTCGAGAAAATAATAGAGCATGGTGGCGTCACCTGCCAGTTCTTGGATGCCGGCTTGTCCGTCAAGTTCGGCATTGAGGCCAGCCTTGATCATGCGCAGGGCGAGCGGAGAGCGTTCCATCATGGTCTCCGCCCATTCCACACACTCGTCTTCCAGTCTTTCGGGAGGCACTACCTTGTTGACCATTCCCATGCGTTCCGCCTCCTCGGCAGAGTATTGGCGGCACATGAACCATATTTCCCGCGCCTTCTTCTGTCCCACGATGCGGGCAAGATAGCTGGCGCCGAAACCTGCGTCAAACGAGCCCACCTTGGGACCTGTCTGTCCGAAGATGGCGTTGGTGCTGGCGATGGTGAGGTCGCACATCAGGTGGAGAACATGCCCTCCACCGATGGCATAGCCGTTGACCATGGCAATGACAGGCTTAGGCAATGAGCGGATTTGCCGCTGCACGTCGAGCACATTGAGGCGTGGCACCCCGTCGGTGCCCACATAACCGCCTCGTCCCTTGACGTGCATGTCGCCGCCGGAGCAGAAGGCTTTGTCGCCAGCGCCGGTGAGGATGACCACTCCGATGCGTTGTGCCTCACGGCACCAACTGAATGCCTGGCTCATTTCCCAAGTGGTCAGTGGTGTGAAAGCGTTGCGATAGCGTGGCCGGTTGATGGTGATTTTTGCAATGCCATTATATTCTTCGAAGAGAATCTCTTTGAAATCGAATCCTTCGATGGTTTTCCATTCTCTGTTGTTCATATTGGATGTGATTTATGTCTTGTTGTTTGAGATTCTTGTGACGTCTAAAAGAAACACTCCAGCAGCATGGGGCGGTGTGTTTCGGTGGTAAGCAGGGTGACGATGCCCATGCGCATCTCTTCCATGTTGTGTGCCGAAAGATAGCCCACGTCGTTTTGAGTGCAGATGCCGCGGGCTTCGGTGTTGTGGGCGGCGAAGATGAAGCGGTCGAACGCGGGACTCTGTTGGGCGTCCTTGAAGGCGTTGAAGATGTCTCCGCCATGATTGTTGAGCAGGATGATGCGCAGATTGCCGTTGAGGTTTCGGTTCCACAGGGCATTCTGGTCATAGAAGAAAGCCAGGTCGCCTGTCACGCAAAACACCAAGTTTGTGCTGCTTGCGGCGAATCCCACAGCGGTGGACAGACATCCGTCGATGCCGTTGACTCCCCGGTTGCACCAAATATAGTGGTCGGCATAGCGGCATCCCAAGCGCACGGCGGTGGAGTTGGCATAGTGCACATCATAGTCATATTCCATATCCTCAAGTTGTTCCTCGAAATATTTCACCACAGCCGCGGGCGAATAGGGCGGTTGGCTGTCGGCGATATGTATGCGGTCTTTTTCTATTTCTTCCGTCCAGAGATGGTGGAATTGGATGGCCTCGCCGGTCAGTATGTCTGTATTGTCCTTGAGTAACCGGGCCAGTTCAAAGAGTGTTTGGATTGGGTTTTCCTCCACGAAAGTGTCTAACCGCATGAAGGTGTCGGCGAAGTCCCGGCTTGTGTCCACTCTCCACACGGTGGCATCCTTGGCCTTGCGCAAGAATTTGCGCAGCCGTTTGCTTACGATATTTCCGCCTAAGTGGAGGATGAAATCGGGTTGGTAGGGTGTTGAGTCCGTTCCCTCAGTCATCAGACGTGCCAAGGTTTCGTCAACAGGTACGGGATATTGGGAAGACAACGGTTCGCACAGCACGGTGACTTTGTCGCTGAGTTGATGAGCTAAGTCACCCAAACGTTTCAATGCAGAGTCTTCAGACCTTGATGTTGGCATTTGTCCGATGACAATCATCGGACGATGGGCTTGTGGTAGTATGTCTTTTAAGCTCCCATACATTAAGTCCGAATCTGTTTTGACAGGGAGATTCTTGACTTCACGCTCATCGGGCAGTTCGGGAATGTCAAAGGTGAAGAGCGGTTCGGAGATGGGCACGTTGATGTGTACCGAGGGACAAGATGGTCGTCCTGCCTCCAAGAGCGCCTCGTTGACAAGTCGGTTGCAGTACCAACGCTCCTCGTCATTGTGCGGTTCTGGCAAGGTGACTCTTTTGGACATCAGGGAAGCGAGAGCGTCGGGCTGTGGCAGCGTCTGTCCTTCGAGTTGTCCAATCCATTGCTGGGGACGGTCGGCGGAAATGACGATAAGCCCCCGGTGTTGCATGGAGGCTTCCGCCACGGCAGGGGCGAGGTTGAGCAGAGCGGAGCCGGAGGTGACGCACACCGCCACCTTCTCGTCCGTGGCTTGGCGCACCCCGAGGGCGAAGAATCCTGCCGAGCGTTCATCGGTCACAGGGTAGCATTCGATCTGCCCACATGTCACAAGATTGTGGAGGATAGGTACGTTGCGGTTGCCCGGGCAAAGCACCGCGTGTTTCACTCCGTGCTTGAGAAGCAAGGCCGTGAGTATGTTTACGTTTTCTTTGTTGCTGTACATAAATTATTGTTGGTTGACAAATTGAAACAATGCCTTCATCGTTTGCATCTTCGCTTCCGTCTCCCGCCATTCCTCTTCCTCCATGCTGTCTGGCAGGAGTCCGCCTCCGGCATAGAAGTCGATGGTGGTTGGGTTGGCATGGATGTGCATGCAGCGGAGCGACACATACAGGTCGATGTTGGCTTTGCCGAGTGTTCCGATGAAGCCGCTATAGTAGTGGCGGTCGAACGACTCGTTCTCCCGGATGAACGCTTGGGCTTCCTCTTGAGGCATTCCGCAAACGGCGGGAGTGGGATGAAGGGCGGCAATCACGTCGCCCGTTTTACTTGTGTCGGGTAGGGTGAAACTGAAATCTGTGCACAGGTGCATCAGTCCTGCCGCACGAATCGTGTAGGGACCGGTGGCGTTGAAATCGGAGGTGAACCGCTCGATGCGTTCCGTGATGTAGGAAGAAACACAGTGTTGTTCCAATAGATTTTTTGAACTCCACAACTCTTCTATCGGGAGTGCAAAGCGTCTTTCGTCATAGACCATGGTGCCGGCGAGCGCCATGGTGCTCAGCACTTGCGCGTCTCCGTCTGTGGTGCGTCCTCGGAGCAGTGTCTCCGGGGTGGCCATCAGCCAAGAGCCTAGCCCCTTGATGTCGACCATGGCGACAAACTGTCGGGGATATCGCTTGCAAGCGCGGGCGAAAAGTTGGCGGGCGTCCACGGCCTGTTCACTGTGCATGCGGGAACGGCGGGCCAACACCAACTTCTCAAATTCTCCCGAGAGCAAGTGGGCGTGGAAGTTGGCGAAGTCGATGGCATAGTCCTCCCGTTCATGACTAGACTCGGGCTGAAGGGAAAATGTATCCTCCGTCGTGTCCGGGCAGAAGACCTCTTGCCGGTCGGGTTTGATGAGATAGATTGGCTCGTCGGCGGACGGACAGAAGGGAGCGAAAACAAATCCTTCCCTGTTGTTGAGTTCGTCGCAGGACGGCAGTCTTTCGGGCCATCCCGTGTTCTGGGTCAATAGGACGGCTTGCTCTTCACCGACCCGGCGAAACAAGACTGAGGCTGTTGTCATTTCTTGCGGGGAGTGATGACATAGTTGGTCACTTGCACCGTCGACACGAGGTC
Organism: uncultured Prevotella sp.; assembly: GCA_934190685.1. Lineage (GTDB taxonomy): Bacteria > Bacteroidota > Bacteroidia > Bacteroidales > Bacteroidaceae > Prevotella. Next base: position 17,325 of record CAKPTK010000033.1, read on the forward strand.
GCCTGCGGAATCCTTGATGTCGATATGCCATACATGGAGCACACGTCCCTTCTGTACCAGTTTTCCGTATGCCGTGACTGTGTCGCCTTCACGCACCGCCTTGACATGGTTGCCGCTCACGTTGATGCCCACGCTGATTTTGCCGGGGCAGATGGCGAGCGACCCCACGCCAGCCAAGTTTTCGGCGAGCGCCAAGGTGGCACCGCCGCTGAGAAAGCCGAAAGGCTGTTTGTTGCGCTCGTCCACAGTCATGTGAGCCATACAGGTGTCGTCTTCAGGGGTGGAAACGAACTCCATGCCCAACGCTGTGGAGAGGTTGGGCTGCCGTTGGAGCAAATCGTTGATTTTGTCTACATTCATGTCTTCAGTTCCTTTCTATTATATGTGTTGTCGGGAAATCGCTGTTGCTTTTCTCAGAGAAGAATTCCTTTCCCCAAGCTCTGTTCGGCGATTTTATGCAAAGTTACATATTAAAAAGTGAAAAAGACGTACTTATTCAGAATAATTTCGTAAATTTGCAGCCACAACGATTCACAATAAGAGAATATATTCTATTTAAGATATGAACATTTTAGAGTTAAGTGAACAGGAGATTGGCAGACGCCAGAGTCTGCAAGAACTGCGCGATATGGGCATTGATCCATATCCTGCCGCTGAGTACCCCACCGATGCTTTTTCAACAGACATAAAAGCCCAATACAATGAGGGCGAGAAACGCCAGGTGTGCATCGCCGGTCGTATGATGACCCGTCGCGTGATGGGCAAGGCAAGTTTTGTGGAACTTCAAGACTCCAAAGGAAGAATTCAGGTGTATATCACCCGTGACGATATCTGCCCGGGAGAAGACAAAGACTTATATAATAAGGTATTCAAACGTTTGATGGACATCGGCGACTTCATCGGTGTCAAGGGATTTGTCTTCCAGACACAGACCGGTGAAATCTCTGTACACGCACAAGAACTCACCCTGCTCGCCAAGAGCCTCAAGCCTCTGCCTATCGTGAAATACAAGGACGGCGTGGCTTATGACAAATTCGACGATCCCGAACTTCGCTATCGTCAGCGCTATGTCGACCTGATTGTCAACGACGGCGTGAAGGAAACATTCCTTCAGCGTGCCACCGTGTTGCGTACCCTCCGCAAGGTGCTCGACGAAGCTGGCTATACCGAGGTGGAGACACCGACCCTGCAGAGTATTGCCGGCGGTGCCAGCGCCCGCCCGTTCATCACCCACTTCAATGCGCTCAACATCGATATGTATATGCGTATCGCCACAGAGCTTTACTTGAAGCGTCTCATCGTGGGCGGTTTTGAGGGTGTGTATGAAATCGGAAAGAACTTCCGCAACGAGGGTATGGACCGCAACCACAATCCCGAGTTCACTTGTATGGAACTCTATGTGCAATACAAGGACTATAATTGGATGATGTCGTTCACAGAGAAACTGCTTGAGACCATCTGTATCGCTGTCAACGGCAAGCCTGAGCGTGAGATCAACGGCAACATCGTCAGTTTCAAGGCTCCTTACCGCCGTCTGCCTATCCTCGACGCCATCAAGGAGAAGACCGGCTTCGACTGCAACGGAAAGAGCGAGGAGGAAATCCGCGCG
>CAKPTK010000034.1 GCA_934190685.1 uncultured Prevotella sp.
TTCAATGAGAGGTCAACACCGCGAGAGTCGGTCTCGCCGATATTGGCAAGAGGGTCTACTTCAATACCAACGGAAGCTGGAATGGTGGTACGGGTAGAGATAATGTTATGACGGATTTCACGGTAGATATCAGCTTGGGCCTCAATCAAACCATTGAACAATTTGGTCTCAATACCCAAGTTCGTCTGTTCTGCTATCTCCCAAAGAATATTCGGATTTGCGTATGCTTTGATTTGCTTACGGGAGAATGTTGCTCCTGCATTAGCTTCCGGGTCTTGTCCATGGCCGCCGTTTACTGTAGTCCCAATCTCGGGAAGGAACACAAAACGTGGAGTTTCCACAATACCATCGTTTCCTACCTTGCCATAAGAGAGACGGAACTTCAGATAACTCAGCCATTTTGACTTGGCAAGCCATGGTTCATTAGATGCTACCCAAGCACCTCCCACAGATGGGAAGAAACCGAAACGCTTGGCTTTGGCAAAACGCTCGGAACCATTGTAACCGAAACTGCCCTCAATGAAGTAACGATCCTTGTAGCCATAGTTGGCACGAGCTGAATAGGTGAGGTTGCGCTGGGGCTGACCGTTGAGCACGCTGCTGATGGGGGTAAAGGTGCGTTCCTGCATCTGGGCTACTGCCGTGGCTGAGGTCTGGTGGTCGCCCCAGGCTGCGGTATGAATCAGTGTTCCTGTATAGGTAATGCGGGTATCTGTTGTGCGTTCTCCTTCACCGCCCGACAACGTACGGGTTGAATAGGTGTTTTCTACTCCCGTTAGGGTGTGCTTGCCTGTTTCAGCATCATAACTTGACAGATAATATTTGTATGGAACAGTTTGGAATTTGTTGGTGTAATAGCCCGTCTGTACCAATGATGCGCTGGCTCGGAATTCCAGTCCCTTTACAAGACTTGTCAGGTTGTGGATGTACTCGGCGCGGTTGGTTGTGGAGAATCGTGTACGGTTGACATAACCTTTCTGTATCTCCATATAAGGATTGGTCTTTTTACTTGCTGTTGTTCCAAAAAGAATGTGCGGGAAATTGTTGGCTTCGTCAGCAGGATAGGTCGGGGCAAAGTCTACTGGCGATGCGTTGAATGCATAGTAGTAGGCTGTAGTCTGGTCTGCAACGGGACCATGATACTTGTCGAGTGTCGCCACGGAGTTGATGACCAGCTTGATGCCCTTGTGGAGGTCTATGTTCAAGTTGGTACGGAACTGGGTCTGGTTGTTCGAGATGTTACAGTTGAAGTCGTTCAGCTTGTCGGTCTTCAGCATACCTTCGTCATGGTTGAAGTTGACGGCAGCATAATACTGCACCACCTTCGAACCACCACGGATGTTGATGCCTGCATGCTGGTTCCAAGCAAAATCCTTGAACAACTGCTTGTACCAGTCGGTGTGAGGATAAAGCCAAGAAGGATACTTGCCAGAGGCTGTCTTGTTGATATAGTCCACGGAATACTGTGGAGTGGCCATGGAGTTACGAGTGAGCTGTGCCTGGTCATACATTCTCATGTAGGTGATAGGATCTACCACGTCGATGCTGCGGGTAGGCTGTGTGAGGATGGATTCATAACGGAAGGTGGTATACACGCTTCCTTCTTCACCCTTCTTGGTGGTCACCTTGATCACACCATTGGCACCGCGGGCACCATACATGGCGGTGGCGGAGGCATCCTTCAATACGCTGAAGCTCTCAATGTCTTCCACCTGGATGCGGGAAAGGTCAACCTTTGACGACTCCACACCGTCGATAAGGATAAGCGGGTCGGTGTTGGCACCACTTTGGAACGAGGTGATACCGCGGATGTAGAACTTAGTGTTCATCTCGCTCTCGGTCAGTCCTCCAGGCAGACCGCCGGTCTGCCAAGCCACCATACCCGGAATACGTCCGGCAAAACTGGTGGTGAGATCACTGCTCGATGTTTTCAGGTCGCCAGGACGAACGGTGGTGATAGAAGACACCACGCTCTCCTTCTTCTGTGTACCGAATGCCACTACCTGCACGTCGTCCAAGGTCTTGGAGTCAGGATCGAGTGCCACGTTGAGCACGCGCTTCTGGCGGATAGACACAATCTTGGTCTTGTATCCGATGAAGGTGAAGCGCAGCTGGTCACCGGTGCGGGCCTTCATGGTGAACTCGCCGTTGATGTCGGTCTGGGTGCCTTCCTTGGTGCCCTGGAGGAACACCGTCACTCCCGGCATCTCGACACCACTCTCGTCCACCACCTTTCCAGAAACTTGAAAGAAATCCCCCTTGCCTGTGGCTTGAGAGGTTTTACCTCCTTTCTTATTGACGGTTACATACTGCCCATCGATGGTAAAACCGAGGGATGTGCCGGAGAGTATCTGTGTCATGGCTTCAGACACGTTCTTGGCACGAACATCGTTACTTGCCTTGTAACCCTTCACGTCGTTGCTCACGTACATCACTTTGCACTTGGCAACCTTCTCAAGACGTTTGAAAACGGTTGGCAAACTCTCATTTTTAGCTTTCATCACGATTGCTCCAGTCTGATTCTGTGCGGAAACACTAACGTTGCACAGAAGAGACATGAGGAAAGTGAGAAGCATAAATGACCACATTTTTCTCATAAGCTTTTCTATAAATTAGAATCCTTTTACACTAATTAGTCGTAAAGCTCGGAAATAGGGCACCCCTAAAAGAGAAAAATTTTCAAAAAAAGTGGATAAAACTTTCCAGACCGTAAGAGTTTACCTATAGACATGCATCGTTCCGTCCTTCATTTTTACTTGGAAACTGTCAAAATGATTAAGCACTTCAATGGCTCTGTGCAAGGACTCACTGCGGTCACAGAAATAACGTATTTTAAGATTCTTCAAGGAGAGGTCGTCAAACACAACGCTCACATTATACCATCTGCCTATTGCTTTTGCCACCTCGTCCAAAGGCGTGTCGTCATAGTAGATATAGCCGCTGCGCCAAAACTCATAGCTGTCCATATTCTCTGCGGCGACAGTAAATGTGGCATTGTCGTCGTTCAACGTCGCCCCCTGTCCAGGTTGAAGACAAACCATGTCTCCCCCATCCTTGTGACCGACCACTACTTTTCCTGTAATCAAGGCGACATGGGCAGGCTCACCTTTATAACTGCTCACATTGAGCTCTGTACCCAACACACGTGCCTGCACATTGTCGGTGTTGATGACAAACGGATGCTTGGCATCGTGAGTCACCTTGAAGTAGGCTTCTCCCTCCAAATACACAGAGCGTTCCTGGTCGATGAAAGCAACAGGATAGGTCAACTTGCTGCCGGCATGGAGCCACACTTGTGTTCCGTCAGGAAGAATCATCCGGTAACTTTTGCCTACGGGAATATTGATCGTATAGCGCTCTGTGGGCACATTTTCCGTGGAATAGCCCAAGGCTTGAAGTATTTTGTTGCGCAACTGGGGAGTTTGTGCTTGCGACAAGTTTTGACTTTCGCCTTTCACTTCCACAGGCTCATCATTATTGGAGGAGACCATCGTCACACAAGTATCGGCATTGAGCTGCTGCTCATAGACCAAATGTGGATCTGTAGGCTTCGGCGTGTGCAGATAAGCATAAAAACCTGCTATGACAAAGACACAAGCGGCAATGCCGGCTATCGCATAGAGCACATAGCGCACAGTCTGATGACGGCGGGATGAAGATTCCTGACTGAAGACATCTTCTGTCTCGGTTGACGTTTCCTTCTCATCATCCAAACGATTCGACAAATCCTTCCAAGCCTGGCTGATGTCAAGTTGGGGGGTCTCTTCCTCACTGTGCCGGCTTGTAGCTTGACGCATGGCGGAAACGTCCTTGACAACAGATACAGTCTCCTCGTCCTGCATGAGTTGTGCAAGTTCTTCATCTGTCAGATGGCGTTTTGCATCCAGCAAATCGATGATTTCGTCAAGTCTTTTATCGTTCATTCTTCTGTTTTGTCTCTATAAGTTAGACGTGATTCCCCGATTTTGAGCACCCCTATCTTTTCATTTTTTTGAATTTTTAAGCATCTCCTCTCTGAAAATCTTCAGCGCTTGCATCACATGCTTCTTGATAGCGCTTCGACTGACGCCCAGCAGCACAGCCACTTCCATGTATGTCTTGTTCTTGAAATAGCACAGTTCAAGAATCTTGCGTGTCTGGGGAGTAAGTCCATCCATCAAGGTATAAATCTGCTGTATTCGAGTTTCCATCTCCTCCAATCTCACATTCTCCTCATCGGTCACCTCGCCATAGATGACCCGATAGAACTCCGCATATTTGTCTCTCGCCATCATTTTGCGGATGTGGTCCATAGACTTGTTGTATACAGTCTGGGAAATATAGCCAAGGAATTTGCCTTGCGGAATGTCCTCACGATGTTTCCACAATTGAGCGAAAGACTCACTGACAATGTCACGGCACACCTCTTCATCTTTCGCCAAATTGATGGCGAAATAATAAAGCCGAGAATAGTTTTCCCGGAAAAACCGTTCAAAGTCTTTTTTGTCTACCACTCTCTCTTTCTATCATTAATAGAGGACTCCTTTACACAAACAGCGACCCATGAATTTCTTCATGAGCCGCTGCTTGTTTGTGGGCCATCTAGGGCTTGAACCTAGGACCTCCAGATTATGAGTCTGTTGCTCTAACCAACTGAGCTAAAAGCCCGGCTTATGCCGAGAGGGCATAAGTTTTCGGGTGCAAAGTTAGAGTTTTTCCCCGATATTTGCAAATATTTTGCTCAAAAAGTATGGAGATACCTGATGGTGAGCCGTAGATTTTATTTCTTTTTCGGACGACGGCGTGCCCAACCTTCTTCTGCGAAATTGGGTTCCTCACCCTTCAGAGCCACATCGTTGTGCTGGAAGAATTGACGCCAATCGACGTTCTCCTCTTCGCCTCTATTGCGTTTCGATTTCTTCTCATAGCGGGCAAAGCCGCTCTCGCCCTCACCTTTTCTCGATGATTTGCGGGCACTTCCACCACGGGCGTTTCCTCTGCCGGAGCCGCCCTGACGGCCGCCCTTTCCGCCTTCTTCAGCATCGTTGCAGCGCACCTCACGCCCCTTGTAGATGGCGCCGTTGATGCCTTTCATCACTTTCTGAGCGTCCTTTTCGGGCACTTCGATATAGCTGAACTTGCTGAGCAGGTCGATATGTCCTACTTCCTGACGGCCATGCAAATTGCGGTTGAGGAATTGCATCACTTCTCCAGGATAGAACCCGTCGGCCTTGCCCAGATTGATGAACAGACGGCGATAGCCTTGCTCTGGCTTGCGGCTGCGTCCCTGGCCGTTTCGGCGGCTTTCGCCACGACTGCCACGGTCTTTTCCTCGCTCGCCCTTGGTACTGGGCTTTTCTATTTCCGGCGCATCGGCATAGTAAGCAAGGAACTTACCAAACTCGAGACTGACAATCTTCTTGATGATGTCCTCCTTCTCCATATACTCGAAGTGACGGTTGATCTCGGTCATGAACGGAGCAATCTCCTCCTCGTTCACGTCCACCTTTTCTATCTGATCCATCACCTTATAGAGTTGTTTGGTGCAAATTTCCTGGGCTGTAGGAATGGTGCCCTCGACAAACTCTTTGCCAATTTCCTTCTCAATGGCACGCATCTTTCCACGCTCACGTGTGTGGATGATGGAAATACTGGTGCCTTTTTTGCCCGCACGGCCTGTTCGACCACTGCGGTGGGTATAGCTCTCGATGTCATCGGGCAAGCCGTAGTTGATGACATGGGTCAAATCATTGACATCCAAACCGCGGGCTGCCACGTCGGTGGCCACAAGCAGTTGGGTGAGATGCTGACGGAACTTCTGCATGGTGAGGTCACGCTGCTGCTGGGAAAGGTCTCCGTGAAGCGACTCGGCATTGTAGCCATCGTGAATCAACTTGTCGGCAATCTCCTGAGTCTCCCGCTTGGTGCGGCAGAAGATGATTCCGTAAATTTTGGGATAATAGTCGACAATGCGCTTCAAGGCAAGATACTTGTCCTTGGCGTTGACCATATAATAGATGTGGTTGACGTGCTCGGCGCCCTCGTTACGGCTACCCACCACAATTTCCTTGTAGTCGTGGAGATAGCTCTTTGCAATCTTCTCTATCTCCTTGCTCATGGTGGCGGAGAAGAAGAGCGTGTTGCGGTCTTCCGGCACTCCGGCAAGAATCTCGTTCAGGCTCTCCGAGAAGCCCATGTTGAGCATCTCGTCGGCCTCATCGAGCACCACGTTGCGCACGGTGTCAAGTTGTGCCACGCCACGGTTCATCAAATCAATCAGACGGCCCGGGGTTGCCACGATGACCTGAACGCCACGCTTGATGGCGTGAATCTGGTTCTCGATGGAGGTGCCACCATAAACCGCCACGATACGCACGCCCTCCATATATTTGGAGAAGTCCTTCATGTCGTCAGCAATCTGGAGGCAAAGTTCTCGTGTAGGACTCAATACGATTGCCTGGGTGGACTTGTCGTTGGGATCGATGCGCTGCAAAACCGGGATGCCGAATGCGGCCGTCTTTCCCGTACCGGTCTGTGCCAGTGCGATTACATCATTACGATTACCAAGCAAATAGGGAATAACTTCTTCCTGAACAGGCATTGGCTGTTCAAAGCCAAGCTCACTGATGGCGCGGCGAATCTCCTCGCATACGCCCAATTCTTCAAATGTCTTCAATCTTTTGTTACCTTAAATTTAGCGGAAGACGTGTCCACCCTCCCAGCCACAATCAGGGTGCAAAAGTCTTCCAAAATAATGATGGGCAACACGTCCTGTTGCCCTTAGCGGGTGCAAAGGTAATGAAAATTAATGAGTTATAAAAGGTTTCGGGCAAAAAAGGAATGTGGATTGGCCTTTTTATATCAATTTCTTTGTAATTTTGCACCCCAACAAGATTAAGACTATGAAGATTTGTATATTCTGTTCTGCCAATCAGAACATAGACCCCGACTTCTTCCGCATGACCGAGGAACTGGGCCAATGGATGGGTGAAAATGGGCATGATGTGGTGTTCGGCGGTTGCGACATGGGCCTCATGGAGTGTGTGGCAAAAGCTGTCCATGAGCATGGAGGAAAATGCTACGGCATGGTTCCGTCGAAAGTGGAGGAGAATGGGCATGTGAGCCAATATGTGGATGTGGAGTTCCCCTGCAACAATCTCAGCGACCGCAAGGACTTGATGCTTCTCCACAGTGATCTCGTCATCGCCCTGCCGGGCGGCGTGGGCACGCTCGACGAGATTTTCACCGTCGCCGCCTCCCACACCATCGGCTACCACCGCAAACACGTGCTGCTTTACAACATGAAGGGTTTTTGGAACAAGCTCATCGAACTGCTCGATGAGCTGCAAGCCAAAGGCATGATTCGTGGCGACTGGCACGATTACATCGAAACGGCAGACGACTTCAAGGAACTGAAGCAGAAAATCAATCAACTGGCATAATCTGTGCTCCACATTCTCAACCGCAGTTGGTCGTAAAATCATAAATTGTTCTCTCATACGCGCGCACGCGCATATGAGAGATTTTTGAGAAAAATCATACATTCCTACACAAACAAGCCGTAACTATCTGATTTTCAGATATGATAATCTATGTATGTACCTACATAAATCATACATTTATCATACACTACCTACATGGATAAATCCCGTGTTTTTCCTTACCAATAAGACAATAGCCATAAGTATTTTGTAAAGTAAATTCACACTAAGGAAAAATTACTTGCCTATTTGCGAATCATTAGTGTGCCATTAAAGAGGCGTTAGTGTGCCACTAACAGAATTTTCACCGCGGTGAAAAATTCGTTAGTCCGCATGTTCTCCGCAAGTAAGTCCTTGTGTAGCTTGTAAAACATTGGTCGGCAGAAAAGAGACAAAAAGATTTATAAAATAAAATCAGAACATAAAAACGCCTGTAAAGGGAGAAAACAAAGAGAGCGGAAAAGCCGATTGCGTGACGGCTTTTCCGCTCTCCAAACATAAAATATGCAGTGCAATGTTATTCCGACAGGAGTTTCGTTGCCATCGCCTTGCCGAGTGCCTCACATTGACGACGCACTTCAGGAGTAATGGCCTGTTTCATGTCCACGGGTTCGCCGACAGGCTCGAAATGCAGACGGGTGTCGTTCCACTCCTGAATCTTCGCCACCGCCTTGCTGGCCCAACAATGGGAACCATACCAACCAAGGAGATGGTTCTTGATGTCCTTGTTGGCTATCTCGGAGAGGAGCACCTCCATCTCGTGGTAAAGACCATTGTTGTAGGTAGGAGCACCGACGATGAGTCCCTTATAGCGGAAGATGTCGCGGAGAATATAGCTATGGTGTGTCTTCGAGATGTTATACATCACAATGTTTTTCACACATGCCTCACTTGCAGCCGTGGCGATGATTTCCGCCATGCGCTCCGTGTTTCCATACATCGTGCCGTAGCAGATGACAAGCCCTGGTTCTGTCTCATACTTCGACATCCGGTCGTACAAGCCTACCACCTTGCTCACATACTCGTGCCATACGGGGCCATGGGTAGAACAAATATAGTCCAACTGGATACCGGCAAGCTTCTTCAAGGCGTTCTGCACAGGAGTGCCATATTTCCCGACGATGTTGCTATAATAGCGCACCATCTCAAGCCAAAAGGTGTCGCAGTTGATTTCCGTGTCGATGATACCGCCGTTGAGAGCGCCGAAACAGCCAAAAGCATCGCCCGAGAAAAGCACGTGGTCGGTGTCGGAAAGGGTCACCATTGTTTCGGGCCAATGAACCATCGGTGTGAGGACGAAGGTCAGTTGACGGCCTCCAAGGTCGATGGAATCGCCGTTTTTCACCTCAACCTCATTCTCGGTCACGCCATAAAAGCCTTCCATCATGCCGAGCGTTTTCTTGTTGCCTACAATCTGGATTTCAGGATAATACTTCTTGACAAGGGCGATAGAACCGCTGTGGTCAGGTTCCATATGGTTGATGACCAAGTAGTCGATCTTGCGGTCGCCAATCACCTCACGGATATTCTCCAAATACTGGGTGAAGAAATCCACCTCCACGGTATCTACCAAGCACACCTTCTCATCAACGATGAGATAAGAGTTGTAGGACACGCCGTTGGGCAGTGGCCACAAGCCCTCGAAAAGAGACTTGTTGCGGTCGTTCACACCCACATAATAAATGTTGTTGACAATTTGTTTCATCGTATTCTATGTTCTGTGTTATTTCAATTCTTCCTGCATCCGCTTGCCGAATTCCGGCGACACATAGTTGTATATGTCCTTGCAACATTCCGCGGCGAACTTCTGGGCATAGGCCATCACATTGTCCCACTGTTGTTCGGAAAGTCCGCGTTCAACATCCTCACGGGTAATGCCGTATTTGAGCATGCCGAAGATGAAACCGGCATTAAAATTGTCACCGGCCCCGATGGTGCTCACGGTCGGGGTCTGCTCCACAGGATATTCCTTCTTGAAACCCGCTTCGGCACGCAGTTGGATAGGCGCTCCGCCCTGGGTATAGATGAATTTCTTGCAATAGAACGACATCTCTGCGGTATAGACACGGTCTGGATTCTCAAGTTTATACAGCACTTCAAAATCCTCCTTGCTGCCGCGCACGATGTCGGCATATTCCAAATTTTCCAGATAGTTGGGGGTAATGCGCATCACCTCGCTTCGATGAGACGGACGGAAATTGACGTCATAGTAGATGATGGCACCATGGTTGCGGGCATAGTCGAGCAATCCCACCACTTGTGGACGGATTACCGGGTTGACCGCATAATAAGAGCCGAAAACCACGATGTCATCGGGTTGTATGTCGGGATAGACAAAGTCGAGTTGGTCGTGAGGGTGGTCTTTATAAAATATATATTCAGCATTGTTGTCGTCATCGAGGAAGGCGAGCGACACGGGAGACTTGCTCTCGGGGAAGACGTTGACATTGTCAGCGTTCACACCGTTTTCCTTGAGAAATTTGATGATGTGTCTGCCCACCCGGTCATTGCCGGTCTCGCTGATGAAGGTGGTGTTGACGCCCGAGCGGCCCAAGGAAATGATACAATTGAAAGTGGAGCCGCCGGGTACTGCGCCCACAGGCTGCTCGTGTTTGAAGATGATGTCGAGAATGGTCTCGCCAATACCTATTACTTTTCGCATTTGATGTTCTGATATGTTTGCTGCAAATGTAAGCAAGAAAAAGGCAAACGGCAAAGAATCCAAAACCTTTTATATTTTTTTATCTTTACCGTTTGCCTTGCAGCCTAAACGACGGTTTTACCAACCCAACACATACTTGCGGTCTTGGTAACTACAAATCGTCCCCTTGTCTTTCTCCATCGTAAGCTGGCGGGAAACGGGATGGCGCCGGCTAACGTCCACGGGGGTTCCGTCAAAGTCGCGGCTGTTGTATTCCCAGAAGTGTACATAGGTGGTGTCACCCTCGATGCTCTTCCAACCGCAAGGAGCGATGTTTTTCAACCGGCAGTTGATCAGCACCGCCTCTGCATAAGGATATCCCGTGCCCTTGTTGACAGGAGAGCGGGCCAATTCTGTGTCAGTACCCAGTCCTTCAAACGAGCAGTCGACAAACACGTCGCCATGGTTGGCATTGGTATTTCTGATCCACATGAAAGCGCCATAGCTGCGCAAGGTGCACTTCTCAAAGAATGCCGGTCCCCGTCCGAGCACGGTATCTCCGCCACCATCCACCGTGCAGCGGAGATAGTAGGCGCTGCCATTGGTCTGCAGGGCATCGCCCGAACCGACGATATGCACATTGTTGAAAGTGTTGTGGCTTCCGTTCACGAGCAAGCCTTCGGCCTGTCCAGTCAAATCGGTCTTGATGGTCATGTCGCTCACTTCTATATAGCGACAGTTGTCGATAGCGAATGCTGCCCGACGGGAGGGGAAGGTGCCGGGCCATTCATTGGTCTTGATGTCAAGCGGATGGGGATTGAACACTTCGTTGTTGGCATAGTGCACCACCACGCCTTCACGAGACTCGCCCATCAAGCGCACATATTGCTTGTTGCGGAAGTAAACGATTTCCTCATAATCGCCATTCATCACCTTGACCGTCCATCCCTGTGATGGCTCGACAATATTGTCGGGAATTCGGTCCATGGCACCCTGAACAGTGGAAAAATCGCCGGTTCCATCGGATTTTACGGTCAAGATGCGGTCGGCAGGATTGGGCTCCGTTGCCTTGGCGGTAAACGTCCACTCTCCTTTACGAATTCCCTTAAACTTACCGTCGGCACTTTGGATGGCACCGCGGTCGATGGTCACGGCATATTGGTGTCCATATTCCAGCACATTGTTATGTAGATAGATGACGGCTTTGTTGCCTCTCACGAGTACGGGATGGAAGTGGAAGCCATCGATGAAACCGCCAATAATGTTCAGTTGGTAGCGTCCTGAATCGGGTTTGTTGACACCCGAAGCCGTGCCGGGTTTCATGGTGCGGTTGGTGTAGCGTTGAGGTGTATAGATATAGGGCACCGGTGTGTAGACCGCCGAAGCAAGGCGGGGTTGCGACTCTGTGGGGCCAGACGGAAGGCTGAGGTCAAGACTGTCCACAGCGGCGCCTGTGGTCAGGTCATAGACTCTTATCCAGCCACTGGTTCCCACCTTGGGAGCCTTGTCGAAAGTCAAAATGAGATGGGTGTCCACATTCACGTTTGTAGCCTTGTTCTGCGGGAACAGGGTTGTGTCCTTTGCCGTGCTTGTCAACGCCAGCAGGCACATGACGAAAGAAAGAATGGTCTTTTTCATATGATGATTGATTGGTTAAAGTCTGACTACTCCGCAAAGTTATAAATTTTCTCCTATAGTACAACAGTATAATTCTACATTTTATGTGTATATTTTTCCGAAAGAATGAAAAACAGACAGGACTAATAGTTTTTCGACGAAAGAGTTGTCCCTTTGCAAAAAGCGTTGTATATTTGTAGGCGAATCCGATAAAGGATATAGACGAATAAAATATAACAACATGACATACGGACAAGAAAATTATATCCGGTTTGATTGGGCCATGAAGCGGCTGCTGCGCAACAAGGCCAATTATGCCGTGCTCGAAGGGTTTCTTTCGTCGCTGATGGGGACGAAATTCAAGATTCATCGGTTCTTGGAAAGTGAAGGCAACCAGGAAGATGAGGAAGATAAATACAACCGGGTGGACATCCTTGCAGAAAGCGAGAAAGGGGAACTTTGCATTATTGAAGTGCAAAACAGTCGTGAACTGACTTATTTCCATCGCATGCTCTATGGCGTGTCGAAGGCTATCACTGAATACATCGGTGTGGGCAAGCCTTATGACGAGGTGAAAAAAGTCTATTCCATCAACATTGTGTATTTTGAATTAGGCCAGGGACAAGACTATGTATATCATGGGAAGACCGTGTTCCGTGGTATACATGAACCTCATGACCAACTAAAACTATCCGTTCGCCAGAACGAAAGATTCTTCGGAAACAAAGAAGTTGACCTTACAAAAAGGAATAATGCTGGTGATCTCTTCCCTGAATATTATGTATTACGAGTGAATGATTTCGACCGGGTGGCCGTCACACCGCTTGACGAATGGATGGATTTCCTGAAGACTGGCCATATCAGTGCGCAAGCCACTGCCGCAGGATTGCCTGAAGCCCGAGAATGTCTGCGCGTAGACTCTCTATCAGAGAAGGACAAGCATGCCTATTTCCGCCACATGGAATCTGTCAGACACATGAAAAGCCTTTTTGACACAAGTCACTATGAAGGTTATGGTGAAGGATATGATGAAGGATACGACAAAGGATACGGCAAAGGATACGGCAAAGGTATTGAGAAAGGTATTGAGAAAGGACGTGATGGCCGTTCTTTAGAAATAGCCAAACAGATGAAATTAATGGGAATGACTGACGAACAAATCATTCAAGCGACAGGACTGGCTGCAGAAATCTTGGAAAAGTTGTAGTCAGTCTATAAAATTATGAATTATAATACGATAACATTGCGCAATGGACTGCGCATCATCCATTTGCCTTCCACCTCGCCTGTGGTCTATTGTGGCTACGAAATCAATGCGGGGTCTCGGGATGAAAGCCGGGAACAGGAGGGCATTGCCCACTATTGCGAGCACACGACCTTCAAGGGGACTTGCCGCCGCAACGCCTTGCAAATCATCAACAGCTTGGAACGTGTGGGGGGCGACCTCAACGCCTACACCAACAAGGAGGACACCGTCTACTATGCAGCCATCCTCCATGAGCATCTGCCCAAGGCGGTGGATTTGCTCACAGACATTGTGTTTCACAGCACTTATCCGCAAGCGGAACTGGAAAAAGAAGTGGAGGTGATATGCGATGAAATCGAAATATACAACGATAGTCCGGCGGAACTAATCTACGATGAATTCGAGAATTTGGTGTTCAAGGGACATCCATTGGGCCATAAAATATTGGGCGACGCTGACCAACTGCGCACTTATGGCACAGAAGACGCCTTGCGATTTACCCGTAAATATTACAGACCTGACAATGCCATCTTCTTCGCCTATGGCGATGTAGACTTTTCCCGTCTCATCAAATTGCTCGAGAAGGCCACAGCCGATTTTCCTGCGGCAACGGCCAATATTGAGGATTTGCCGATTTCATCGGGCGGAAGCATCGACAAAAACAACGAGTCCATCGCATCAAACGAGCAGCCACAGACCGTGGAAATAGACAAGCACACCCATCAAGCCCACGTCATGTTGGGGCATCGCGCCTACGATGTGCATGACGAGCGGCGTATGGCGCTCTATCTGCTCAACAACATTCTGGGAGGTCCAAGCATGAACACCCGTCTCAACCTGTCGCTCCGCGAACGCCACGGATTGGTCTACTCGGTGGAAAGCAGCATGGTGAGCTACTCCGACACAGGCCTATGGAGCGTGTATTTCGGCTGTGACATGAAGGATGTGAACCGTTGTCTGCGTTTGGTGCGCAAGGAGCTGGACAAACTGATGGCCCAACCGCTTACGGAAGCGCAACTGAAAGCTGCCAAAAGACAAATCAAGGGACAGATTGGTGTGGCGTGTGACAATCGGGAGAATTTCGCCCTCGACTTCGGAAAAAGTTTTCTCCACTATGGATGGGAGAAAGACATCACCTCTTTATACAATCATATCGACGCCATCACCGCCCAGCAAATGCAAGACGTGGCGCAAGAAATCTTCGCGCCAGAGAAAATCTCGACTTTGATATTCAAATAGAAATAAGCCCTCATAGCCCAAATCTATGAGGGCTTACTTATTTATAGAAGGCAGTATGGCATTCTTAGGCATTTTGCATTCCTTTCGTCTTTAATGCCCCATATAGAAAAACCTTATTACACTCGAACCCCATCATATTAATTAATCTCCTCATTGCATGAGCACGAGCAAAACAACCATCTTTGGCATAGCCAAAAGGAATACAAGGATACCTATCTGGTCTCTGTTCATTATCACATGAATTCTCTATTATCCTTCTATAAACTTGCTTAAGTTCTTCTTCCGATAAAACGCTGCATTCGGTTGGGAGCACACCAACTCGTGTATGTGGTCTCCACGATGTTCTCCAAAATGTCTGCCATATAGCACTGGAAAATCTTACTGCAACAATTTCATGCGAATCGTCTCCAGCTATTTTCATATCAACGAAAAGGAACTTCTCCTTTGCACGCTCCAAGATTTCACGACAAATCGGGAATTGAGGAGTGTCACGTCTCAAATTGTAATAACGCGGCAAAAATGAACCAACCAACAAATATGGCTTATTATCATCCTGTAAAACTTGATCTACATATACATGTTTTAAAGTATAAGTTTTCATATTCGTTTTAAACGATTGCACCCATTCGGTTGTAAAAATCGGGGTATTGCTTCTTTTTCCAGCCTTTCTACCCAACAGTTTCACAGAATTCACTTCTTTGCTGCTCTTGTCATACCTGAACTCCACCTCCATGTCATTCAGATAGGCTATATCTATGAGATCGTGACAGGACTTGACATTCTCTTCTTTCAATGCCAAATGATACTGAGGGCCTATGGTATCCGCCTTGACTATCAAACTACGCTTGTCATTGTCCAAGAATACATAACGGGGAACAAAATGGGTTGTAGACACATTTTCACTCGACTGCTTCAGTTCCACAGACATCGGCTCCGCAGACAAATCAGACTTGCCTATGGAGGTGCAGGACAACAGGATAAAGCCTACAAAACACGCTAAAAGGAATCCTTTTAATCTTAACGTTTTAAGTTTCTTTTCCATAATGATTGGTTTTGGTTAATAAAATAAAAGTCTCTCTTTTATTATTAAGTCGTAAATGATTGAAATAGGGTACCCTTTATAGGGATTTTCTTCAGCTTTGAAACAAAAAAACAAGAAAATACTTATCATATGAACACAATGGGTTGCACTTGAAAGGGTGCAGTCCATTGTGTTTATATCTCTGTGTTTATCGAGATGGCTTATCTTGCCGCCATAAAGTAGGTGTCGCCTGCCAAGGCTGTGCGGAGTTGGAACTTGCCACCCTCATCGAGTGCCACATCCATCTTCTTGCCCGTAGGCAATGTCATCTTCACAGTGCCGTTGTGATTGAAGTGGAAGAGCTCTTTCTTCACGCCATTCTCCTCCATAGACCATGTGTCTGCCTTCTTGTCATAGAGGAAATAGAACACCTCGCCTGTAGGACGAGTCACCTCGTAGCCGTCGGCCAAATATTTCACATTATAGTTCTGTCCGTCGTCACCTTTCACCTTCACGGTCTTGCCGACATTGGCTGCCATGGGGTTGCTACCGCTCCAAAACTCAATGGTGTTGAGCACAAAGAGGTCAGCCACACCACACACGGCATAGGCCGGAGAAATGAGCAGGAAGATCAACTCGTTGAGCAACTTATAACGTGTGGCACCCTTGTTCCATTTCGCCAACTTGTTGAACAAACTGAATGAGCCCACACAAGAACTGAACATCACGCTTGCCACCATCAGTGTCAAGACTGCTTTCAAACCTTTGCTATACATATCAGTACGATTTAAGAGTTAATGTAAATACATCCACAAAAGTAACCTTTTATTGTCAAAGCCCAACACATTGGCTTGTTTTTCTTCTTTTCTTTAACACTATTAAATAACTTGTCTCTTCTTCACAAGTGCATTACCTTTGTCTCAAGCATCAAGTGCAGGATTTTTCTTGCTTGCTGTTTTCTGTCTTAGCGGGCGGCAACAGTCAAGAAATTGGGGATTAGAGATAGAACACGGACTCGTTGCCCATGTTGAAAAGGAGGTCGAGCACACTCATGTTGGCAAGGAATCCATGACGTTGCTGATAGACTTGGTAATATTTCTTAGGGATGAAATCCGTGTCGGGCAAGGGTTTCTTGGGACGTATTGTCTCCCGGAAGTCAGCCACCTCGGCTGCATCCACGTCCTTCACGTATGTGTCTGTCAATGAGAGACGTGGCTCGATGTCGAGCAACTCGCACACTTTTTGGGTGATTTCCATGTTATAGTCGAGCAGGAAAGTCCAGCGTTTCTCATAGAAAGGACGGATATCGTCGGCATAATACTCGAAGAAAGGCGACTCGCCATAGGCGCTGACCAAGGCGTTCCAATGGAGATGGCGCCAATTGCCATGGTCGGAAAGACGGATGTCGCGCATGGGAGCTGAAGGATTGGCGTGCTCAACAGGCACGGTCAGAACCTGGGTGCCGTTGGCGGTGGCGATGACACAGCGGTTGCGGTAGGTCTGTTTCACGAAATGGTCACATGCCTCCACAGCCACGGCATCGTAGCGGAAGAGTTTCTGATACCATTGCACAGGACCAAAATAAGTAGAGGAAAGTAATGCTTGGCTCATTTTATCAATAAGAACAGGCGGTCTTTTCGGAAACCGCCCAATGGATGGGCCGTGTCTTCCTGGCTATAGAGCACCAGGAAGGCACGGCCGATAATGTAAGGTTCTGCCACCAGACAGCGTTCGCCACCGGCAGCGGTATTGCAAATTAAATAATAGTTGTCGCCCAAGAGGGGACAGTCTACCAAACGGCGGGGAATGGAATAAGCCGCATCGCTCACCTTGATGGTGTCGCCCGGCACCGCTTCCACCCTGCCGAGACAGACCCTCCGCAGCAGGTGGTTGACCACACTGTCGGCAGGCGGATTGTAGGCAACGAGGTCGCCACGCTCTATGGCGTGGGGCACCAAGCGGGCATAGCGGAACATCCGTCCGTCGCCAGAGCGGAGCCCATAGCTCCATCTGTTCACCACCACTCTGTCGCCCTTGACCAACCGACGGTCGATGTCGGTGGCGGGAATGGAATAGATGGTGAATGCCAATGTCCTGAAAAGCAGCACCATGAGGGCGGCTGTCAGGAGGGCGGCTATGAACTTGGCTCCATTCTTCACGCGTTTACTTGATGTTGTCCACCCACTTGAAAATGCGGTTCCAACGCACGCCCGAGAAACCTCGGCGGTCGGGGTCGCTCGAATACCAGATGAAAAGCGGTTTGCCGACCACATGGTCTTCGGGCACAAAGCCCCAATAGCGTGAGTCGGCAGAGTTGTGCCGGTTATCACCCATCATCCAGTAGTAGTCAAGTTTGAAGGTATAGCGGTTGGCTTGCTTGCCGTTGATATAGATTTTTCCGCCCTTCACCTGCAAGTCGTTGTGCTCATACACTTTGATGCAACGCTCATACATGGGCAGGTTTTTCAAAGTCAGGGCGATGCTCTTGCCCTTGGCGGGAATCCAAATCGGACCATAGTTGTCACGCGTCCATCCTGTCACGGCATTGAGCGGATAGAGGTCGCCTGTGGTGGCGTCGGTGTTGAGACGGATGCTCTCCACCACGTCCTTGCGCTTGGCAAGTGCCTGCGCCATCTGTTTCGTCAGCGGCATGTAGCCCGGGGTGTTGGGGGTGGCAGTGGCACTGAGCATCTGCAGGTTTTCGCCCGAGATGTGGAGTTGGTCGATCAAGTCTTCCGGTATCGGCCGGCGCAGTTTGACATAATAGGTATACTGCACATTGTCAGGCTCTTTGTTTGGCTTGCCGTCGAGGTAGACAATGCGGTTTTTGATTTGCAGGGTCTGCCCTGGCAGTCCCACGCAACGTTTCACATAGTTCTCACGGCGGTCGGTAGGCCGGCTGATGACGTCGCCATATTCAGAAGCGTTTTCCTTGATGTATTGACGGCCGAGGGCATAGATATAGTTGAAATAGTCGCGCTGCTGCAAGGGATTCATCGTGACGGGATTCGCCCCACCCTGATAGAGCTGCGAACCAAAGGAGTAGACCATCTGATAGTAGTCTTGCGCCTGATAGCGGTCGGCACTACACAAAGTGTCACCGGCAGGATAGTTGAACACGACGATGTCGTTGAGCTGCACCTTGCCGAATCCCTTCACACGGCGATAGTCCCAATGGGGCCACTCGATATACGACTTGCAGTTGACCACAGGCAGGGTGTGTTGGGTCAGCGGCATGGTCAGCGGAGTCTCGGGGATGCGGGGTCCATAGCTCATTTTGCTCACAAAGAGATAGTCACCCGTGAGGAGCGAACGCTCCAGCGAGCTTGACGGAATCACGTAGTTCTGGAAGAAGAAGAGGTTGATGAAATACACCGCTACGAGGGCGAACACCAACTCGTCAACCCAACTCATCACAAACTTGACGGGACGCTC
>CAKPTK010000035.1 GCA_934190685.1 uncultured Prevotella sp.
TCAAGCTTATTGCGAGGACGCTTTCAAAGTCCTCGACGCTGCCGACGACCGCTACGACCTCATCATCCTCGACCCTCCTGCTTTTGCCAAGCATCGTGCCGCCCTGCACAATGCGTTGAAGGGTTATACCCGCTTGAATGTCAAGGCGTTTGAACGAATCAAGAAGGGCGGTATCCTTTTCACCTTCAGCTGTTCTCAGGTGGTGACGAAGGACAATTTCCGCAATGCCGTTTTCACGGCTGCCGCCCAGTCGGGTCGCAAGGTGCGCATTCTGCACCAACTTCATCAGCCAGCCGACCATCCTATCAATATCTACCATCCAGAAGGGGAATATCTGAAGGGACTGGTCTTGTATGTAGAATAGTTTTAGAACAATACAGATGGAACCACACGAGTTTGTTTCCACAGTGAAAGATTTTATCCGCTCCCGCAAGTTGCTTGTCGGGAGCGGACGCTATTTGGTGGCGTTGTCCGGCGGGGCGGACAGTGTGGCGCTTCTTTTGTTGCTCAGCCAACTGCACTATCGTGTCGAGGCTGTGCACTGCAATTTCCATCTTCGTGGTGAGGAGTCAGACCGGGACGAGCGTTTTTGCCGTCAGCTCTGTGACAATCATCACATCCCTTTCCATCTGATACATTTCGACACCCATGCTTATGCCGAACTTCACAAGGTGAGCATAGAAATGGCGGCACGTGAGTTGCGCTATCGATATTTTGAGCAGTTGCGTCAAGACATCGGTGCGGACGACATTTGTGTGGCGCATCATCGCGACGACCAAGTGGAGACCGTTCTCATCAACTTGGTGAGGGGGACAGGCTTGCATGGATTGACGGGCATTGCTCCCCGCAGGGGAAACATTGTGCGTCCCTTGTTGTGTGTGGGCAGGGCGGATATTGAAGCCTGGTTGCGCGGTCTGGGGCAGGACTTTGTCACCGACAGTACCAACCTTGTGGACGATGTGACCCGCAATAAGTTCCGGCTGAACATCATTCCCCAGCTCCGTTCCATCAATCCGTCTGTCAGCGAAAGCATTGCCGCGACGGCCTCCCGGCTTGCCGAGGCGGAACGGGTCTTTGACCAAGCATTGGCTGAGGGGCGGAAACGAGTGGTCGAAAAACAGTCGGTGGTCACCTCTTCCGAAGCCGATTTCATCCCTTTCCGCATTTCCATCGACCGCTTGCTCCAAGAGCCTTCCCCTGAATATTTGCTTTTTTCTATCCTTCAGCCTGTGGGTTTTACTTCGGCACAAGTGGAGAGCGTCTTTGCTGGCTTGTCGTCAGAGACAGGCAGGGAGTGGCATACTGCCACGGCTCAAATGCTGCTTGACAGGGGCTTTTTGCTTGTAGAACCCTTGGAACGGCAGGTCTCTCGCTCCATGCGCATACCGGAAGAAGGCTTGTATGTCATCTCTCCCCGCGAGCGTCTGCGCATCCGTGTCGTGCCTTGCGATGAACATTTTCAGATAGTTCGAGACAAACGGGTGGCATGTCTTGACGCCGACCTGGTCAATTTTTCTCTAAGTGTTCGACGAGTGGAAACAGGTGACCGTTTCATTCCTTTCGGCATGAAAGGTTCCAAACTGGTGAGCGACTATTTGACCGACCGCAAATTCTCCCTTTTCGACAAACGGCGCCAACGGGTGGTTACCGATGCCGACGGCAAGATTGTATGGTTGCTTGCCGAACGTCCCGACAACCGTTTCCGTATTACAGATGATACTCGCAAGTGTCTGATCATCAGTTTGGAGGAAATTTAGCCGTGACACCGATTCCACTTTTCGTTTCTTGATTTTTTTTACTGGACAGCAATAAAAAACTATAGGCATTGGACGCACTTCTGTATGCAAAATAGTGAAAAGCCTTAAAGAAATTGGACAGTTGGAGCATAAAGGAAGAAAAAGCGATGGAGAGTGGGTTGTGAGAAACAATTAAGAAGCCAATATTTCCGCTTCAAAGGCTTGTTATTCCGCTTCGTCCAGTAATACGCAGCAATATAAAGATTATTTGTTAATTTTACAAGTAAAAACAATAATGAAGATATTGAAGAAATACAAAGGCTTTCTGGTGGAGTGGAGTGCTTTCACTCTTATATTCTTCTTTCTATACGATGTAATTTGGGCAATCGTTGACTTTGAGGATTTCAAGCAAGGACTCGAAGAACATTGCCTTGTACTGTTTATGGACTTGGTATATTGTGGCGTTTTTTCTTTGACTAGCCTGTCTGTCAATCAGATATTGCTTAGACGGAGATACTTCAAACTTGCAGAAACCGACCGTGAAAGATTCACAAGAAGCGTTTTCCTTATAGTTGCTGTCAATATACTTATTGCTGGTGCATGCGACTTGCTGCAGAATATCATAGCCCCTGACTTTATGGGAGAAGATGTTTGGGGAACGTTCTTCTTGTTTGGGGTAATAGCAAGTTTGCTGACTCTTATACATTTGTTGCTGCATTATTCAGACGTAATAATACGCAGGAACAAGGAGTATACGTGTCTGCAAAAGAAATATCTGAGGTTTCAGTTGGATCCACATTTCGTGTTCAACAGTATGAGCTCGCTGGCTGGCATGATAGAAGAGGAACCGCAACGGGCAGAAGAATATGTGGTGAGGCTGTCGCAGGTTTATAGATATATACTGCGTAATATAGATCAAGACTACATAACCGTAAATGAGGCTATGGACTTTGCCAAAACGTATGTCAGTCTGCTTAATTTGCGGTATGACGACAAAATTATATTGGAGACGGATTATGTCAAAGTGAAAGGAAAAGACAAGATATTGTCTCTGAGTCTGCAATTGCTCATAGAAAATGCAGTGAAGCACAATCCGCCAGTGGAAAACAATCCTCTCTGTATTCAGCTAAGTGTGCTGGACGATATGCTTGTCATTAAGAACAACAGGATTTATATGTGTGGGCATAACGACCAGATGATAGAGTCGTATGGCATCGGTTTGGAGAACTTGAAGCAGCGATATGAACTGGAATGTGGAAAGGGAATAGACTGTAACGTCACCCACGACTATTTTGAAGTAGGTTTGCCCATCATGAAGTAACAGCAACAGAACGATGAAAAAGATATTGATAATAGAGGACGACTACTTCAGCGCAAAGCGACTGAAAAGGCTCATCATGGATATTGATGACACCATAGAGGTACACGGGCCGTTGAAGAGTGTCGAAGAGGTCGTAAATGAGTTGTCGGCTAATAACGATTACGATTTGATATTCTCCGACATCCGGCTGATTGACGGCGATGTGTTTGATGCTTTCCGCAATGTCAAGCCAAATTCGTTTGTCGTTTTCACAACAGCATACGAAGAATATGCCATGCAGGCCATCAAGAACAACGGGCTCGACTATCTGATGAAGCCCATTGACTCAAAAGAACTCTGCATGGCAATGGACAAACTGAAATTGTTGGCTCCTTCCGCCGAAGAAACCCGCAATAAGTTGAATGGTCTATTGGATGAAACACGCCAATATAGGGAACGTTTCTTGGTGAACAAGGGCGACGAATTGATTATGCTGTATACTGATGATATAAGCTTTATATGCAAAACAGACAACCATGTCATAGCTTTCAAAGAAGATGGAACATCCTATCCATTGGCTATGAGCATGGCTGACTTGGAACAGGCATTAGACCCTAATAAATTTTTCCGCATTAACAGACAATATATTGCGAATATAAAAGGCATAAGAAAAATAAGTCTGTTCTTCAGTTCAAAACTTATAGTAAGACTGAAAGGATGCGACGACGAGAATATTGTGATAAGCAAGGAAAAGACAGCACAATTCAAGAAATGGTTGGACAAATAGCATATTGTAAAAGCCATTGCCTTTGACGCAAAACAGTCAAGGACAATGGCTTTCGCAATTAAAACGACCAACCTAATCCGATGTATGGATAGAAGGCCGATTTTTTCAGTCCATACTTGTCTCCGAAATTGAAGGACGGCGAGATGCCGACACGAAACATAAAGCCATTGTCGCGCTGATAACGATAGCCGATGTCACCGAACATGAAATAACCGAAGCGATTGCTTGTTGATGTATATTGTTCGCCATGTCCTTCGGTTTCGGGTGGAACAGGCCGGTAATAGTACCATGTTGTTTCCTTGACATGATATATTCCAAAGCTCGTGCCCAAACCGACCTCCAGTTTGTGGTGTTTCTTTCCCAACAAATAATTCAGTTCTATTGGTACTCCCACACCTTTAATATCTTGGTCGAATAAGCCAGAATTATCGC
Organism: uncultured Prevotella sp.; assembly: GCA_934190685.1. Taxonomy (GTDB): domain Bacteria; phylum Bacteroidota; class Bacteroidia; order Bacteroidales; family Bacteroidaceae; genus Prevotella. The sequence continues at coordinate 4,256 of CAKPTK010000035.1, forward strand.
CATATCCAAATCCCAAACCTACACGATAACCCAATCCGGAATTGCCTTTAAGTCGGCTGTCGTAGTTCACTCCGACCATATTCTGTGCACCAAGCAGTTCAACCGAAACGCTGCGTGTCTTGTTCTGGGCATCTATACTTGCCGACACGGCAAGTATGGTCAATGTTACTAAAATCTTTTTCATCGTATATTAATTTTAAATTGTAACTTTGTATAAATATTCAACATCAAGTGTGGATTAAGACCGATTTTTCGTTGGTCATAAAGACTGTATAAAATGTTCCGCCCCCACACTTCTTGCTAAACCGCAATGGAGACTCCTACCTGCGTAGTCAACTGTACATTGGCGCATGCTCGGCATTGCGCTGCAACAAGGAGTGCAAGGAATGTTTCGACCGTCTGCGTGCCAATGGCAAACCTGGCAAAGTTGCTGTCGTTGCCGTTGCCAACAAACTTGTAAGACAGGCTTTTGCCGTAGTCACGCAGGGGAAAAATACGTTGACGGCTTCATTTCCGCCAAGAAATAAAACACCCCTTGCTGAGGGAACGCCGAGCGGCAAGGGGCTGTGCAGTCAGCCCCGACGAGCGGACAGGAGAATTATGCGCTGTTCTGTGCATAAACATGCAAACCTCCGTTAATTTTATTCAAAATTTTATTATAGCTCATCGTTTAGTGCTATTGCAAAGGTGTTGTCTTTGGGACATTATTGCAATATATCCTAATGCGAAAAGGAAAATATTATTACCGAACCGCCTATATTGTCGTCTGATTTGAATTGAATATTATTATCTCACCAAACCATGTCCTTTTTTCGAAGACCTGGATTGGCTTCTCATGCTCTACTTCCTTTGGATGTCGGGCACGAAGATGCAGTGAGTCGGACTGTGATTGTAAAAAAGCAAGCGTTTTATTTCGTTGTTTCATTGTTTTTTTGTTACTTTGCACTCTGAAAGCGATGATTTGCTTTCTGATAGCAAGAAAAAGTAAACAAAAGTAATAAGTATAAAAGAAATGAAAGAAGACAGACAAACCCTTAACCGCAACTTGGCGCAGATGCTCAAGGGCGGTGTGATTATGGACGTTACGACTCCAGAACAGGCTAAAATAGCCGAGGCTGCAGGCGCTTGCGCCGTGATGGCTTTGGAACGTATTCCTGCTGACATCCGTGCTGCAGGTGGTGTCTCTCGTATGAGCGACCCTAAGATGATCAAGGGCATTCAGAAGGCTGTTTCTATCCCTGTGATGGCCAAGTGCCGTATAGGCCATTTCGCAGAGGCTCAGATTCTCCAGGCTATCGAAATCGACTATATTGACGAGAGTGAAGTGCTCTCTCCTGCAGACAATGTCTATCATATCGACAAGACCAAGTTTGATGTGCCTTTCGTTTGTGGCGCCAAGAACTTGGGCGAGGCACTCCGCCGTATCGCCGAGGGTGCTACAATGATTCGTACCAAGGGTGAGCCGGGAACTGGTGACGTGGTGCAGGCTGTGACCCACATGCGCATGATGCAGAGCGAAATCCGCCGTCTCGTTTCTATGAGCGAAGACGAACTCTACGAGGCTGCCAAGCAGTTGCAGGCTCCTTACAATCTCGTGAAGTATGTTCATGAGAACGGCAAACTTCCGGTGGTGAACTTTGCCGCTGGCGGTGTGGCTACTCCTGCCGATGCCGCTCTGATGATGCAGTTGGGTGCAGAAGGCGTATTCGTAGGTTCTGGTATCTTCAAGAGCGGCAATCCAGCCAAGCGTGCCGCCGCCATCGTGAAGGCCGTGACCAACTATAACGATCCCAAGATGCTCGCAGAACTCTCTGAGGATCTCGGCGAGGCTATGGTCGGCATCAACGAACAGGAAATCGCCCTGCTCATGGCAGAGAGAGGTAAATAAAAAGAAGAGAAGGAAAAATGAAAATAGCAGTATTGGCTCTTCAGGGTGCTTTTGCGGAACATCGACAGAAACTTGAGCGTCTCGGCGTGGAGAGTTTTGAGGTGCGACAACTGAAAGACTGGGACCAGCCGAAAGACGGTCTCATCATTCCGGGAGGCGAGAGTACCACACAGGCTAAACTTCTCAACGAACTGGAACTCATGGAACCTGTCAAGGATGCAATAGCCAAGGGACTTCCAGTGTATGGCACCTGTGCGGGACTGATTCTCCTTGCCAAGAAAATCGAAGGGGAACCGAGCCGTCGCATTGCCACGATGGACATTACCGCTTTGCGCAACGCCTATGGGCGCCAGTTGGGAAGTTTCTATGTGGAGGCTCCCATGAAGGGTATCGAAGGCGATGTTCCGATGACATTCATCCGGGCTCCTTATATTAAGGAGGTATGGGGCGATGCGGAAGTGCTGGCAGAGGTGGACGGTCATATCGTCGCCGCCCGTCAGGACAACCAGTTTGTCACGGCATTCCATCCTGAACTCAACGACGACACACGTGTGCATGAATATTTTGTGAACATGTGTAAGCGTCATCAATAGAAATATCATTATAATAATTTTATTTGTTAGTGACTACCCTGCTCGTTCGTGGTGAATAAGCAGGGCTTTTTTTAGTATAATTTACGCTATGCACATCCTTGAGATACCTTCTTTTTTTCCGCCCTATGGCGGAGCGTTTTGTCTTGACCAAAGCAAAGCTTTGGCGAAACAGGGAAACACCGTGCGCATCGTGGCATGTGTGCAGTTGGGGGTGACCATCAGTAAATGGAAATATCTGACAGCCCAAACCCAATGCGAGGAAAAAGAGATGGAGGGGATAACCGTGCTTTATCGTCAGATGCATGGTCTCCCCATGGCCCCTCGGATGAATATGCGGCGGTGGGTGAGAACGGTGTGTCGGATGGTGGACTATTATGTGGATTGCTATGGAAAACCCGATATCATCCATGCGCATTGCGGAAAATGGGCGGGCTATGCTGCGATGTTGCTTGCCAGACAATGGAATGTGCCCTATGTGGTCACTGAGCATCTGTCCCATCTCGTCTTCGCTACGGAATTCGGCAACCGCCCTTTGGAGCGAATCTGGCAGATTCCGATACTGAAGGAAGTGTATCGCCAGACGAGTCTTGTCATCCCCGTATCGGCGGAACTGGTGGACGATCTCGCCCCATATTTCGGCAGGGACTATCGTTGGACGGATGTTTCCAATACCATCGACACAGACTTTTTCGCTCCAGTCCATCGAAAACCGATACAGAATCGTCCTTTTGTCTTTTGTTGTCTTGCCATGTTTATTCCGCTTAAGGGGTATGATGTGTTGCTTGACGCTTTCCGTGAATTAGTGGAGAGAAAGTCTTCGGAAGTACGCCTGATTATTGCCGGTACTTACACCGATTCTCCAGCTTTGGCGAGGATGGTGGAAGAACGAGGATTAAAAGAGGTGGTAGAGATTCGGGGGCTGGTCGATAAAGTGGGGGTGCGGGGCATTCTCTATGAGAGCGATTGCCTGGTGCTTGCCTCTCGGAGCGAGGCTCAGCCTCTTGTCTTGTGTGAGGCGATGAGTACAGGAATCCCCGTCATTTCCACAGAAGTGGTACCTCGAAGTCTGCGCTTGGCAGGTTGTCACGTTGTGCCGATTGACGATGCTCATGCTTTGTTTGGGATGATGTGCCAGGTATCGGACAACTATGCATCCGTTGACGGCGACAAAATTTCTGAAGAGGTTGGCTTGCAGGTCTCGCCTCAAGCCATAGGAAAGCGTTTGACAGAGCTTTTTCAGGAACTTTTGTAATTGTCGTCTCTTCCTAACAGCATCGCCTCATGCATAGCAAGATTTCACACACCCCTTTCGCCTGTCATTAGTATGCCATTAGCGTATCGTTAGTATGCCATTAGCGTATCGTTAGTATACCATTAGCGTATCGTTAGTGTGCCATTAGCGTATCGTTAGTGTGCCATTAGCGTATCGTTAGTGTGCCATTAGCGGATGCTTACTCTGCGAGTAATAAATGCTTCAGGCAGACTACGACGTTTCTAATATGCAGCATGAAGGTCCACAACATGGGGCGACTCATTATACCTTGTAACAGTTTGATGCGCCTTGTCGGCACAACTTGCCAATCATCAATGCACGACTGCGCTTCCAAAAACAAATGGTGGTCATGGAGGCGGAAAGCGTGCATCAGTTGACTGTAAGCCCGAAAGGCGAAGAAGTCCTTCAGTTTTGTAGAGGGTGTCAAGTGGTATTCTGTCATCAGTCGGAACGCCAGGTCTGTAGCCCGACGCGTGAAGACAAACTGTTTGCCTTCGGCAGCACGTCCCTCACCTTGATTGGATATCGACTCCTTTCCGTAACTGTAGTTGAGTGTGAGGTCGGGCAAGTAAGCGATTTTTCCCATGGCGGCAAGTGTGAAAGTGATTTGCAAATCTTCACATACCAGTTCCACCCCACGGAAAAGATGGGTTTTCTCTTTATAAATCTGTCGGATGGTGGAGGCACGGTAGAGCGCAGTGCAAAGATGGACTACAGGTGCTTGTGTGGCTGTGAGAATGGATTCGAGCATTTCCTTTCCGTCTGTGACTGTCTCTGGAAAGGGTGTGAAAATGTTGGGACGAGCGTTTCCTGTCCGCACGTCAAACCAATTCCATCCCGTGTGCACGAGTGTGATTTGGTCGTCCTGTTCCATCAGCCGCAGTTCCTTCTCCAGTTTCTCTGGATCAATCCAATAGTCATCACCAGCGCAGTCTGCAATAAAGGTACCGCGAGCAGCAAGCAGGCAATCCATATAGTTATTGACTACCCCCTTGTTGGGCTTTTGTGGCATGAGGCGAATCTTGTCGGAATATCGTCCGACATATTGTTGGCAGACAAGACGTGTGCCATCTGTTGACCCGTCCTCGCCAATGACAATCTCAATGGGAGCGTGACAACGTTGGGCGAGAATGGAGTCAAGCGTTCGGGCGATGGTATCTTCCTGGTTATAGGTGACGACAATGACGGAAATGGTTGGAGTCATATCTTCAGATTTATCCTTTTGCCAAGATGGCTCCAAAAAGGAGGCGCAGGCCTAATTTTGAGGCCGACATACGGGCAAATGCATAATATTTCTTGGTGTAGTGTTGCAAGGGGAGAGGGTAGAGACCCCGATTGTGAAGACGGGAGAGACGCGACTGCAGGTTCTTCCAGTCGCGTGTCAACCGGATGATGTTGTAGATATAATCCATGGTCAGCTGGTCAATGCGACGCTGGAGTGACAACCTTTCCATTTCGGGCAGCAAGGCCCCCTTGTCTTGCAGTCGGAAGATAACCGCCTCGATGTCGTTCAGCCGTTCCGCAATGCTGCGTTTATCCTTGCGGTTGGTCATGGAGGCAGAATTGTTGCGATAGAAGTAAGCTTGGTCTCCCGTGTCGAGCACCCGCTCACAACGGAGTATGAGTTGGGCTGTGAACTCCTCGTCTTCGCCATATTTCACACCGGGAGTGAACCGCAATCCCATGAGCATTTCACGTCGGAAGATGTAGGAACAGGCTGAGCCTCTGAGATTGTGATGCTTGAGATATTCGGTACCCGTCTCTGCACTTGGAAGGTAAAAAGGCGTGTTGACCTTCTCGCGTGTGGTGGTCCGGAAGAGCACAATGTCAGGATGGTGATAGCGCACAAGGTCGAGGTTGTGTTCGTAGGTATTGCGGATAAGCTTGTCGTCAGCGTCAATAAACTGTATAAACTGACCGGAGCAAGCCTGTAGGCCAAGGTTGCGGGCTACGCTCACACCACCTTTACGCTTACGGATGTAAAGCAGATAGTCATTGAGATCGCTCAGCGCATTGAGTGGACATAAATCGGAGCCATCGTCAACGAGTACGATTTCTCGCTCCGTTTCCGACAAGGACAAGGCGAGAATGCTTTCCAAACACGCCCGTAGAAACTCAACGGGTTCGTTGTGATAAGTAACAATGAAACTCACCAATGGAGTCTGTTCTGTATTCTTGTTAGCCACATCTTTCATATAAAGGCAAAGGTACGGCTATTTGTTCGCACGACAAAATAAAAAACGAAAAAGTTGTACAATATTATGGGGCTTCAGTTCGTTACTATCTATAATGATGACGCAGACGAAAGAACAGAATAGCTATGGTCATATCTTGAAATTCACAGGCGTATTCGGTGGAGTTCAAGGTCTGAGCCTTTTAGTCTCACTGGTGCGCAACAAATTTGTTGCAGTGCTGTTGGGGCCTGAGGGTATGGGCATCGTGGGACTGTATAATGCCTCCACGAATTTGTTGACAGATGCCACGGGCTTGGGAATCTCCACCAGTGCTGTACGCAATATTTCCATTGCCCACGAGACGGGTAATATTCATTGTTTGCGTCATGGTGTGGCGGTGGTGAGAGCCTGGAGTGTGATGGCTGCAGTTCTCGGTATGATTCTGTGTGTGGCGCTGAGCGGTTTTCTCAGTAGGTTCGCCTTTTCGTCTTCCGACCACACTGTCGATTTCATGTTACTGGCTCCTGTGGTGGGGCTTGCCACGTTGGTGAGCGGAGAACTGGCTGTGCTGAAGGGCATGCATCGGTTGGGTGCCCTTGCTTATATTACCGTGCTCACCGTGTTGGGAGCTCTTTTGACTACCGTGCCCATCTATTGGGTATGGGGCATTCGGGGTATCGTCAGCGCCTTGCTTGCCGTGTCGGTGCTTCAGACCGTGCTCACACTTTCCTTTTCTGTTCGGGCCTGTCCTTGGCATGTTGCAGGCAACTTCTCCATCCTGCGCAGACTTTTGACTGAGGGCGGTCCTATGGTGCGACTTGGAATGGCTTTTGTGCTGGCGGCCCTGTGCGGCAGTGGAGCCGACTATTTGATAAGGGTTTTTCTCAATATGCAAGGCTCGACCACAGATGTCGGTTTGTTCAACGCAGGTTATATGATGACCATGACCTATGGCGGCATGGTGTTTTCGGCGATGGAGACCGATTATTACCCTCGACTTTCGGGATGCTGTGAGGATGAATACCGTATGAACGAAACGGTGAACCGACAGATGGAAGTGTCGCTGTTGTTGCTTTCGCCGATGCTTGTGTGTTTCAGCGTTCTGCTTCCCTTTTTGCTGCCATTGCTCTTTTCAGATAAGTTTACCCCTATACTCGGCATGGTGCAGTTGGTGGTGGTGGCACTTTATTTCCGCGCCGTAAAACTCCCTATTTCCTATTTGGCTCTTGCAAAAGGCGATTCCCGTTCATTTCTGTTGTTGGAAGGCGTTTATGCTGTCGTCATCGTGTTGCTTGTGGCGGTAGGTTTCCAACTGTGGGGATTGAACGGCACAGGGGTTGCCATACTTGTGGTGGCAACTTTGGATTTCTTGATGCTCACGTTCTATACCCGGTGGCGTTACCATTTCCATATCTATCCCAACGTGATGCGCTATCTCGGAGTGGAATTGACCATTGCCATTCTGACCTACGGCGTGACGTGGCTGAAGGGATGGACGCACTGGTTGGCAGGGGCTGTACTCTTCCTGGGAAGCATCTTTATAACCTTGCATGCTTTACGCAACAAAACCGATTTGGAAAATTTGTTGCGAAAGAGAATCGGAAGAAAATAACGTCATCTTCGATTAAATTCATGTTAAACGTGGATAAAAAACTCATTCAAAGTTTTGAGTGTCCAAATTAATTCGTACTTTTGCGGTGGATAATTCATAACGATATGACATTGATAATAGTAGCAATCTTGCTCTTGAGCTATCTCTTGATAGCTACAGAGAGCATCACCAACGTGAACAAAGCCGCAGTGGCCATGTTCGCCGGGACAGTTGGTTGGGTGCTCTATATCTGTTATGGTACAGATTTCGTTATGAATATGCATAGCTCCGAGTATTTCGTCTTCCTCAATGGATTGGAACCCTCCAGTTCCAACGTGAAGCAGTTTATCGCTCAGAATGTCTTCTTGGCTTATGTCGGCAAGGCTTCTGAAATCGTACTCTTCCTGTTGGGGACCATGACCATTGTCGAAATACTCAACAACAATGGATGTTTCGACTTCATCTCGCAGTTGATGCGGACCCGTAACAGTCAAAAACTGTTGTGGACCTTGGCGGTGGTGACTTTTGTCATCTCTGCCAATCTTGACAATATCACCACCACCGTGATGATGCTCACCATCATGCATTCCATCGTGCCCAACCATCGGCAAAGACTGTATTATGGTTGTGCGGTGCTGCTTGCCGCCAACTGCGGTGGAGCACTTACGGTCATCGGTGATCCTACTGGTTTGGTGCTTTGGAATATGGGTGCCGTCACTGCGACCAACTTCTCGCTTTCACTCATCGTTCCCTGCCTGTTGGCATGGGCAGTGCCGACCTATTTTATCGGTAGGGCATTGCCGGAACAAGTGGATACGGAATGGATTGTGATGCCTTATCGGGGCGATGACACCCGACTCAACGTGTGGCAAAGGTTGTTGATGCTTTTCGTCGGCATCGGCGGATTGTGGTTTATCCCGACTTTCCACAATATCACTAAGTTAAGTCCATTCCTCGGCGCACTTTGCGTGTTATCCGTCTTGTGGGTGGTCAACGAGGTGTTCAACCGCAAGCTGATGAACACTGAGCAGATGATACAACGCCGGGTGCCTCGTGTACTGCAATATGGCGTGATACAGATGATGCTCTTTGTCATGGGCACGATGCTCGCTATCGGTGTTTTTTGTGAGACGGGAGCCATGCACACGGTCACGGCATTCGTTGAACAAAATATTCATAGTGTCTGGGTGTTGGGGATGATGGCAGGAGTAGTGAGTTCAGTGCTTGACAATTTTGCCACTTCTCTTAGTTTTCTTTCCATTTATCCGGTGGTGGACATGACACGTTACATGAGTGATTATATGCAGCAGTTTGTCCAGAATGGTGCTTATTGGAAAATCATTGCCTACTGTTCAGCCATGGGCGGCAACGTGATGCTCATTGGCTCAATGAGTGGACTGGCACTGATGAAGATGGAAAGAATGAACCTTTGGTGGTATCTCCGTCATGTGGGGTGGCATGCCTTGACTGGCGGTGTCCTCGGATTGGCGGCGCTTTGGTTGACGATAAATATGTAGTTATATATAAAATAGGTGTTAAAAAGACTTCAAAGTTATGGCAAAGATTAAGACAATTGGAGTATTGACTTCCGGAGGTGATGCTCCGGGTATGAATGCGGCTATACGTGCTGTGACACGTGCCGGTATTTGCAATGGATTCAACATAAAAGGCGTATACAGAGGTTATGATGGCCTTATCAATGATGAAATAAAGCCCTTTACCACAGAGAATGTGAGCGGTATCATCATGTCAGGAGGAACAATCCTCAAGACTGCACGATCCAAGGAATTCATGACCGAGGAAGGTCAGGACAAGGCTTACGCCAATCTGAAGAAAGAAGGCATCGACGCCCTCGTGGTTATTGGTGGAAACGGTTCGCTGACAGGTGCGATGAATTTCGCCATGAAATATGATGTGTGCTGCATCGGTTTGCCTGGCACCATCGACAACGACCTCTATGGCACCGATTCTACCATCGGATATGATACAACGATGAACACCATCGTAGAATGCGTCGATAGAATACGTGATACGGCGCAGAGCCATGAGCGTATCTTTTTTGTCGAGGTGATGGGGCGTGATGCCGGTTTCCTGGCTCAGAACAGTGCTATTGCCTCAGGTGCTGAGGCTGCCATTATTCCAGAGGACAGTACTGATGTCGACCAGTTGGCACGTTTCATGGAGCGCGGTATCCGCAAGTCAAAGAAGAGCTGTATTGTCATCGTGTCGGAAAGTCCGAAGTGCGGTGCCTTGTACTATGCAGACCGTGTGCGGAAGGAATTCCCCGATTACGATGTGCGTGTGTCTATCCTTGGCCACTTGCAGCGTGGCGGCCGTCCGTCAGCACACGACCGAATCCTCGCTTCCCGTACAGGAGTGGGGGCTATCGAGGCAATTATGCAGGGACAGCGCAATGTGATGATTGGCATCCGCAACAATGAGATTGTCTATGTACCACTGAGCGAGGCTATCCGTTCAGACAAACCCTTCGACAAGAAACTCATTACCGTGCTTGATGAACTGAGTATCTAAGATGAAATATTTAGGAAATATGTATTAATTAATGTTCAAAACGAGAACATATTGTTGTTCATATTTGTCCTATAATAATATATTTTGTACTTTTGTGCGAATTTAAAGAATAAGTTAAACCAACACATAAATCTTATAGCTTATGTCACAAATTAAGGGACGCATCTCTCAGATTATAGGTCCTGTTATCGACGTGTATTTTGATACCGCCGGTCAGGATGCGGAGAAGGTGCTGCCAAAAATCCATGAGGCATTGAAGATTAAGCGTGCGGATGGTCGTAATCTCATCATCGAGGTGCAACAGCACATCGGTGAGGATACAGTTCGTTGTGTGGCTATGGACAATACCGATGGTCTGCAACGTGATTTGGAGGTCACTCCGACCGGTAGCCCAATCACAATGCCTGCTGGAGAACAGATCAAAGGCCGCATGATGAACGTCATTGGCCAGCCTATTGATGGCATGAAGACTCTTGACATGGAAGGTGCTTATCCAATCCACCGAGAGGCTCCAAAGTTTGAGGAGCTTTCCACTCACAAAGAGATGCTTGCCACAGGTATCAAGGTAATCGACTTGCTCGAGCCTTACATGAAAGGTGGTAAGATTGGACTCTTTGGTGGTGCTGGTGTGGGTAAGACCGTACTGATCATGGAGCTTATCAACAACATTGCCAAGGGACACAATGGTTACTCAGTTTTTGCAGGTGTCGGCGAGCGTACCCGTGAGGGTAACGACTTGATTCGAGATATGCTTGAGTCTGGAGTAATCCGCTATGGCGACAAGTTTAAAAAAGCCATGGAAGAGGGAAAGTGGGATTTGAGTCTCGTGGACCCGGAAGAGTTGAAAAAGTCTCAGGCTACCCTTGTCTATGGACAGATGAATGAACCACCAGGCGCACGTGCATCTGTGGCTTTGTCAGGTCTGACTGTGGCTGAGGAATTCCGTGACCATGGAGGTAAGAATGGTGAGGCGGCCGATATCATGTTCTTCATCGACAACATCTTCCGTTTCACCCAGGCCGGTTCCGAGGTTTCCGCTCTTCTTGGCCGTATGCCTTCAGCTGTAGGTTATCAGCCAACATTGGCCAGTGAGATGGGACAGATGCAGGAGCGAATCACTTCTACCAAGAAGGGTTCCATCACTTCTGTACAGGCGGTCTATGTGCCTGCCGATGACTTGACCGACCCTGCACCTGCAACAACTTTTACTCACTTGGATGCCACAACAGAGTTGAGCCGTAAGATCACAGAACTTGGTATCTATCCTGCAGTAGACCCGCTGGGTAGTACTTCCCGTATTCTTGACCCGCTGATTGTGGGCAAGGCTCACTATGAGTGCGCACAGCGAGTGAAGCAGATTCTTCAGAGATATAAGGAACTCCAGGATATTATCGCTATCCTCGGTATGGATGAACTCTCAGACGAAGACAAGTTGACTGTGAACCGCGCACGTCGTGTGCAGCGTTTTCTTTCCCAACCATTCGCCGTGGCAGAGCAGTTCACTGGTTTGAAAGGTGTGATGGTGCCTATCGAGGACACAATCAAAGGCTTCAATGCCATATTGGATGGTGAAGTGGACGATCTTCCAGAGCAGGCTTTCCTCAATGTTGGTACAATCGAGGATGCTATCGCTAAGGGTAAGCAACTCCTTGAGCAGGCTAAGGCTCAGTAATCCCATAACTCGTAAAACTGAATGACTATGGGTTTGAGATTAAAAATAGTTTCCCCTGAGAAAATCGTGTTCAGCGGAGCGGTTGAGAGCGTGACGGTGCCGGGAACAAAAGGCACTTTCGAGATTCTCAATGACCATGCTCCTATCATCTCGACCTTGCAAGAGGGAATGGTGGAATACGTCTCAGGCGGTAACAAAAGCCAACTCGCTATCAAGGCAGGCTTTGTGGAAGTTCAGAAAAACGACGTGAACCTTTGCGTTGAAGTATAAGAAAATGATGAATACGAATAACATAGACGGTATTAAGGCCAGGTACATCAAATGGGGACTTTGGCTGACTGCGACATTGTTTGTGGTCGGCATGGTCTACGATCGGTTGAGCGGTATTTTCGTTCAATGGGATTTGATTATCTCCACGATATATACATTGGTGGCGCTCTTTGCCTATGGCGCAAGTTGGAAAAGGGTTGCAAAATCTTCTCCTGATACACTTGTCAAGTTCTATATGGCAAGTTCAGCTTTGCGCATGATGTCCGCTTTGTTGTTAGTGGTAGTCTATAGTTTCGTGGTGCGTCAGTTTGACGCTATCTTGCGATTCTTTGCCTACTTCCTTGTATTCTACATTGTGATGTTGGTCTACAACGTCCTATACTTCACAAGATTGGAAAAAACAATTAAAAAAGAAAACTAATATGACAAGACTAAGACATTTGTTCCTGATGTTGATGTTGCTCTTTGCGGTGATGCCGATGCCGGCTGCTGAACAGCAAAAGAGTAGCATTGATTTTCCGGGCATATTGTGGGGTCATATCAAAGATTCTTATGAATGGCATGTAACCAATATCGGTGACAAGCCAATCGTGATCAGTCTGCCGGTCATAGTGAAAAGTTCCACAGGTTGGCATGTGTTCTCCAGTTCAGCTTTTGCTGAGGAGAAAGATGCCAAGGGCAACCGTCCCGGACCTTATGGACTTTATATCTCCGGCAGCCAGGCTCATGCCAACAAGATTTGTGAGACGGTGAATGGTCAAGAGGTTCGTCCTTTGGACTTTTCCATTACGAAGACAGTGGCTGTCCTGTTTATTGATGCGATTATCTTGTTGCTTTGCATATTGATTCCGGCAAGATGGTGTCGCAAGCACAAGCCTGAAGATCCTGCTCCCAAAGGGTTTACAGGACTGATGCACATGTTTGTGATGTATGTCTACGATGATATCGTGAAACCTGCGTTGGGCAAAGAAGCGGACAAGTATGCTCCCTATTTGCTTACGTGTTTCTTCTTCATCTTTGTAGCCAACATCATGGGTGTCGTTCCGTTCCCTCCAGGTGGCGGTAATTTGACAGGCAATATCGCCTGCACCTTCTTCTTGTCACTTTGCACATTCCTGATTACCAACCTTACAGGTACGAAGGAATATTGGAAGGAAATTTTCTGGCCTGATGTGCCTACTTGGTTGAAGGTTCCGGTGCCGTTGATGCCGTTCCTTGAATTGTTTGGTATCTTTACAAAGCCGTTGGCATTGACGATCCGTCTTTTCGCCAACATGATGGCAGGACACGCCATTGCGCTTTCTTTCGCATGCATCATCTTCATCATGTTTGGTGTGGGTGTTGGTATGGGTTCCGCGATGACAGTTGTTAGTGTTCTGATGAGCATCTTCATGATGCTCCTTGAAGTACTTGTGTGCTTCATTCAAGCCATGGTGTTCACCATGCTGAGTGCGGCGTTCATTTCCATGGCTCATGTGAAACCACA